>JBKPGW010000027.1:0-14814 GCA_046729555.1 Actinomycetota bacterium | reverse complement strand
GCCGGAAGCCCTCGTCGAGGATGTACTTCGAGACGGTGAAGTTGAGCGCCCACAGGCTGACCGTCCCGAGCAGCATCAAGTCCGCAGTCGGGCGGCGCACGGGCCATTAAGTAAAGCCTCTTTGTGCTGGCCTGCGTCGGGGCAGACAGACGCCCGCACGGGCAAACCCCGTGCGGGCTCTATGCGGCGTCGGCAAGCCGACGCCTGGGGGTCGGTTCCCTCGAACGAGGGAGAGGAGGAGCCCTGGAACGCCGACTCCTACAGGGTGCCCCTGCGACACATCTGTTGGCTCCTGCTCGCCGTTATTGCCGGCACCGCGATCGGCCTCAAGATCGGCCTTCCCGGCGGGTCCGCCGCTGCCCTCTCGGCGTCTGCGGCGAGCCCGGACGAGGCCGCGGCGGGGCTGACGTTCGCTCCCGCGACCGGGCGCCGCCCGGTCAAGGCGCACGGCCTCTACACCGGCCGTACGACGGTCCCGGGTCTCCAGCCGCTCTCGGGGGTCGAAGCGGAATCGCTCGCGCTGAGCAACGAGAGCGACGAGCTCCCGAGTGGTGACACGCCGGCGGCGATCTCCTACGACGCGCCGTATGCGCGCGACCTCACCTTCATGGCCTTCCCGAGCGGAACCGAGCCTCCGACTGCCTCCCCGACGACCACGACCACGACGACGAGCACGACTCCCGCCGCGCCGAGCGGCCCACCCCCGTCCATCGTGGACGTGCGCACAGTGGCGCTGACACCGTTCTCGGCGACGTTGTCCTGGCACACGAGCGAGGCGGCGACGTCGCGTGTCGTCTACGGCCTCGACGCACCGGTCGTGTGGACCGCGCCAACCGCGCCCGGCACGACGCATGAGGTGACGGTCACGGGGCTGATCTTCTCGAGCACCTACCACCTCGACGTCACCGCGACGACGGCCGACGGGCGCAGCGCGGTCTCGCAATTCCTGCTCACGACTCCGGGCCTGACCGGCGTCGTCCACGCGTCCACCTCGAACGGCGCCATCTTCCTGAACGGGCAGCCGTCGTTCCCGAAGATCGTGTGGGCCCAATGTCCCGATGCGGTCGGCGGCAACCTCGCCGTCGGCATCGACCTCTTCATGGGCAACGGCTGCGGCAGCAGCGCGCAGCTCGCTGCCTGGGTGAACGGCAGTGCGTTCGCCGTCGGCGACGCGCGCGAGCAGCCCGCCGCCCGCACGGGCGCGATCGGCACCTATCTCCCCGACGAGTGGGACACGCACCTCCCCAACGACTTCAGCGTGGCCGACGCCTTCCGCCTGATGCCGCCGAGCCCCGGTTCCGGGCCGCGGTTCCTGACGCTGACGAATCACTTCTACAGCCGCGCCGCGCCGCTCCCGCAGGGTCGCGGCATGTATCCCGCGCTCGTCGCGAGCGCCGACGTTCTCGGCTTCGACCTCTACCCGCTGCAGAACTGGTGCCGCTTCGACAGCTTCGGCGACGTCTTCGACTCGCAGCTGGATCTTGTCGCGATCGCGCGCGGCAAGCCTACGTTCCAGTGGATCGAGGCACGGCGCATGGACTGCTTCGGCGACGAGCTCGACCCGACGCCCGAGACAGTGCGCGCCGAGTCGTGGCTCTCGATCGCGGGAGGCGCGCATGCGATCGGCTACTTCCCGAACAACTGGAGCACCGCCGTCGGCGCGGAGATCGCACGCACCAATCACGAGATCTCAACGCTCGTCCCCGCGCTCGTCGAGCCGCCGATCGCCGCGAGCGTCTCGCTCGGCAGCGCCGTCAAGGTCGGCGCGCGTGACCACAACGGGGCCGTCTACGTCATTGCGGTCAACGCCAGCCGTGCGAGCGCGACCGCGACGATCACGATTCCGGCGCTGGTCGACCGCACCCTCGTCAGTCTCGACGGTCAGCACAAGGCGCAGGCGAAGGACGGAGCCTTCACCGCTCAGTTCGCGCCACTCGAAGTCCGCGTCTACATCGCCGCACCCTAAGTCGCGCAAAAGCTGCGCTCATGCTTATCCGGTTAGCTCCGTCCGGGGCTGATCGTACGGTGCTGGGGTGCCGCGTCCCGACTTTCCGCGTTCCGTCGTCGAGTTTCAGCAACGTTTTCGCGACGAGGAGGCCTGTCGGGCGTATCTGTTTGCGTCGCGTTGGCCGGATGGCTTCCTCTGCCCGGCGTGCGGTGGCGCCGCGGCCGGCCGCGAGCATCGCCGTCACCTCTGGCAGTGCCAACGCTGTGGTCGGCAGACGTCGGTGACGGCGGGGACGGTCTTGCACAAGACACGTCTGCCCCTGACGCTGTGGTTTTGGGCGGCCTACCTCGTCGCCACGCACGGACCGGGGATGTCGGCGCTGCAGCTGCAGCGCCAGCTCGGGATCTCCCGGTACGAAACGGCGTGGACGGTTCTGCATAAGCTGCGGCGGGCGATGGTGGCGCACGAGCGCGCGCCGCTCACGGGCGAGGTCGAGGTCGATGAGGGCTATCTCGGTGGTCGCGATACCGACCTCCGCGGCGGCCGCCAGCGTCATGGCAAGCCGCTGGTCGGCGTGGCCGTCGAGATACGCGGCAAGGGCTCGGGGCGGCTGCGGCTGCAATTGCTGCCCGACGCTTCCGCGGCTTCGCTCACACGCTTCGTCAGCGCGAGCTCCGCCGCCGGCGGGATCGTCCACACTGACGGCTGGCCGGGCTACAAGGGCCTGCAGGCCGCCGGCTTCGACCACAGGCCGCGGATCCAGCACGCTCGCTTTCCCGACCGCGAGTGGCTGCTGCCACGCGCGCACCGCGCGCTCTCAAACCTCAGGACCTGGCTACAAGGCACGCACCACGGCGTCTCGCCGAAGCACCTCCAGGTCTACCTCGACGAGTTCGTCTTCCGACACAACCGCCGCCGCACCCCCCTCGCCGGCTTCCAGACATTGCTCGGCCTAGGCAGTACGTACCAGCCAACTACCTACCGCCAGATCACCGACGCCAGCCGCTAGAAACGTCCCGCGGAGCAAAGCGGATAAGCATGAGCTGCGCTTTTGCGCGACGTTGAGCTTGGCCGCTTCGCGGGGAGAGTGCGCGGGCAGGGCCCGCGCACTCTTATTGGGGTCGCGTGAGGCCTTTGCTGTGGTCCGCGTGCGGTGGCGGCTACGCCGTCCCCGCACGCAGTGAGCTCGGCCTCCGGGTAGTGCGGCTCCGCCCGCACCGGTCCGTTCCGCCAAATGCGCTGCAGGCTCCGGAAAACGTGCCAGGCGAGAGACATGGCCGCGGACACGTCCGCCGCTAGCCAACCGACGCCCACGATGCGGTTAGGCTTCCGGCCGATGCCGGAGCCGACCAGAGAAGACATCGACGCGCTCGTGGGGCCGGCGACGCCGCACTTCGCCTACCAGCTGCGCGCGCGCGTCGAGGAGCTGATCTCCGGCCTGCCGGACAGCAGCCCCGTGAAGCAGTACGGCCTCGAGAAGATGGAGCTGCTCGACCGGCTCGGCTACGCCTCCTCGAAGGCTGAAGAAGGCGAGCGCGAGCCGCAGTCCCGGCCCGGCTGGGAGCAGATCCCAAGCTCGGCGCCGGCGTACGATCCGCTCCCGCCGCGGTCGTGAGGGTCGACAGCCGCGCGGTCATGGTGACCGGCGGGACGCGGGGGATCGGGAAGGCGATCGCGCTCCGATTCGCCGCGGACGGCGCCAAACGTGTCGTGCTCGGCTTCCTCCGCAACGACCCGGCTGCGGAGGAGGCGGCGGAGGAGCTGCGCGAAGCCGGCGCCGAGCCGGTGCTCGTCCGCGGCAACGTCGCCACCGACCGGGTCATCGCCGAGCTCGCAACGCACGGACCGTACGACGCGGTCGTGCACAACGCCGCGACGGGGGTGATCCGTGCCGCGCTCGAGACGGAGGACAAGCACTGGGACTGGACGCTCGGCGCGAACGCACGCGCGCTTCTGTCACTCGCGCGCGCGTGTGCACCTGACATGCAGGCGGGATCGTCCATCGTGGGCGTGTCCTCTTTGGGCTCGACGCGCGTGCTCGAGAACTACATCCTCGTCGGCACCTCGAAGGCGGCGCTCGAGTCGGTCGTGCGCTACCTCGCGGTGGAGTTGGCGCCGCGCGGCATCGGCGTCAACGCCGTCTCCGCCGGCGTCGTCGAGACCGAGGCGCTCGACCACTTCCCCAACCGCGAGCAGATGCTGCACGCTGCGCGCGCGCGAACGCCGGCCGGGCGAATGGTCGAGCCGGACGACGTCGCCGCCGCCGTCGCGTACCTGTGCTCGCCCGACGCCGAGATGGTCCGCGGGCAGACGCTGATCGTCGACGGCGGGTACTCCCTGCTCGCCTGATGGAGCCGACCGAGCACAACCGCCGAGCCTGGGACGAGATCCACCGTCAGCGCGCCCAGGCGCTCGCCCGCGAGCGCGGCCTGCCGACTCCGGTCCGGCATGCACTCGCAGACCTGACCGAGAAGCGAGTGCTGCACCTGCAATGCGGGACAGGCGAGGCGACCGCGGAGTTGGCCGCACTCGGAGGCGTCGTCACCGGCGTGGACTTCTCCGGCGCCGTGCTCGAAGCGGCACGCGAGCGCTGGCCCTCCATCCTCTGGGTCCAGGCCGATCCCCAGGTGCTGCCGGGGGAGCTTCGCCGTGCCCGCTTCGACCTGGTCTACTCCGGGCTGGGCTCGCTCGCCCCGGTGCGGGACCTCGACGCCTGGCTACGCGGCGTGGCCGCCACGCTCCGCAGCGGCGGCGACCTGCTCCTGTTCGAGGAGCATCCCGTCGCCCTCTGCGTGGACGGGCTGATGCACTGGCGCGAGAGCTACTTCGACGAGGGCTCCCGCCGCCTGGGCCAGCTCGTCACGGCCGTGTCGCGGAACGGCCTGGCCGTGCGCGCGCTCGAGGAGTACCCAGCCCCCAGCGACAGCTGGCGCCACCACGACGCCCGCATCCCTGGGACGTTCCTGCTTTACGCGCAACGGGCATAGGGCCGGTATGGGACTTCCCGTCAGCCTGATCCTGATCGCCGTCGGAGCGATCCTCGCCTTCGCCGTCCACCAGGACCCGAACCCCTCGGTCGACATCGACGTCGTCGGCTGGGTGCTGATGCTCGTCGGGCTCCTCGGCCTGCTGCTTTCGCTCCTCTTGTGGGAGCGGTTCGGCCCGGGCTACTGGGGCTTCCACCGAGGGCCGTATCCGGCGGACGGCCCCAATCCTCCGCGCCACGGCTACGGGTACGGCCGGCGGCGGACCGTCGTCGAGGAGGACGAACCGCCCGGGCCGCCGCCTCCGTAGCGCTACTCGCGGTGGGCGGCCACGCCCGCGACGACGAGGGCGACTCCTGCGAGCTCGACCCGCGACGGCAGCTGCGCCAGCACGACGATCCCGACCACTGTCGCGGTCGCCGGTAGCAGCGAGACCATCAGCGCGTAGGTCGCGCGCGCCATGCGTGCCATCGCCAGCTGGTCGCAGACGTACGGGATCACCGACGACGTGATGCCGACTCCGATGCCTGCCCCGAGCGCGACCGGATCGACGAACGCGGGCAACGCCTCCCAGCCGCCGAGCGGCGTCGCGACGACGAGCGCGACGAGCATCGCTGCCGCAAGACCGTCGATTCCGCCCATCGCCCCGCGCTGCGAGACACGGTGGGCGAGGACGATGTAAAGCGCGAACAACGCCGCGTTCGCAAATGCAAACGCAATTCCGACGGGCTCGCCGGTGATGCGCACGTTCGTGAGCAGGTACACACCGGCGACGGCAAGCACGAGGGCGGCGCCGTTGCGCCGTGTGCGGGTCCCGGCCGCGGCGAGCGCGATCACCGGTAGGAACTCGATCGCGGCCACCGTCCCCAGCGGCAGGCGGTCGATCGAGATGTAGAAGCAGACGTTCATGCAGCCGAGCACCGCACCCATCGCGACGAGCGTGCGCTTCCCGTCGGCATCGAGCGCGGCCAGGCCGCGCCACGGACGGCGCCAGGCTGCGTAGATCGCCGCCGCGCTCGCGATCCGGAGCCAGGCGACGCCGGGCGGCGAGATGCGCGCGAACAGCAAGACGGCGAAGGCCGGCCCGAGATAGTGGAAGATCGCGCTGCCGACGAAGAACGACTCCGGGGGCGCCTGCGCCAGAACGCGTTGTCGCCTGGTCGGCAGCGGCGCTGCTTGGGCATGCGCGTGCACCGCCCTATCGTCCCGGCCCGTCCAGCGGTGGCGAAAGCGCCGATCGAAGGCATTCGGCGCTAAGCTCCTGTGAACGAAAGGAAGTTCGCCCCGATGGCCTACGAACGAACGCTGCTGGATCCGACCAACCGTCGAATCCTCAAGGAGCTCCAGACCGAGGCGAGGTTGACGATGGCCGAGCTCGGCCGGCGCGTGAGCCTCTCGCCGCCGGCCGTCGCCGAGCGGGTGCAGCGGCTGGAGAAGGCCGGCGTGATCACGGGCTACCACGCGAACGTCGATCCGAAGGCGCTCGGCTTCGCCTTCTCGGCAGTTGTCCGCGTCGCGCCCGACGCGCGTCAGCTGCAGAAGATCCCGGAGATCGCGCGGGAGACGCCGGAGGTCGTGGAGTGCCACCGCATCACGGGCGAGGACTGCTTCTTCCTGAGGCTGCACCTGCGGTCGATCGACGAGCTCGAAGACGTGCTCGACCGCTTCACGCCGTTCGGGCGTACGACGACATCGATCGTGCACTCGTCGCCGGTCCCCGGCCGGCCCGTGTCGCTCGACGACTAGCGCAGTCGCGCGAACGCTTCGTCGAGCTCGTCGTCGGAGATCGTGAGCGGCGGCGTCGCCGAGATCAGCGACCCGTCCAGTCCTGCCGGGATCACGATCACGCCGTTGCGCTCGGCCGCCTGAGCATCGCCGGGACGCGCGCGCAGAAGTCCCGCCCCGTGCCAGCCTTCGTCCTCGAACCGCGCACCGGCTGCGCGGACGCGATCGAGCAGCTTTGGCACCTCCTCGAGCACGACGAGCGCGGCGGCGCATGCGAGCGGATTTCCGACGTGCGTGTGCGTGAGAACGTCCTCGGGGCCGAGGTGCCAGGCACGGCCCAGCTCCCGCCGCACGAAGAGCGCGGCTGACAGCGGCAGCCCGCCGCCGAGCGCCTTGCCGACGCAGATCACGTCGGCAACGTCCTCGCCCGGCCACATCTGCCCAATGCGGCCGACCCCGGCGTAGATCGCGTCGACGATGAGGAGCGCGCCAACCTCGTCGCAGCGTCGACGCAACTGTTCGAGCCAGCCCGCCGGCGGCAAGCGTGCGCCCGCGCGCCCCTGCACGGGCTCGGCGATCGCGCAGCCCGCGTCGTCGGGCAGCGCGCCCGGGTCTTCGCCGTACGGCCGGCGATGGACCGGCCCGGGCAGCCACGCCGCGAAGGGAGCACGGAAGTGCTCGAAGCCCGTGGCGGCGAGCGCGAGCAGCCCGGTGCCGTGATACGCGCCCTCGAACGCGACGATGCCGGGCTTTCCCGTCGCCAGCAGCGCCGTGCGCAGTGCGATCTCGACGGCGTCCTCGCCGGTGACGCCCAGCTTCGCCGGCCAGGGCAGACGGCGACGCAGCTCGCGCGTGACCTCGGCATCTGCAAGGTCGCCGAGCGCATGCGCGACAGGTGCGGCCGCGATCGCTTCCATGACGCGCGGATTGCGATGGCCGAGGGCCGCAACGCCGAAGCCCGCGGAGAGGTCGAGATACTCGCGTCCGTGCTCGTCCCAGACGCGGCAGCCCTCCGCGCGGGACCAGATCAAGCGCCGTTGCGGCCGAAGAGCCGGCCGAAGGTGTCCGCTGCGATGTAGCCGGCGATCTTCGGGTTCTCCTGCAGGCGGCGCAGCGAGTACTCGTACCAGTGCCGCCCGAACGGGACGTAGATGCGCAGCCGGTGACCCTCGATGACGAGCTCGTCGCCGAGCTCGGGTCGCACCCCCAGCAACATCTGGAACTCGTAGTTGTCGCGTCCGAGCCCGTGCTCTGCGACCAGGCGCCGTCCTTCCGCCATCAGCCACTCGTCGTGCGTTGCGATCCCGACGTAGCACTCCGCGTCGAGCAGCGCCTCGAGCGCGCGCACGAACGATGCGCGCACCGCCTCGAAGTCTTGGTAGGCGACGTCTGGCGGCTCGACGTAGATGCCCTTGCAGAGGCGGACGCTCGGCTTGAGATCCACGAGCGCAGCGATGTCGGCTTGCGTCCGCCGCAACATCGCCTGCAGGACGACCCCGAGATTCTCGTGGCCTTCGTCGCGCAGCTCGCGGTAAAGCTGGAGCGTGTCGTCTGTGGTCGACGAGTCCTCCATGTCGATGCGCACGAAGTTGCCGCGCGACGCGGCATCCTCCACCACCGTGCGCAGGTTGTCGCGGCACAGGTCGTGGCCGAGCTTCAGACCGAGAGCGGTGAGCTTGACGCTGACGTTTGAGTCGAGTCCGCAGCGCTCGATGTCCGCGAACACGTCCTGGTAGGAGCGGACGATCGCGGCCGCCTCCTCCTCGGTCGTGATCTCCTCGCCGAGGACGTCGACCGTCGCGAGCTTCCCTTCGGCGTTGATGCGTCGCACCGCCTCGCGAGCGTCCTTGAGCTCGGGGCCGGCGATGTAACGCTCGGAGAGCTTCTGCACGACCGGCCGCGGCACGGCCGGGAGAAGACGGACGATCGCTCGGTCGAAGATCGCCACGGGCGGACGATTCTACGGGCGTGCGACCAAAAGCTGCGCACCCCCTGGATCGGGGCGGCGCACCTCCACACTGCGGAAGCCGGCCGTCCAGGGAAGAGCGGCCAGCTCGTCGTCCTCGTAGAAGTAGCCGCGCGTCGCCAGCGGGTAGGGCGCGGCCGGCGTCCCCTTCATCTCCGGCGCGGTCGTGTAGACGGCGATGCGTCCTCGCGCGGGGTCGACGACGCGGAGAAACTCGCGCAGCACCGCAACCGGCTCCGGAAAGAAGAAGAACGCGACGAGGCTCGAGACCGCGGTGAACTCCGCGTCGCTGAACGGGAGCTGCTCGGCCGACCCGTGCACGATGCGCGCCCTGCCGCCGGTCGTCTTCCGCGCGAGCCGAACCATGTCCCGGCTGTGGTCGACGCCGACCGCGCGGCAGCCGGTCTCGAGCGCACGGCGCAGGAAGACCCCGCCGCCACAGCCCACGTCGAGCAACGCGTCCTCCGGCGTGAGCTGCAGCGCCTCGAGGACCGGCTCCCACGCCCAGCAGTGGACATCCTCGGCGCTGTATACCTCGCGCGCGGCACGGCCGTGCGGGCGCCGCGCGACACGATCGGTCATGCGATCGATGCGCCACTCCCGGATTCGGTCGAGCACTAGCGCTCGCGCATGAAGCCCTGGCGCGCGGCGCTCACGAGCGCCACCGCCTCGGGAAAGAGCACGCGCATTGCATCGCGCAGCGCGAGCGACTGCTCGTCGCTGGAGCCTTCGACGTTCAGCTGCGACAGCGCCGCGGAGGTCAGCTCGACGGCGGTGTTCAACGTCAGCGTCGCGAACTGCTCGCGCTGTGCCTCCTGCACCGTCTCCGCCTGCTGCTCGGCGAACTCGCGCAGGCCGCGCAGCAGATCTTCGGGATCGCCCATCGGGTTTATGCCGCCGCCTTCCATATGCCTTCAAGCATAGGGAAGGGGTACCCGTTAACGTCGCGGCCGTGGAGGAGCGGGCAGGTGTCGTCCTTCCCCCGAAAGCGGCGGAACGTGATTGGCCGCGCATGGACCCCCCGAACGTGCTCTGGTTCTTCTCCGCATTCGCGATCGAGTTCGCCGCCTACGAGCTGATCGCGACGATCCCGGACAGCCAGAGCGGGCTCTGGATCTTCCTCACGGCGCTCGGTTTCCTCCTCGGCTTCTCCATCGCGTCCTGGCTGCTGCTTCGGCATTGGTGGTGGGTCCCGGGTGGGCTCGCAGCGGCGCTCGCGGTCGGCGTCTTCCCGGCTGCCGCAGTGGGGTTCCTGCAGCTGATCGACGTCTGGCCGAGCCAACCCTTCTTCCGGCCGTTCGAGAGGTTCGACGGGTACAGCTTCGGCGTCGGGCTCGCGACAGCCGCCGCCGGATTCTTCGTCTACTCGCTGACGCGGTTCCCGTTCGTGATCGCAGTTGCAAACGGTGCGATCCTCGTCTCGGCGCAGCTCCTGACGCCCTGCTTCGAGGAGAGCCCGAGCGGCGACCAGCGCGCGACCGTCGCACTCGTCATCGGCGCCGTGCTCGTCATCGTCGGAGTGTTCCTCGACGCGTTCGGCCGGCGGCGCGAGGCGTTCTGGTTCCACGTGCTCGGCTGGTTCAGCGTCGCTTCCGGCCTCGTCTTCTTCACCGTCGAACCGGGTGGGGATCCAGACCGCGGCTGGATTCCGATGCTGATCGGCGGCGTCGTCCTGCTCGTCGTCGCGGGCCCGATTCGGCGTGCGACCTGGGCCGTGTACGGCGTGCTGGGTCTCTACGCGTCGGTCGTGCACTACCTGACCGCGGAGCTGAACGAGAGCCGCTGGCCGTTGGCGCTGCTGCTCCTCGCGCTCGCGCTGGCGATCTTTGTCTTCGGGATGGTGCTGCACCGTTACGGCAAGGTGTGGGCAGAACGCTTCGTCCGCCGTCCGCCGCCGGCACTCGGTCCCTAGCGGAACATTCCCTGCTCGAGCCAGGCGCCGCCGTCGAGCGTGAGGACGTCGCCGGTGATGTACGCCGCGTAGTCGCTGACGAGATAGGCACACGCGTGCGCCACTTCCTCCGCCGTCCCGAAGCGGCGCAGCGGAATCCGCCCGAGCAGGTGCCCGCGGATCTCGTCCGTGGGCCAGAGGCGCTCGCGCGTCTCCTCGGTGTCGACCGGCCCGGGCGCGATCGCGTTGACGCGGATGCCGTGCTGCGCCCATTCGACCGCGAGCGTGCGGTCATCGTGACCACGCCCGCCTTCGCGGCGGCGGAGTGAACGGTTCCCGGCCCGCCCGTCCACGCGTAGCTCGCGACGATGTTGACGATCTGTGCGTTGTCGCCACCGCGCTCGATCACCCGGCGGCCGAGCTCGCGCGAGCAATGGAAGGTGCCGTCCAGAACGATCCCGACGACCGCGCGCCAGCCGTTCGGCGACAGGTCCTGCGCGCGCACGAGGAAGTTGCCGGCTGCGTTGTTCACGACGGTGGTAACCGGCCCGAGCGCCGCCTCGGCCGCGTCGAACCCTCCTTGACCGCCTCGGGCTCGCGGACGTCGGCAGGAGCGGCGCAACCGCCGCCGAGCAGCTCGACCGTCTCCTCGAGCGGCTCACGCCGGCGCCCGAGCACTGCGACTTTCGCGCCGAGCCGGCCGAGCTCCAGCGCCATCGCGCGACCAAGCCCGCTGCCGCCGCCGGTCACGAGCACAACGCGCTCGGCGAGCGATCCGTCGGGCAGCATCAGCTGAGCTCGAGCTTGTAGTTCTTCTCCACTTCACGCGTCAGCTCCTCGACGGCCGGCAGCGCCGCCGCGATGCTGCTGTCGCCGCCGATGGAGTCGAGGTAGGGCAGCGATGCGAGCCGTGGTCCGTCCGCGACCTGCTCCGCAGCTTCCTCGGCGACCTCGACGAGAGCAGCGATCGACGCGGCCTCGCGCACGCGCTCCCTGCTCCTCACCGGTGCGCCGTCGTCCGTGAACGCCAGCCATTCCTGGTTCCCGTCCGCGCCGGCGAATGCCGCGAGGTAGAGCCGCTCGCGCGCCGCCGATTCCACCGCCAGCACCGCCGCCACGGTCTGCCCGGGCGCTGCGTGCGTGGCGGCGACCCCTGCGATCCGGCTGACGTCCTCGCTCAGCGCCACCGGACGAGCATAAACTCGCGCTCGTGGCCGGGGCTGTCTCCGCGCGGACGCTCTTCGCCCCGCTCGGGCCGACGTACGACCGCTACGCCGCGCTGCTCTCGGTGGGCCAGGACCCGCGCTGGCGCCGCTTCCTCGTCTCCCGCATCGTGGCGGGAGAGCGGGACACGGTGCTCGACGTCGCGACTGGGACGGGAGCCGTCGCGCGTGAGCTCGTCACGCAGAAGGGCTGCAACGTCGTCGGGCTCGACCAGAGCCCGGAGATGCTCGCCGAGGCGCGCCGACGTGCGCCCTCCTTCACCTTCGTGGAGGGTCGCGCCGAACAGCTGCCCTTCCCCAACGCCGCCTTCGACGCCCTGACGTTCACGTACCTGCTGCGTTACGTCGACGATCCCGCCGGGACGCTGCAGGAGCTCGCACGCGTCGTCCGGCCAGGGGGGACGATCGCCGGGCTCGAGTTCGCTGTGCCGCGCGGCGTCTGGCGACCGTTGTGGGAACTGTACGTACGGGTTGGGCTTCCGCTCGCGGGGCGCACGCTCTCGCGCGGCTGGGCAGACGTCGGCGACTTCCTCGGCCCGAGCATCCGCAGCTTCTACGAGCGCTATCCCGAGCCCCGGCTGCACGAGCTCTGGTGGGACGCCGGGATTCGCGACGTGCGCTCGCGCCGGCTCAGCCTCGGCGGCGGCATCGTCACCTGGGGGCGCCGCGCGTGAACGAGGCAGCGCGGCCCGCGTTCTACGCGCTTGCGCCCGGCGGCTGGCGCGATTACGTCACGCTCCTGCATCCGCCGTACACCGCCTGGCATCTCTCGTACGTCGTGCTCGGCGCCGCGATCGCGCCGCATTGGCGGCCCGGGGTCCTCGGCCTCGCTCTCGCCGCCTTCTTCCTCGGGATGGGCATCGGCGCCCACGCGCTCGACGAGCTGCGCGGGCGTCCACTGCAGACGCGGATCGGTGCGACGACACTCGTCGTTCTCGCCTGCCTCTCGCTGCTCGCCGCCGCCGCGCTGGGCATCGGCACGGCGATCGAGACCAACCTCTGGCTCGTGGCGTTCGTCTGCGGCGGCGCCTTCATCGCCGTCGCCTACAACCTCGAGCTGTTCGGCGGGCGCTTCCACAACGGCCTGTGGTTCGCGCTCGCCTGGGGCGCGCTCCCGGTACTGGCGACCTACTTCGCAGTCGCCGGGCAGCTGCGCCTCGAGGCGGTGCTCGCAGCAGGATTCGCGGCCGTGCTCAGCTACGTCCAACGTGTCCTGTCGACCCCCGTCCGAATGGTGCGCAGGCGCGTCCGGCGCGTCTCGGGCCGGATCGAGCTCTCCGACGGAAGCGAGCTGCCGGTCACGGCGGAGACGCTGAGCGGCGCGCCTGAGCTGGCCCTGCGCCTACTCACGGCCGCCACGATCATGCTCGCCGTCGCCCTCGTCGTCATGCGCGTAACCTGAACGGCCGTGGACCTCGTCACGATCGCGCAGATCGTCTTCGCCGCGACCGCGGCGGTGACCGCTGCGTCGTTGGCCGCCGCAGCGTTCGGACTGGTTGGACGCCGACCGCTGCTCGCACTTGCCCTGCTCGTCGGCTTCGCCGCCGTCGCCGCGTGGGTCGCATTCGGCGTCCGCCCGCGCACCGCGCTCGCCGTCGTCGCAGGCGGAATGACGCTGGCGTTCGCGGCGCAGATCGTCGCGCTTCGGCTCCGTGGCCTCCTCCGTGCCGCCGGCCGCGTTGACGAGCAGCTGAGTCGCGCGCAGGCACGCCTGCAAGCGCTCGTCGCGCGAGAGGCCGAAGAACGCGCGGTGGAGCTGGAGCGAGTCCTCGCGCGCGCCCGAGCCGACTCGAGCTCGCTGCTCGCAGAGCAGGAGCGGCGCATCGCCGAGGAACGCCGCGCCGCAGCCGCCGAGCGGTCGCGCGTTGCAGGCGACGAGCTGAGCGAGGCCTTGACGGCGGCCCAGCAGCAGATCGAGGCGCGTTTCACCGCGTGGACCGACGATCTCGAGCGAGCACAGCACGCGGTGGTCGACCAGCTCGCGCAGCTCGCACATCGGCAGAAGCAGCTGATCTCCGAGGCGGAGGCGCGCATCGCGGCCGACGCGGACCGGCTCGAAGCCGAGAGCGAGCAGCAGCGCGCCGGCCTGGTTCGACTGCGCGACGACCTCGCGCGCGCGACCCAGGATACGGTCGCGGCAGGCACGTCCGAGCTCGACACTTTTGCCACCGAGCGACGCCGTGCACTGCACGAGCTGAACGAGCGGATTCGCCGGCGCGAGCGACAGATGTCAGAGCTGATCGAACGCGAGGAGACCGAAGCGATGCGCCGCATCCATGCGGGCTTCGCCGAAGTCGAGCGGAAGCAGATCGAGCAGCTCGAGCGCATCCTCAACCGTGCGACTTCGAGCTACTCGGATGCGGCGGCGCAACAGTTCGCCGACACGGTGCGCGCAACGCGCGAAGCGGCGGCGACACGTCTGTCCCGTGAGCTCGACCGGGCCGTGCAGGCATTCGCGCGGGAAGCACAAAGCGTGCTGGCGGAGCGGCTGGCGCAGGTCGCCGACACCGGCGCGCAGCGTGTCGAGCGCAGGCTCAACCAGGCGACCGAGAGCCTCGACCGCCAGCGTGATGAGGCGATCGCGAACTTCGAAGCGCGGCTGATCCAGGCGGAGCAGGATCTCCGGCGCCGGCTCGACGCCCTCGCGGCCGACACCGAGGCAGAACGCGGCGTCCTCGACGCGCGGCTCCGGGAGCTCGCGCGAAAGATCGAGGAGACGTTCGCCCGGACCTAGACCTGGTCGGTCCCGGCAAACAAACGGCGGCAGGGTTCGTCTATGCAACGGCGAACCGGCACAACGTGAGCGAGACGACCGAGATCATCGAGCCGAACGGGGGCGAAAGCTCCAAGGTCGAGAGCTGGCGCCTGCACGTCCTGATGGAAGCGGGTTACCCCTTGCCGCTGGCGGAGAGGCTCGCCGGGAGCGAAGCCGACCTGCACCGCGCGGTCGAGCTCGTCGGCCAGGGCTGCGACCCCGAGATTGCGGTCGAGATCCTGCTCTAGATGTAGGTCCTAACCACGTTGTTCCATCCGGCCCTCCTTGGAGGCTGGGGGTGTCGAAGCCACCAGTCCCAAGG
>JBKPGW010000026.1:0-10408 GCA_046729555.1 Actinomycetota bacterium | reverse complement strand
GTGCGGGCTCGTGCAGGAGCTCCAGCCGCCGCCGTCGACGCGGCACTGGAAGGTGGAGCTTGCCTCCGAGGAGCTGAAGCCGAAGGTCGGCGTGGCGTCGTTCGTCGGGCTCGAGGGGCTCGAGTCGATCGTCGTCTGCGGCGCGATCAGGTCGACCGTCCAGGTGTGGGAGGCGGGGCTGCCGTCGGTGTTGCCGGCGGCGTCGGTCGCGCGGACGTCGAAGGTGTGGCTGCCGTCGCGCAGGGAAGCCGTGGTGTCTGGGCTGGTGCAAGAGGTCCAGCTGCCGGCGTCGAGGCGGCACTCGAAGCTCGACCCGGTCTCGGACGAGCTGAAGGTGAACGTCGGCGTCGCGTCTCCGGACGGATCGGACGGGCTGGAGTCGATCGTCGAGTTCGGCGCGGTCAGGTCGATCGCCCAGGTGGAGCTCGCCGGGCTCGCCTCGGGGTTGCCGGCCTGGTCGGTCGCCCGAACGTCGAAGGTGTGGCTACCTTCGCCGAGCGCTGCCGTCGTGTGCGGGCTCGTGCAGGAGCTCCAGCTGCCGCCGTCGACGCGGCACTGGAACGTCGAGCCGGTCTCGGAGGAGCTGAACGTGAACGTCGGGGTCGCGTCGTTGGACGGATCGGCCGGGCCGGAGTCGACGGTCGTGTCCGGGGCCGTGTTGTCGACGCGGCGGCTCGCGACCACGTCGCCGGCGGTGTGGCCCACCTTGTCGGTCGAGACCACGCGCAGGTCGTAGAGACCGTCGGCGACGGCGCCCGTGTTCCAGCTCGCCGTGTACGGCGCCGAGGTGTCGGTGCCGATCGTCGTCCAGGTCGAGCCGCCCGCCGGCGCGCGCTCGAAGACGACCTGCTGGACGGCGGTGGAGGAATCGGAGGAGCTCGCGCTAAGCGAAACGACGCCGGCGACCGGCGTGCCCGGATCGGTCAGCGTGACGGACGGGTTGTCGGTGTCGACCTTCGCGGTCGCCGTGACCGGAGCGGAGGTGTTGCCCGCGTTGTCCTGGATGGTGAAGCTGTAGCGGTAGCAGTGCGCGCCGCTCACGGCCGTGTCAGGACTGGAGAACGTCCCCGCATCCGCGGTGAAGTTGCTGCAGCTGTCGCCGGACAGATCCCCGGTCTCGCGAGTGACGGTTGCGGTCGACGCGTCCAGGCCCGACTCTCCGTCGGAGCCGTTGCCGAGCGTGAAGCTGACCGAGGTCGAGCCGGAGTAGGGCGCATCGGCGCCTGTGAGCGTGATCGTCTGGCCGCTCGGCGGTGTCGCGTCGACGCGGACCAGTTGCGAGCCGACCGCCTCCTCGTTGCCGAGGTTGTCGTACGCGCGGAACTTGACCGTCGTCGCCGCCACGATGTCGATCGGCCCGATGTAGTCGGAGCCGTTCACGGGCGTCGGATCGCTGTCGTCGATCGTGTAGCGGATCACGTCTACCCCCGATCCCTGCGCGCCGTCGTCCGCGGAGAGCGTGACGCTCACGGGCGCGGACGTGTAGTAGCCGCCCTGGCAGGCTGCCGAGTTGCACTGGATCGTCGTCGTCGGCGGCGTCGCGTCGGAGACGATGACGCTGAAGTCCGAGCTCGCCGTTCGGCCCGCATTGTTTGCGGCGGTGACTGCCTTCGTGCCCGGCGTAGCGGCCCCGGCGCTGTAGCTGTACGTGCGCGTGGCCCCGCTACCCGATACCGACCAGCCGCTGCCGAACGACGCGGCGCTCGGGAACGTGTCGCCCGAGATCCCGGAGTTGCCGTCCGAAGAGCTGGCCGTTACGTCGAAGCTACCGGTGCCGGTCGGCAGGAAGAAGACGATGTTGCCGGTGGAGGAGGTGGCGCCGGTGAAGTTCGAGAACGTGAACGTCGGCGCGCTCGGATCCGAGGTGTCGACCTTCACGGTCGTCGAGATAGACGCCGTGTTGCCCACGTTGTCCGTACCCGTGAGCGTGTAGAGGTAGCAACCGGTCGGGAGCGTCTGGGCAGGCGAGCCGACGATCGTCGTTGGCGAGCCGTACGTCCCGCACGAGTCGTTCGTGAGCGTCGCGGCGGCGCGCGTGAGTGTCGACGAAGCGAGCCCGGACTCGGTGGCCGACTGCGTTTCCGTGTAGTCGGTGCGAGTGTCGATCGGGAAGCTGCCGCTCGTGGAGTAGGTGGCGCCGCCGTTCACCGTGAGTGCGCCGCCGGTCGGCGCCGTCGAGTCGTTCGTGAAGGTCAGTGTCGCGGCGTCCGTGGTGTTGCCGGCGCCGTCTGCCGCGGTCACGACCTCGGTCGGCGAGCTCGTCGTTCCCTGCGCCCAGCTGAATGCGTTGGACTCGTACGGCCCGCCGGCGGGCGTTGAGACCGTGGAGGCGGTATGCGACCACCCCGAAGTCGTCCCGCCGAGGGAGGCCGTGGCAGACGAGGCCGGGCCGGAGTCACCGTCGCCGACGGCGTTGCTCAGCTTGAACGAGCCGCCGCCGCCGACGGAGCCGCGGTAGTAGATCGTCGTGCCGTTCTTCAGCGCCGCGCCCGCCGGCGAGAGGCTGGTCAGCGTGATGCTGTTGGTCGGCGCCTGGTTGTCGACCTTCGCGACGTTGGTGACGCCGGACGTGCCCTGGTTGCCGACGTGGTCGGACAGGCGCTCGCGGTACTCGTAGCAGTGACCGTTCTGCACGCCCGTGTCGTTGCCGCTGCTCAGCGTCACCGTCGTCCACGAGCCGGAGAAGCTGCCGCACGTGCCGTTGCTCAGGGTCGCCTCGTCGCGCTCGAGCACGCTCGTGCTCGAGTCGACGCCAGCGCCGCCGTCGCTGCCACCGTTCTTCGTGACCGGGACGGAGAGACTCGTGTAGTAGCCGGCGGTCACGCTCGGCGCGGTCACGGACGGCGCGGTCGTGTCGGCCGCGATCGAGTACGTGGCGTCGCCGGAAACCGTCCCGGCGCCGTTCGTCGCGCTGACGGTGCGTGCCGTCGACGGCGCGGTCGTCGTGCCGTCGAATGTGTAGTCGAAGTGGTCGCCCGTCTGCGAGCCACCGAAGTTGGCGCCGCCGTTCGAATTGAGCGTCCCGAACGTGTAGCTGCCGATTGCGGACTGCGCGTCGCTCGACGCAGCGGCGACGGTGAACGTGCCGCCGGCCGCCGGCCGGAAGTAGAAGGTGCTGCTGCCGTCCCAGTAGGCGTTCGCCGAGAGGCCGCTGAACGCGAGCGTCGGCGTCGACGGCGCGGAGGAGTCGACTTTTGCAGAGTTGGACGCGGCGGAGGTGCCCTGGTTGCCGACGTTGTCGGAGAGCAGCTCGCGGTAGCGGTAGCACTTGCCCGAGACCACTGAGGTGTCGTTGCCGCCGCTGAGCGTGACGGTCGACCAGCTGCCGGGGAACGAGCCGCAGCTGCCGCCGGTCAGCGCGACTTCGTCGCGCTCTAGCACGCTCGTGCTCGAGTCGACGCCGGAGCCGCCGTCACTGCCGCCGTTCTTCGTCACGGGGACCGACAGCGACGTGTAGTAGCCGGCCGTCACGCTCGGAGCGGTGACGGACGGCGGCGTCATGTCGGCGACGACCGTGAAAGAGGTCGCCCCGGAGGTCAGCGCCCAACCGTTCGTCGCGGTGACGTCCTGGTTGCCGCCGGGCGCGGTCGCCGCCGCGCTGAAGGTGTACACCCCGTTGTAGGGCGTGCTGTTGTCCTGGCCGCCGCCGGCCCAGCCGCTGCCGAAGCCGCTTGCGAAGGTCAGGTGGTCGATACCGGACTCGTTGTCGCTCGAGGTGCCCGTGACGGTGAAGCCACCGGCGCTGCCCTGCCGGATGTACACGGTCGTTCCGGTCACGCTCGCGTTCGTGAAGGAGCCGAACGTGAGGTTCGGAACGGACGGAGCCGTCGTGTCGTTGACGGTGATCGCGGGGGACGACGCGAGGTTCGTCAGCGTTCCGCCAGAGGATGACTTCTGATGGGCCTGCCACGTTTGCGCGGCAGCCGGGACCGGCGCGGTCGCCCCCGCCCCGCCTCCCGCGGTCGAGCCGTAGGTGATCGTGAAGGTCGCGCCGCCCGCGAGGGTGAGGCTCGAGACCGTGACGGTCTGGCTCGAGACGGAGACGCTCCCCGAGCTGGCCGTCGTGTAGCCGGCGGCCGAGCCGGTCGTCGACGGCGTGCTCCAACCGTTCGGCACGACGAGGGTGACGCTGCCGTTGGACATGCCGCCCGTCGCGACGGTGTACGTGAAGGTGATCGTGTTCCCGGTCGAGGCGCTGTTCACGGCGCCCGTCCCGGTCGTCAGGGTCCCGGAGCCGTCGGCGGCCAGCACGTTGATGCTGGGGGACGAGCCGAGGTCGGTGAGGCTCCCAGCCGACGTCGACTTCTCCTGGGCCTGCCACGTCTGCGCGCCTGCCGAGCTGGTCGCGGTCGCGCCGGGGCCGCCGCCGGCGGTCGAGCCGTAGGTGATCGTCAGCGTCGAGCCGCCGCCGAGCGTGACGTTGGAGACGGTGATCGTCTGGCTCGACACGGAGACGGTGCCCGTGCTCGCGGTCGTGTAGCCGGCGTTCGAGCCGGTCGTCGAGGGCGCGCTCCAGCCGCTCGGCACGGCGAGCGTGACGCTGCCGTTCGAGAGCCCGCCCGTCGCGGCGGTGTACGTGAAGGTGATCGTGTTGGCCGTCGAGCCCACCGCGACCGTGCTCGTCCCTGACGTCAGCGTGCCCGAGCCGTCGGCCGCGTAGACGGTGATGCTCGGCTGCGAGGCGATGTCGGTCAGGGAGCCGTTGGCGGTGGACTTCTCCTGCGACGTCCACGTCTGCGCGCCGGTCGACGACGCCGTGGTCGCGCCGGGCCCGCCGCCGGCGGTCGAGCCGTAGGTGATCGTGAAGGTCGAGCCGGCGCCGACCGTCAGCGAGGAGACGGTGATCGTCTGGCCGGAGACGGAGACGCTGCCGGAGCTCGCCGTCGTATAACCGGCGTTGGACCCGGTCGTGGACGGTGCGCTCCAGCCGCTCGGCACCGCGAGCGTGACCGCGCCGCCCGAGATCCCGCCCGTGGCGACGGTGTAAGTGAAGGTGATCGTCCGGCCGGTCTGGCTCGCAGAGACGTTGGTGGTCCCCGTCGTGAGCGTGCCGGAGCCGTCGGGCGCATAGACGGTGATGCTCGGCGACGTCGCGATGTTCGTGAGCGATCCGGCGGACGTGGACTTCTCCTGTGTCGTCCACGTTTGCGCCCCCGTCGTCGAGGTCGCGGTCGCCCCGGGGCCGCCGCCGCTCGTGTCGCCGTACGTGATCGTGAGCGTGCTGCCGGCGGAGAGCGTCAGCGACGAAACAGTGATCGTGCTGCCCGCGACGGAGACCGTTCCGGCGTTCGCAGTCGTGTACCCGGCCGCCGAGCTCGTCGTCGACGGCGCGCTCCAGCCGCTCGGCACGGCGACGGTGACCGCGCCGCTCGCCAGCCCGCCGGTCGGGGCTGTGTACGTGAAGGTGATCGTCCGCCCGGTCTGGCTCGCGGACACCGTGCTCACGTCGCTGGACATCGTCCCGCCGCCGTCGGGCGCGTTGACGGTGATGTTCGGGGACGACGCCAGGTTCGTCAGCGTCCCGGCGCTGCGCGCCTTGTGCTGTGTCGTCCACGTCTGTGCGCCCGTCGTCGAGGTCGCGGTCGCACCTGGGCCGCCGCCGGCGGTCGAGCCGTAGGTGATCGTCATCGAGGCGCCCGCGGCGAGCGTCAGGCTCGAGACGGTGATCAGCGAGCCCGCCACGGACAGTGTCCCCTTGCTGGCGGTGGAGTAGCCCGCGGCCGTGGCGGTGGTGCTCGGCGTGCTCCAGCCGCTCGGCACGGCGAGCGTCACGCTCCCGTTGAGCATGCCGCCGGAGGCGGCCGTGTACGTGAAGGTGATCGTGCGCCCCGTCTGGGAAGCGGAGACGTTGCTGATCGAGGCCGACATCGTCCCGGAGCCGTCGCTCGAGAGCGTCGGCGTGAGCGCGACGAGATGCGCTACCCACGGCGTGCTCGACGAGACGGTCGCGGTCTTGTTGCCGGTCGCGCCGGGGCTCGCCTGTGTTGCGTCAGCGCCGGTGGCGCGTGAGCGGCTGGCCGGGCCGCTGCCGGAGAGGATCGTGTACTCCTGCGCCACCGTTTGGCCCGAGTCCTGGGTCTCACTGACGTTGCCCTGCGCGCCGTACAGCGCGACGACCATGTCGCCGTTCTGCGTCGTCGTGAGACTCGTTGCGCTGACGCTGGTGCTCGAGCCCGCATTGTCGGAAGGGGTGACGTCGAACGGGTTCGTGGCGTCGACGCCGGAATAGGCGAGGATCGCACCTGAGGCATCCGCGTTGCTCGTCCACGACCAGCTGTACGTCGTCGTCGACGTGTCGGACGCAGTGGCGATCTTGTAGTAGAGCGCCTGCTCGAGCCCGGTGCCGGACGTGCGCAGGTTGCCGATCTGCGTCCAGTTCGCGGGAGCGGTGATGGCTTCGTTGTTGCGCAGGGTGATCTGGGCGAGCATCAAGTCGCCGGTGCTAACCGAGCTCGGGCGCAGGAACGGGCTGCCGGAGAAGTTCGCCTTGTTCGAGACCGTGTGGACCGAGCAACCCGCGAGATCGCCTGTGCCGCCGCACGCGCCCACCAGCGCGACGGGATCGATCACGTACGGGCTGGGCAGGGCGGCGTCGTCGAGACGAAGCTCCAGCGAGCGGCGCCCGAGCGACCAGCGCAGACCGTTGGGCGTGATGTCGTGACCGTCGCGGTCGAGGATCGCGACCGGGAGGATGCTGAGCGGCGAATCGCCGAACTTGACCGTGCCGTCGGCGGTCACGCGCGCGTGGAGGTTGGTACCGAGCTTCCAGCGCCACACTTTCGTCCCCTGATGCCGGTCGACCAGCAGCGACTGCTCGACGCGGTCGACGCCGAAGGCGATCGTCTCGCGGCCGAACGAGGTGGGACGGCTGACGCCGTTTGTGTACTGCCGCCACGGGCCCAACGTGCCGTAGCGCAGAGACAGCATGTTGCGACCCGACGTGACCTTCAGGCCGCCGTCACGGATCTCGAGCTTCCCGCCGAGGGCGGGGTGGATGCGCGCCGGCGTCCTGACGAGGGACGCCGAGCTCAGCGGCGAGCCCAGCTCCCTCGTCAGGTAAGCCGATGCGTCGTGTGCCTTCGCGCCGCGGAGAGTGGCGAGCTCGGAGACGGCGAAGAAGGCGGTGAGAAGGAGCGCGGTGGAGACCGCGAGGAGCATCGGCGAGCGCCTACTCCGGCGCACGGCCTTGCTCCCGGCTTTCGCCGAGCGCGAACCAGGCCGCAGGTCCGGGAAGCTCGCCATTGATTTCTCCATCCACACGCGGTGGTGCGTGTGGCTCCAGGCCTACAAATCGGCTCGGCCAGGCAGATTTGTGAGTGCTTCAAGCCTCGAAAGTTGTAAAAGCTGCGGCGAAATCACCCCTACGGGGGACGGTTTCGTTACCGCTGCCACGTCCTCCGGATGCGGGACGCAGCGAGGGCTCAAGCTCTAGTTGAGGGTGAGAAGTGCCGCGGCGACGGAGGCCGAGCCGGGACCGCTGGCGAGCACGCTCGTCGTTCCGTAGACGCCGGCTGCAATCTCGCCCGGTCCGGACCAGCAGCGGTCGAGCGGGGGGCACGTGTGTGCCGTCGCGCCCGGGAACGCCGCGGCGACGTAGTGCGCGACCGCCGCCTGCCACTCGGCCGCGTCCTCCGGGGAGTCCCACCGCAGCACGAGCACCGCGACGCCGTCGTAGAGGGCGAGCCGGCCGCCGCCCCAACCCGCCGCTGCCGCGTCCGCCGAGGGCACGCCGAACGCCAGCAATAGGTTGCGCACGTCGCGCTCGCCGAACGTCTCGGAGGCGGACAGTGCGGCGGGGCCCGCGCGACCAGGGAGTCGCACCGCGAGCGCTCGTTCGTGCTCGAAGAACTTGTCCACGTGCAGCAGCTGCTCGGTCGTCTGCGGGAACGTCCGCAGTGCACTCGTCAACGCGGCGCGCCCGCCGAGGTAACGGAGCTCGGCTGCGAGCGCGCGCCCCGGTCCGAGACCTGTCGCAGCTTCGAGCTGTGAGAAGCGGTCGAGTGGGGTTCCGCGCAACGGGCCCGCGCGCAGGCCCGACGTGAGCGCTGCAGTCCCGTCGACGATGCCGCGGGCGGCGAGCCAGCGATCCCGATCCCGCGCCCGGAGACCGACGATGCGTCGCAGGCGATAGTTCTGGTCGATCAGCGCGCGGACGAGCTCGTTGATCACGGTCCGCGTGCCGGCGGCGGGCGCGCGCTGCACGAAGAGTCGCTGCGCCGAGATGTCGTACCAGGCGCGCGCCGCCGGCGTCTTCACGCTCCGTGTCGTCAATCCGAGCAGCGCGTACGCGCTTGCATCCGTTCGGCGCAGCTTGGACGGGTAGTCCCGGCTCCACGCGCGCGCGAACAGTGCGCCGTAACGCCCGCTCGAGACCGTCGCCGTCCGTACCGGCTTTCGGACGGGCAGCCCAGAGAGGCGGGACGCGTCCCGGACCAGGCTCCGGGGCACAGACGACGCCGTGGCACCCGCAGGCAGGGCGACCAAGCCACAAATGACAACTGCAACAAACGTTCGCACGACGGAACTATCGGCAAGTGGCCCGGACGGCAAGAGGCCAAAACGCGCCCATAGAATCGGCTTGGGATGGCCACGACAGAGGACCCGCGCGCCCGCGCCGACGGGACGGCGGAGTGGAAGCGCGAGCTCTACGACGCGAAGCCGGAGCGCGAGGGCGAGCTCTTCACGACCAGCTCCGGGCTCGAGAACGAGCCGCTCTACACGCCGGACGCGGTCGAGATCGACTACGACCGCGACCTCGGCTACCCGGGCGTCTATCCGTTCACCCGCGGCGTCTATCCCTCGATGTACCGCGGCAAGCTCTGGACGATGCGGCAGTTCGCCGGCTTCGGCACGGCCGAGGAGACGAACGCACGCTTCCGCTACCTGCTCGACCACGGGCAGACGGGCCTGTCTACCGCCTTCGACATGCCGACGCTGATGGGCTACGACTCCGACCACGCCCGCTCGCTCGGCGAGGTGGGACGCGAGGGAGTCGCGATCGACTCGCTCGCCGACATGGAGACCCTCTTCGACGGGATTCCGCTGAACGAGGTCTCGACCTCGATGACGATCAACTCGCCGGCGGCGATGCTGCTCGCGTTCTATCTGTGCGTCGGCGAGCAGCAGGGTGTGCCGCGCGCGCAGCTCCGCGGGACGATCCAGACGGACATCCTGAAGGAGTACATCGCGCAGAAGGAATGGATCTTCCCGCCCGAGCCGTCGATGCGGCTCGTGATCGACATGATCGAGTTCTGCGCGAAGGAGATGCCGCTCTGGCATCCGATCTCGATCTCCGGCTACCACATCCGCGAGGCTGGCTCGACCGCCGCCCAGGAGCTCGCGTTCACGCTCGCCGACGGCTTCGCGTACGTCGAGGCCGCGATCGAGCGCGGGCTGGACGTCGACGTCTTCGCGCCCCGGCTGTCGTTCTTCTTCAACGCGCACCTCGATTTCTTCGAGGAGATCGCGAAGTACCGCGCTGCACGCCGCATCTGGGCGCACGAGCTGCGTGAGCGCTACGGCACGCGCAATCCGCGCTCGTGGCTGATGCGCTTCCACACGCAGACGGCTGGCGTGTCGCTGACGGCGCAGCAGCCCGAGGTGAACATCATCCGCACCGCCCTGGAGGCGCTCGCGGCGGTCCTGGGCGGGACGCAGTCGCTGCACACGAACTCCTTCGACGAGGCGCTGGCGCTGCCGACCGAGAGCGCGGTGCGACTCGCTCTGCGCACGCAGCAGGTGATCGCGCACGAGACGGGGGTCGTGAACACGATCGACCCGCTCGGCGGCTCCTACTACGTCGAGGACCTGACCAACCGGCTCGAGGCCGAGGCGTACGACTACTTCGACCGGATCCGCAAGCTCGGCGGCGTGATCGCCTCCATCAAGGAAAACTTCTTC
The DNA here is from genome assembly GCA_046729555.1 of Actinomycetota bacterium. Lineage (GTDB taxonomy): Bacteria > Actinomycetota > Thermoleophilia > Gaiellales > Gaiellaceae > 3-1-20CM-4-69-9. The sequence goes on along the minus strand of JBKPGW010000026.1, from coordinate 508 downwards.
CAGCGCGAGATCGCCGAAGCCTCATTCCGCTACCAGCACGAGGTCGAGCAGCGGCAGCGCATCGTCGTCGGCGTCAACCGGTACCAGCACGAGGGCGAGCAACCGCTCGAGTTGCTGCGCATCGATCCGGCACTGGAGGAGAAGCAGATCGGTCGCGTGCAGGCATTGCGCGCTCGTCGCGACTCGGCAGCAGTAGAGTCCGCCCTGGCACGGCTGAAGGAGGATGCGGCCCACGACGACCGGAACCTGATGCTCCCGATCGTCGAGGCTTCCAAGGTCTACGTGACGATGGGGGAAATGTGCGATGCGTTGCGCGCCGTTTGGGGCGTCTGGCGAGAAACACCGGTGTTTTAGGGCTCACAGCGGTTTTCTGCGGTTCGGCGGCAAGCGCGTCGGCGACGCCGGGCCAACGTCCGGGGTGGGTACCCCCCCGGGGCCCCACCCACCACGTCCCCCCCCCCCCCGCCCCCGCCCGCCCAAAAAACGGGTGGGGACCCACCAGGGGGCA
>JBKPGW010000025.1:0-35118 GCA_046729555.1 Actinomycetota bacterium | reverse complement strand
GCCCCAGCCAGCCCTTGTGCTCGGTCTCGACCGCGGTCATGACGTCTCCTTCATCTTCTTGGCGGCCCACTGCACCGACTTGACGATGTTCTGGTAGCCCGTGCAGCGGCAGATGTTCCCGGAGAGCGCCCAGCGGATCTCTTCCTCCGTCGGGTCCGGGTTCTCCTCCAGCAGTGCGGCGCTCACGAGCATCATCGCCGGCGTGCAGAACCCGCACTGCAGGCCGTGCTCCTCGTGGAAGCCCTGCTGCAGCGGGTGCAGCTCGCCGCCCTTGGCCAGGCCCTCGACCGTCTTCACCTCGCGCCCGTCGACCTGGACGGCGAAGTGCGTGCAGGACTTGACCGGGACGCCGTCCACGAGCACCGTGCAAGCGCCGCAGCCCGACGTGTCGCAGCCGACGTGCGTGCCGGTCAGGCCGAGCTTCTCGCGCAGGAGGTGGACGAGCAGCAGTCGCGACTCCACTTCGAGGGAGTGCTCCTGCCCGTTGACGGTGACGGCGATCTCCTGCGTCGTCGGCTTCGTCTGGGTGATCACGATGCGATCGCCTCCTTCGCCTTGCGCAGCCCGCGTGCGGCGAAGATGCGGACGATGTTGCGCTTGTACTCCTCGGTGCCGCGCACGTCGGTGCGCGGCTGCGCAGCGGCGGCGGCGAGCCGCGCCGCCTCGTCGATCGCCTCCTCGTCGAGCGCCTGTGCGGTCAGCGCCTCTTCCGCCTCCGCGGCGCGGACGTTCGTCGGCCCGACGCCGGTGAGGGCGATTCCGGCCTGCTCCACCGTGCCGTTCGACATCGTCACGTGCACGGCGACGCCGACGGTGGCGAAGTCGCCGACCTTGCGCTCGAGCTTGAGATAGGTGCCGCCCGCCCGTCCGGGCTTGGGCACGCGCACCTCGGTGAGGATCTCGTTCGGCTGCAGCGAGGTCGTGAACGGGCCCTGGAAGAACTCGTCGATCGGAATCGTCCGCTCGCCGTCGGGGCTGCGCGCGACCACTTCGGCGCGCACAGCCAGCATCACCGAGCCCCAGTCGCCCTGCGGGTCGGCGTGCGCGAGCGATCCTGCGACCGTGCCGAGGTTGCGCACGATCGGATCGGAGATCAGCGGCGCGGCGTCGCCGAGCGCGCCGTACTTGCCTTTCAGCAGGTCCGACCGCTCGCACGTTTTGTGCCGCACGAGCGCGCCGATCCGTAAGCGCCCGTCCTCCTCCGCGAGCGTGTCGAGCCCGCCGATCCGGTTGATGTCCACCAGCGCCCTCGGTGCCGCGAAGCGGAGCTTCATCACGGGGATGAGGCTCATGCCTCCGGCCAGCACCTTGGCGTCGCCTTCGTCGTAGCGCCCGAGCACGTCGAGCGCCTCGTCGAGGGTCGCGGGCGCGAAGTACTCGAACGCCGCGGGATACACGGATTACCGCCTCCCTCTCTCGCCCCGGTCGATGCTGTCGCTGTCGGCGAGGATACGCCTCCCCCGGAGCCATTGCCACGTCCTACGATGGCCGCGTGGGATTCGGTTCTGTCGAGGAGGTCGAACGGGCGCTCGCAGCCGATTCGTACCTCGCCGACCGCGGGCTCGCGACCGCCGTCTACCTCGGCGTCGCGATGCAGCGGCCGCTCCTGCTCGAGGGCGAGGCCGGCGTCGGCAAGACGGAGGTCGGCAAGACGCTCGCCCGCATCCTGGACGCGGAGCTGATCCGGCTGCAGTGCTACGAGGGCATCGACTCGGCGCAGGCCCTGTACGAGTGGGACTACGCGCGCCAGCTCCTCTACGCCCGCGCCTTGCAGGCGGGCGAGGTGCGCGACCACGTGGCGGAGTTGTACGGGCCGGAGTTCCTGATCGAGCGGCCGCTGCTGCACGCGTTGCGCGCGGGCTCGGGCGCCGTGCTGCTGATCGACGAGGTCGACCGCGCTGACGACGAGTTCGAGGCGTTCCTGCTCGAGGTGCTCTCCGACTTCAGCGTGACCGTGCCCGAGCTGGGGACGATCGCGGCGGACGAGCCGCCGGTCGTCGTCGTTACCTCGAACCGCACGCGTGAGCTGCATGACGCGCTCAAGCGCCGTTGCCTCTACCACTGGATCGACTTCCCCTCCCTCGAGCGGGAAGTGGAGATCGTGCGCCTGCGCGCGCCCGAGGTGCCGGAGGCGCTCGCGCGCTCCGTCGCCGAGGCGATCGCGCAGCTGCGAGCGCTCGACCTCGCCAAGCCGCCGGGAATCGCAGAGGCAATCGACTGGGCCCGCGCGCTCGACCTACTCGGCGCCGACGGCGCGGAAGGCGACGCCGCGCGCGAGACGCTCGGCTGGGCGCTGAAGGACCACGATGACCTGCGGCGGGCGCAGGCCGAGCTCTTCAGTGGCTGACGAGGTCGCGCGGCTGGTCGCCTTCGGGCGCACGCTACGCGACGAGGGCCTTGCCGTCGGGCCCGGACGCGTGCTCGAGTTCTGCCGCGCCGCCGCAGCCTTGCCCGCCGGGCACCTGTACTGGGCCGGGCGGCTGACGCTCGTCTCCCGCCCGGAGGAGATCCCGGTCTACGACCGGGTCTTCCGCGGGGTTTTGGAGGAGGAGCCGCCTGTTCGGCCGGTGACCCTCGTCGAGGAGGAGGTCGCGCTCGCGAGCCGGGAAGAGCTCCTGCGGACGAAGAGCTTCGCCGCCCTGACACGCGAGGAGCTCGTCGAGCTGGCCGAGCTGATGCGGCGCCTGCGGCTGACGGTGCCGAGCCGCCGCACGCGCCGCCGCGAGCGCGCGCGGCGAGGCGATCCCGACCTGCGACGAACCCTGCGGCGCTCGTTCCGTACCGGCGGCGAGCCCGTCGAGCGGGTGTGGCGGGCACGGCGGCGGCGCAGGCGGCGCCTCGTCCTGCTACTCGACGTCTCCGGCTCGATGGCGGACTACTCGCGTGCGCTGGTGCTCTTCGCCCGCGCGGCGCTGCAAGCCGACGCGCGCTGGGAGGCGTTCTGCTTCGGCACTCGGCTCACGCGCGTGACGAAGGCGCTCGCCGGCGCCGACGCCAAGGAGGCGCTCCGCCGCGCCAGCGAGGAGGTCGTCGACTGGAACGGCGGCACGCGCATCGGGGATGCCGTGCGCGCGCTCGCGCGCACGAACGTCGCGCGCGGGGCCGTGGTCGTGATCTGCTCGGACGGCCTCGACGTCGGCGAACCCGAGGTGCTGCGCGCCGAGATGGCGCGCTTGGCGCGTCTCGCGCACCGGGTCGTCTGGCTCAACCCGCTCAAGGAGGACCCCGCCTACGAGCCGCTCGCCCGCGGCATGCGCCAGGCGCTCCCCCACGTCGACGTCTTCCTCAGCGGGCACAACCTCGCCAGCCTGGAAGAGGTCGGGGGCGTGCTCTAGGCAGGCTGCTCGAGGTCGAGCGCGATCATCAAGGCTGTCCGCAGGCGCGCGAGCGACTCGGGTTCGAGCTCGCCGCGCCGACGACCGACAGCTCGCTTCGGGATCGTGAACACGTTGTCGCAGTTCACGACGCACTCCCGCGCAAGCCCGTGCTCCGGGCCGAGCGGCACTTCCGTGGCAAGGCCGCGAATCGTTCCGGTCACCGCTGCAACCGTGACGTTCGCGAGAATCGGAATCGCCCGGTCGCGCGTAAGAATCACGACTGGGCGGCGTCGGCTGTCGAGCTCGACGTCATAGATCTCGCCGCGGTTCAGAGCGGCGAGCCGCCCTCGGCTCGGTCGAACGCGGCGAGGCCGGCAAGGCCGAGCTCACCAACCCACTCCTCCTGCGGGTGCTTTGCGTACGCAGCGGCATAGGTTTCGTCGATCTCGCGTTGGCGCTCTTCGTAGAGGACTCGTTCGAGCCCTGCGCGCAGCGCCTCGCTCCGGTTCGCGAACCGGCCACGAGCGATTGCCGCGTCCAGTGCCGCCAGGTCTGAATCTGTCAGACGGACTGGTACCTGAGTTGTCATACGATTAGTATACCAGGCTACGCCGAAGCTGCCAGCAGCGCCTCGCCCTCGCGCACGTAGTGCGTCGCGCCCACGCGCCGGTAGAACTCGAGCGCCGCCCGCACGTCCGGCTCGGCGCCCGTTTGCAGCCGGAAGAAGGCCTCGTGCGACTTAACTCCCATGCCGCCGAAGATGTCGGCTGCTCCACGAAGGTCCCGAGAGGCGACCGCGAGGGCCGCGCGCAGCCACGGGGACTTGAACGGCTCGCGCTCGAGCACCTCGACCAGCTCCGACTCGCGGCCGAGCGCCAGCGCCGCCCACGCGAGCGCCGGTGCTTCCATCACGGCGAAGCCGAGATGGTGGAGCGGACGAAGGCTCTCCAGCGCTTCCGTCACCGTCTCGTCCGCGCGCTGCTCGTTGCCGACCGAGGTGAACAAGAAGGCCGCCATTGCGAGATCCGGATTCAAGGCTTGCACGTCGCCGAGCGGCCGCGCGCGCTCGACCGCCAGCTCGGCGTCCGACTCGGCGCCCTGGTCGTCGCCACGTGCGAGGCTGATCAGACCGCGAAAGGCGTGCAAGGCGGCGACCTGATAGACGCGAGCCCCCTGCTCGACGTCTGCAATGACCTTGTTGGCACGGACGAGGGCGTCGTCCCATTCGCCGGCGTGGTAGCGATTGCCGACCGACGCGCCCCCTTCGATGAACCGCACGAAGCCGTGCTGACCGTAATGTCGTGCCAGGCGGAGCGTCTCCGCCTCCCCCTCCCGCGTCTTCTCGAAGTTCCCGTGGAGGATGTGGAGCGCCGTCACGTTGTTCCAACCGCGCAAGATCTCAGGGATCGCGTTGAGGCGCGACGCGAGCTCGATCACCTGCTCTATCTCGGCGAATCCCGCCGAGTCTCCCATGTCGGCGCGCGAGACGCCGACCGTGCTCAGCGCCCGTGCGCGCAGGTCGTCGAGCCCGAGGTCCTCCGCCAGAGCAAGCGCTTCCAGACCGCGCTCGAGGGCGGTGTCGAGTCGACCCGCGAGCATCTCGTAGCGCGCGACCTCGTTGAGGACGGCCGCCTGCGCGCGCGACGCAGGCAGATCGGCGACGTACGTGCGTGCCTCGTCGAGGTGCGCCTCCATGTCTTTGCGCCGGCCCTCGTTCCACGCGATATCGGCCAGCATCAGCGTCGCTTCTGCAGCGGCCTCTCGCTTGTCCGCAGCGAGCAGGGCTGCGCGCGCTTCCGTCAGCTCGCCCTCGCCTTGCGCGTCCTGCAGGTAGAGGACGCGGCCGTACCGCAACAACAGTTCTGCGTCACCCGGGGCGAGCGCAAGCGCCTGCCGGTAGTAGTTCGCAGCCTGCGGAAGCGCATTGAGCGTGAGCGCCCGCTCGCCCGCCTCGCGTAGCGCGCGCACGGTCCGCTCCGCAAGCGTGTCGTCGGCCTGGCCGGCCGCGCGCGTCAGCTCGAGCGCATTCACATAGTGGTGCGCGACCATCTCGGCGTGGTCCTCCGGACGGCCCAGCGACTCGATCCACTCGCCTGCATGTAGATGCTTCTGCGCGCGGTCAGCGCGCGGGATCTGGCCGTACGCGACGTCACGCACCAGCACGTGCTTGAAGGCGTACTCCGTCTCGCCCTCGACCGAGCTCCGGCGCCCACGCTGCACGAACTCCTTCTGGCGCAGGACGTGGAGCTGCTGCTCCGTCGCGCCGAGCGCGCCCAGCCAGAACACCTTGCCGATCACGGCGGCGTCGTGGAGCAGGGCCTTCTCCCCCGCCGCCAGCGAGTCGAGCCGCGCTGCGATGATCCCCTGCACCGTCTCCGGGAGCGTCGCCTGGGCGTCGCCGCGCTCGGCCAGCATGCGCACGAATTGCTCCGCGTAGAGCGGATTGCCGCCGCAGCGCTCGAGCAGCCCGCTCTCCGTCTCCGCGCCGAGTGTGGCCACCAGCTTCGCGGTCTCCTCGTCCGAGAGGGGTGCGAGCGTGACGGTCGCGGCATTGGGCTTGCCGCCGCCCCAGGTTGGCCGGCGCTCGAGCAGCTCCGGCCTCGCGGTGCAGACGATCAGCATGGGCGCGTCGCGCACCCAGTCCGCGAGGTGCTCGACGAAGTCGAGCAGCCCGTCGTCCGCCCACTGGATGTCCTCGAACACGAGCACGAGCGAACGCTGTTCGGCCATCGCTTCGAAGAAGCGACGCCACGCCGCGAACGACTCCTCCTGCGTGCCGGCCGCATCGCCCTGGCCGACGAGCGGGCGTAGTTGTGCGACCACCCAGTCGGCGTCTTCGTCGACGAGCTGCGCCACGGTGCGTTCCAGCTTCGCCTCGACCTCGGCCTCACCATCGGTCTCGAGGATTCCGGCCTGGGCCTTCACCATCTCGGCGAGCGCCCAGTAGCTGACACCTTGACCGTAGGGGAGCGAGCGTCCTTGCCGCCAGTACGTCAAGACGCCGCCGCGCTCGATCGACTGGAAGAGCTCACCAACGAGCCGGCTCTTGCCGATGCCCGGAACCCCGACGAGCGTCAAGAGCTCCGACGTGCGTTGCTCGCGCACGCGTTCGAGCGCGCCGACGAGCTGCTCGACCTCGCGGTCGCGCCCGACGAGTGGTGTCCGCGCCTCCCCCGCGAGGTCGACGCCGAAGCGCGCCCGCGCCTGGGCGACCTCCCAGACCGGGATCGGCTCTTCCTTTCCCTTCGCCACGACCGCGCGATGCTCGCGGTAGTCGATCGTCTCCGCCGTCGCACGATACGTCGTCTCGCCCACGAGGATGCCGTTCGTCGCCGCCGCCGCTTGCAGTCGCGCGGTGGTGTTGACGACATCCCCGGCGGCCATGCCTTCGCCCGCCTCCGGACGCGCGGCGAGATTGACGAGCGCCTCACCGGTGTTGACGGCAATGCGCACCTCCAGCCTTCCCTCCTCGACGATCCAGTCGCGAATGGCAAGCGCCGCGCGCACCGCACGTTCCGGATCGTCCTCCTGCGTCACCGGCGCACCGAACAGCGCCATCACGGCATCCCCGATGAACTTCTCCACGGTCCCGCCCCAGCGCTCGAGCTCGTAGCGCAGGCGCTCGTGGTACGGGCGCAGAATCGCCTCGACGTCCTCCGGGTCAAGCTGCTCCGCACGCGAGGTGAAGCTTGCGAGGTCGGCGAACAGCACCGTGACGATCTTGCGCTCTCGACTGCTCATGCGGAGGCCGCCAGTAGCGCCTCGCCCTCGCGCACGTAGCGCGTCGCGCCCACCGAGCGGTAGAACGCAAGCGCCGCCTGCAGCTCCTGGTCGGCCTCCGCCCGTCGGCCCTCCGCCACGAGCTGCTCAGCCGCGCGCAGCCGATAGAACGCCTCCTGCGGCGCGCTTTCCATTCCGGTAAGCAGGTCGGCCGCCTCGCGGAACTCGCCCGCGACGACAGCCTGCGCGACTCGATGCCAAAGCAGCTCGAACTTTTCTCGCGCGAGCAGGCGTGCGACGTCCGCCTCGCGGCCGAATTTCAGCGCGAGCCACGCGACGAAGTGGAACTCGGTTGCGGCGAAGGCGAGCTCACGGACCTGACTCAGACCATCCAGGACCTCGTCGAGGGTCTCGCGTGCGCGCGCCTCTTCACCGAGGGAGAAGAAGAGGAGGGCAACGAGCGCAAGCGTCGTGTGCAGCAACTGCGGGTCGCTGATCGGGCGCACGTTTTCGACGGCACTTTCCGCGTCCGCCAGAGCGCCGACATCGTTGCCGCGTGCGAGTCGAATCATCGCCCGGGTCACATAGGCGCTCGAGGCTTGGTAATGCGGCGAGCCGCTCTCGACCTCTGCGACGAACGCGTCGGCGTGCTCGAGGGCCGTGTTCCACTGTCCGGTCCCGTAGTACACCGCGATCCCGGGGCCGCCGTCGATGAAACGGACGAATCCCCGATGACCGTAGTGCACGGCGAGTCGGCGGGTCTCCATGATCTGGGCACGCGCCCTGGCCATTTGGCCGTGCGTGACGTACAACGAGGCAAGGTTGTTGTTGGCCCTGATCAGCTCTCTGATGGCGTTCGCCTCCGCCGCCAGAGGAATGGCGTGTTCAAGATCCGAAAGCCCGGCGGGGTCGCCCATTCCCGCACGCGCCGAGCCGATGTTGATCAGGGAAGCAGCCCGCAGCTCGTCGAGGCCCAACTCCTCCGCCATGCGCAGCGCCTCGAGCCCCACATCGACGGCGCGCTGATTGCGATCGGCGAGCATCTCATAGCGCGAGATCTCGGATAGAACGGCTGCCTGGATGCGAGTCGGACTGCCTTCGACGACCAGCGCGCGAGCGTCCTCGAGGTGCGCGGATACCTCGTCGGACCGCCCCCGCCTCCAGGCAATCTGCCCGAGCATGATCGAGCTCTCGGCGGCGCGCTCGAGATCGCCGTCGGCAAGCAGGATGTCGCGTGCCTCCACGAGATCGTCCTCGCCCTCCTCGGTCGCGAGAAACCGGCTGCGGCCGCGCGCAAGTAGCAACTCCGGCCGCAGCGAATCGCCTTGGGGCGTGAGCGCGAGCGCCTCCGTGAAGTAGCGGTCGGCCTCCGCAAGAGCGTTGAGCCGGGCGGCGCGATCGCCTGCCTCGCGGAACGCAGCCCGCGCGCGCGAGCGCAACTCCTGGGCGCCGTCGCCGGTACTGCGCGCAAGCCCGAGGGCGCTCGCGTAATGGTGCGCGACCATCTCGGCGTGGTCCTCGAGCCGCCCGAGCGACTCGATCCACTCTGCGGCCCGCAGGTGCTTCTGTGCTCGCTCCGCACGCGGAATCTGTCCGTAGGCGACGTCGCGCAGGAGCAGATGCTTGAACGCGTATTCCGTTTCGCCCTCGACGGAGCTGCGTCGTGCGCGCTGGACGAACTCTTTCTGCTGCAGCGCATGCAGCCGCTGCTCCGTCGCGGCCACGGCGCCGAGCCAGAACACCTTTCCGACAACTGCCGCGTCCTGCAGCAGCCCTTTTTCCTCCGGCGCGAGCGAATCGAGCCGCGCGGCGATGATGCCCTGAACGGACTCCGGCAACGGAAGATCTTCCGCGCTCTCGCGCTCGGCGAGCATGCGCACGTACTGCTCGGCATACAACGGATTTCCACCGGCGCGATCGAGCAGCGCCGCTTGCGTCTCCGCCACCAACAGCGGGCGTTCGCTCAGCAGGGAGAGCAGCTTCGCAGTCTCCTCGTCCGAAAGTGGTGAGAGGGCGAGCGTGGCCGCGTTCAACTTGCCGCCGCCCCAGGCCGGACGCCGTTCGAGCAGCTCCAGCCGCGCCGTGCAGAGGATGAGCATCGGGACCTCGCTGACCCAGTCGGCGAGGTGCTCGATGAAGTCGAGCAGCCCGTCGTCGGCCCATTGGATGTCCTCGAAAACGAGCACGAGCAGGTGCTGTTCGGCGAGCGCCTCGAAGAACCGCCGCCAAGCGGCGAACGCCTCTTCCGGCGAGCCCGCGGCCACGTCGCCCGCCTGACCGACGAGGGGCCGTAGATGAGCGAGCACCCACTCCGCGTCCTCGACGAGCAGCTGCTCGACCGCGCGCCGCAGCTTCGCCTCGGCCTCCTCGTCGCCGTCCGTTTCGAGAATGCCGGCCTGAGCTTTGACCATCTCGGCGAGCGCCCAGTAGCTGACCGCTTCGCCGTACGACAGCGACCTCCCCTGACGCCAGTAGGTCAGGTGGCCGCTGCGCTCGATCGACTGGAAGAGCTCGCCGACGAGCCGGCTCTTGCCGATGCCCGGAACGCCGACCAGCGTGACGAGCTCCGGCGAACGCTGCTGCCGCGCGCGCTCGAGCGCGTCGAGCAGCTGGTCGAGCTCGCGCTCGCGGCCGACGAGCGGCGTGCGTGCCTCCGGCGCCAGGTCGACGCCGAAGCGCGCACGCGCCTGGGCGGCCTCCCACACCGGAATCGGCTCCTCCTTGCCCTTCGCCTCGACGGCGGGATGCTCGCGATAGTCGATCGTCTCCGCCGTCGCGCGATACGTCGTTTCGCCGACGATGATGCCGTTCACCGGCGCCGCGGACTGCAACCGCGCGGCCGTGTTGACGACGTCGCCTGCCGCCATCCCCTCGCCAGCCTCGGGCCGTGCGCCGAGCGTGACGAGCGCCTCGCCCGTGTTGACGGCAATCCGGACTTCGAGCTTTCCCTCTTCGACGATCCAGTCGCGGATCGCCAGCGCCGCACGCACGGCGCGCTCGGGATCGTCCTCACGCGTCACCGGCGCGCCGAACAGCGCCATCACGGCGTCGCCGATGAACTTCTCGACGGTGCCGCCCCAGCGCTCGAGCTCGTAGCGCAGCCGCTCGTGGTAGGGGCGCAGGATTGCCTGGACGTCCTCCGGGTCGAGCCGCTCGGCTTTTGACGTGAACCCGACGAGGTCGGCGAATAGGACGGTGACGACCTTCCGCTCCGTCCCGCCGCGCACCTCGGCAAGCGGTGTCGCGCACTGAGAGCAGAACTTCGCTGCGGCCTCGTTCTCGTGGCCGCAATTCGGGCAGACGATCACCCGAGAAGCGTACGCCGGTTACTGAGCGTTCAGGTAGTCGCTAGCTGGTCGTCTTCGGTTCCTCGATCCGGACGGCTCCGGCCGCCGGGGCGAAGACCGTTGTGTGGCCGTCGTCCCAACGCACGCGCAGACGCGTCGGGTCCTCGGCGATGACCTCCTCGACGACACCCGTCCGCGGGGGCTGCGCGACGCGTTCCGACTCGACCACGATTCGGTCGCCTACATGCGCTTTCACTCCGCCACCTCCTCTGCCACGACTCTACAACGAGGAACGCGCCGTGCGCGCCAAGCGCCTCGCCTGCCGGAGCGGCTCCGGCGTTCGCGTTCCCCCGGCCAATGCTGCGACAACCGCGACGGCCGTCTCCGCATCGATCCGCCAAGCCGCATGCACGGCCACGGGACGCGTGCCTCGGCGCGTACGGAGCCAGTAGCCAGCGCACTCGTTGCCGAGGTAGAAGGGAGCCACTGCGCCTCGTTCGTCCGGCGGCCAGTCGCCCTCGGCAACGAGCAGGCGATGCGTGACGCCCACCGTCGGGACGTCGAGGACGGCCCCGAGCTGGAGCGCCAGGCCGGCCCGGCGCGGATGATCTCGGCCGGTCGCGTTGACGAGCAGCACGTCCGCGCGTGTACCAAGCTGGCGCACCGCGGACCCGAGCAGCGGGCCCTCGCGTCGGGCGAGCAATCCCGGCTCGTACGCCGCGCCCGCCGCACCCGACACGACGGCGCTCGCGACGAGCCGAGCGCCCCGGACGAGCGCCGCCCCCGCCCAACCGGGATCACCCGCGTCACCCGGCCCCGTCTTGCCGCGCACGAAGCAGACGAAGCAGCCGCCGACCGCGAGGTCCGCCGGGCCGGGCCGCCACGGCGGCGGGCTTGCACGCGCGAGCTCCTCCTGTTCGCTGACCAGCTCAGCCGGGGTCGCAGGCCATTCGCCCACGCCGAGTAGGATCGCCGAGCCCTCATGTCTCAGCCGGCGGATCTCGTCGCAGCCGCGCGCGCCGCCGGCGTCACCGACACACGGGTGCTCGACGCGGTCGGAGCCGTCCCGCGGGCCGGCTTCGTCCCGCTCGGTCTGGCCGGCCGCGCCTACGCGGACGCGCCGCTTCGGATCCCGCACGGGCAGGTGACGACGCAGCCCTCGCTCGTCGCCCAGATGCTCGCGGCGCTCGCGCTCGTGGAGTCCGACCGCGTGCTGGAGGTGGGCACGGGCTTCGGCTGGCAGACGGCGCTGCTCGCGCGCCTCGCCGTCCACGTGTGGAGCATCGAGCGCTGGGAGGACATTGCGAGCACCGCCCGTGCGTCCCTCGAGCGCCACGGCGTCGAGAACGCGACCGTCGTCGTCGGAGACGGCAGCCTCGGGCTTCCCGCGCACGCGCCGTACGACGCGATCCTCGTCGCTGCCGCGTTCCCACGAGTGCCGGCGCCCCTCGCCGCGCAGCTCGCCGAAGGCGGCCGGCTCGTCCAGCCGATCGGCCCGGGCGGCGCCGAGGAGGTCGTCCTCTTCGCGAAGCGCCGTGGGCGGCTCGAGCGGAGGCAACTCGTCACGGTCGCGTACTTCGTTAGGCTCTACGGCGAGCACGGCTTCGAGGGTTGACTGGCGCGCCTGCCCCGTGGGCGCGACACTGTGAAGGAGCAGCCGTGTTCGAGATCGGTAGCAGCCTGCGCGCGGCTCGAGAGCACCAAGGGCTCGAGCTGTCTGCGGTCGAGCGCGAGACGCGGATCCGAACGAAGTACCTGCAGGCGCTCGAGGACGAACGCTTCGACCTGCTGCCCGGCACCGCCTACGTCAAGGGATTCCCGCGCACGTATGCGGACTTCCTCGGCCTCGACGGGGTGCGCTTCGTGGACGAGTACAACGAGCGCTTCGCTCCGGCCGACCCCCTTGAGGCTCCGCCGCCCGTCCGGGTTCGACGCCCGCGCCGGATCCTCGACGCCCGACTCGTCGCGATCCCGGTCGCCGTCGCCGTCGGGCTCTTCGTCTGGCGGCTGACGAGCGGCGGCGAGCACCATCACGCGGCTCTCAGTCCGGCCGTTCCACACGTGCGCGTGACCACGGCGACGCCGCCTTCCCCCGCACCGCCTCGGCGCCCCGCGGCAGCGCGGATCGCCCTCGTCGCCGCCCGCGGCCCGTGCTGGCTCCTCGTGCGCCTCGGCTCGGAGAGCGGCCGAGTCCTCTACGAGGACATGCTCGAGGAGGGCCGGACCGCGAGGTTCACGGCTCGTCGCCTCTGGATACGCATCGGCGCTCCCTGGAACGTCAATGCGAGCCTCAACGGCAAGCGCACGCAGCTGCCGGCGACGACGGGCAACATCCTCGTCACGCCCGCCGCACTCAGCTCGCTCGGCAGTTGAAGCTCGCGCTCGCCGGCGACACGATGCTCGGGCGCGGGGTCGCCGAGCGCCTCGATCGCGATCCTCGCCACAAGCTCTTCGCGCCCGAGGTCGTCGACGCGATCCGCGAAGCCGATCTCTTTGCCCTCAACCTCGAGTGCTGCATCTCGGCCCGCGGCGAGCCGACGCCCGGCCGTGTCTTCAACTTCCGCGCGCCGCCCTGGGCCGCCCAGGAGCTTGCGCGGCTCGGCGTCGACTGCGTCACGCTCGCCAACAACCACACGCTCGACTACGGGCCCGACGCGCTGCTCGACACGCTCTCACACCTCGACGCGGAAGGGATCCGCGCAGTGGGCGCGGGCACCGACGCAGAGCGCGCGCGGGCGCCGGTCATCCTCGAGGCGAACGGCTTCCGCCTGGCCGTCGTCGCCTTCGCCGACCATCCCACCGAGTACGCGGCCGCCGCGGATCGTCCGGGGATCGCCCACGCCGACCTGCGCGACGGCCTGCCCGACTGGCTCGCGAGCTTCCCCGCTGCGGACGCGGTGCTCGTGACGCCGCACTGGGGCCCGAACATGACCACCGAGCCGCCGCGCCGGGTCCGGCGCACCGCCCCCGCACTGCTCGAGGCGGGCGCCACGCTTGTCGCGGGGCACTCGGCGCACGTCTTCCACGGGGTCGCGCCGCGCGTCCTCTACGACCTCGGCGACTTCATCGACGACTACCGCGTCGATCGCACGCTGCGCAACGACCTCGGACTGCTCTTCCTCCTCGACCTCGCGGGCGACCGGCTGGAGGCGGTCCCCCTCAAGCTCGCGTTCGCGCACACGCGGGCGGCGACGGACGACGACGCACGCTGGATCACACGGCGCTTCAGCGACGCGTGCGCCGCCCTCGGCACCGAGGTGAGGGAGGAGACCGGCCGCCTCGTCGCCCGCTGGCGCTAGCGCCGATCCCTCTAACGGGGGAAGAGGAAAGGTGCGCAGTCGCACATACCGAGTGAACCGGCCTCAGCGGCTCGGAGGCTGGGACACGACTATGCGGCTCGCTCTCGAAAAACACGTCCTCGCAGGCCCGCCTGTGCCGCAGCGCCTGCAAGCCGTGACGCCGGCGACCGGGCTCGACGAGCGGGTTGTGGGGCTCGTCATCGGGCTGGCAATCGCCGGCTGCGCAGGCTTGCTCGTTGCCTCTCACGGCATCATCGCGACCGTCTCATCAGAGCCCGCGCGCGTCGCGACACTGCTCGCCCTCACGCTCGCCCTGCAGATGTTCTCCGTGCAGGTCTACGGCCGCGGCAGCGTCAGCGTCTCCGCCATCGGCATCCTCGCGAGCGCGTTCCTCTTCGACACGGGCACGACGATGGCGATCGCCGTCGTCGCTGCGTTCGCGCACGGGCTGCGCCGGCGGGGCGAGCTGCACAAGGCCGTCTTCGACGCGGCCAACTTTGCGGTCTCCGCGGCAGCGGCCTCGCTCGTCTTTCAGGCCTTCGACGACGTGCGGCTTCTTGCGGCCGTGCTCGCCGGAATCGCCTACGCCGTCGTCAACAACGGCCTCCTCTGCCTCGCGATGAGCCTGGCCGAGCGCACGCCCTGGTCGCAGATCTGGCTCGAGCGTTTCCACTGGGCGCGCTTCCACTTCGCGCTCTTCGGCCCGCTCGCGCTCGCCGCGACGATCGCCTACAAAGAGGTCGGAACCGCTGGCCTCGTCGCGTTCACGTTGCCGCCCGCGCTGATGATCCTGTCCGTGCGCCAGTACCTCGAGCGGACGGCGGCCGCCGTCGAGGAGATCCGGCAAGCGAACCTCAACCTTCGCCGCGCGCACAAGGACACGATCGCCGCGCTGTCGCGGAGCATGGAGGCGAAGGATCTGTACACGGGCGGTCACACCGAGCGAGTCGCCGCCGTCGCCGAAGGGCTCGCACGGCGGCTGGGATTCCGTGACGACGAGCTCGAGGCGATCGAGATCGGCGCGCTACTGCACGACATCGGCAAGATCGGCGTCCCCGGACACGTGCTGCGTAAAGAGGGACCGCTCACCGACGACGAGTGGGAGCTGGTCCGGACGCATCCGCTCATTTCCGACTACATCCTCTCCGAGCTCGACCTGCATCCATTCGTGCGCCAGTGTGCGCGCTCGAGCCACGAGCGCATCGACGGCGCGGGCTATCCCGACGGTCTCAGCGGCGAGGACATTCCACTGCCGGCGCGCATCGTGTTCGTCGCGGATGCACTCGACGCTCTGACCAGCACGCGGCCGTATCGCCCGGCACGCTCGATGCTCGCGGCGCTGGCCGAGATCCGGGAACACGCCGGCACCCAGTTCTGCCCGCGCGTCGTCGCTGCGCTGGAGGACATGTGGCGGAAGGAACCGGCCGTCTTTACGCCGGCGCAGTCGCCAGGCGCTGCGACGGACGCAGCGTGAGCTGAACCAGCACCGCGCCGACGAACAGGACTACGGCGGCGACCGTGATCGCCTCGGCAGGCGATGCGACGGCATCGACGACGGGCGCCAGCGCAACCGCGCCGAGCATGGTCGTGCGCCACAGCGTCGAGCCGACTCCGAAGACCCTGCCCTGGTGCGTGGCCTCCGCCTGCTGGTGGATCGCCGTCATCATCACGACCTCGGTGAAGCCGTTCGCGACGCCGAACGCGACCAGGAAGCCGAGCGCGATCACGGCGCTGCCCGCCCACGCGAAGGCGAAGAAGAGCACACCCATTCCCGCCAGTCCCCCCGCCAGCCAGCGCGGCTCGATGCGCGCGGCGATCGCGCCGGTCAGTGCCTCGCCGGCGATCATGCCGCACGCCAGTGCCGCGAGCGCCCAGCCGTAACCGCTCGCGCCGAGCCCGAGGCTCGACGTGAACTTCGGCAGCGTCGCGTTGACGAGCCCCGTGGCGAGCGTTGCCAGTGCAAAGCCGCCCACGACGACTGTCAACCCGCGATGGGCCAGGACGTAACGCAGCCCGTCGACCAAGCCGCTGCGCCTGCGACCACTTGCAGCCTCGACCTCTTCGACGCGAATGCGCGCAAAGAGGAAGACGGCTATCCCGTAACTGGCGAGATTCGCGGCGAGCCCGGCCGGCGCACCGCCGAGCGCGAGCGTCAGCCCGCCCGCGACGGCGCCGAGCGCCATTGCGGCCTCCTGCCCGACCGCGTGAATCCCGTTCGCAGCCGGAAGCTCGTCCTGCTCGACGACCATCGGGATGAGCGCACTCCCTGCGACGGTCGAGATCATCGAGACCAAACCGCAGAGGCCGACCAGCGCGAAGACGGCGGGCCGAGATCCGGCCATGACCGCGACGAGCGCACCTGCGATCGTGGCCGCGGAGGCGAGCTCGCTCCAGACGAGCACGCGCTGGCGGGGCAGCCGATCGACGATCGACGCCGCCAAGCCGCCGCCGACGATCGGCGGCACGAGCCTGACCGCCATCAACAGCGCCACCTGGGCGACTGACGACGTCGACTGGTAGACCCAGCCGACGAGCACGGCGACCATGAGCCAGTCGCCGAGATACGAAATGCTCTTGCCGATAGCGAGGCGACGGAACGACGGAGACCGCAACGGCCGCCGGAGCCGCTCCGGCATCAGTCGTCTCAAGCCAGCCACCTCATGGGCGGCAGCGGGGACGGCGCCGAGACACCGTCCCCCTGATCCTCTGAGCTCAACACCAGCTGCTGCTCTTCTTCATGGCTCCTCCTTTCGGGCAACGGGACGGCCGCGACGGCGACGGCCGTCCCGCCCGTGTTGAGAGCGCGGCCGGTTGGATGACCCCCCGGCGCGCTTGCCGCAGTGCTGTGGGGGCTACTCGCTTGCGCTGCATTCACGCCGCGATCGTCGCTCCAGGCGCTGAAGAAACGCTGAAAGCGGCTTGAAATCGTGGTAAGACCCGTCAATGGCGGCCGCAGAGCTTCAATTTCGCCTGCTCGGCCCCCTCGCCGTCAGCGTCGCGGGAGAGCCGCTCGCCCTCGGTGGGCAGAAGCGCCGGGCCCTGCTCGCCGCCCTCTTGCTCGAGGCGAATCGGATCGTCTCGCGTGACCGCCTGATCGACGCGCTCTGGGGCGAGGAGCCGCCCGACACCGCTCGCAACACGATCCAGGTCTACGTCTCGCAGCTGAGAAAGCTCCTCCCGGAGGGGACGCTCGAGACGGAGCCCCCGGGCTACCGCCTGATCGTCGATCCCGACACCGTCGATCTCTTCCAATTCATCGGTCTCACCCAGCAGGCGCGCGCGGCGCTCACCGTCGGCAACGCCGTGGACGCCGCCGAGACGCTGCGGGAGGCGCTCGCGCTCTGGCGCGGGCCGGCGCTCGCCGACCTCGCCTGGGAGCCGCTCGCCCAGGGTGAGGTCGTCCGCCTCGAGGAGCTCCGGCTGGCCGCGCTCGAGGACCGGATCGACGCCGACCTCGCGCTCGGCCGGCACGGACAGCTCGTCGCCGAGCTGGAGCAGCTGGTCGCCGAGCATCCACTCCGGGAACGGCTGCGCGGACAGCTGATGCTCGCCCTCTACCGGTCCGGCCGCCAGGCGGACGCGCTGGCCGTCTACCAGCGGGCGCGAAGGGCGCTCGTCGACGAGCTCGGGATCGAGCCGGGCGACTCGCTGCGCAAGCTCGAACGCGCCATCCTCGAACAGGATCCGTCGCTCGACGCACCGGTGACGGGGATTTCCCCGCGACGCGTCCCCACTCCCGCCACGCCGCTCCTCGGCCGCGAGCGCGAGCTCTCGGCGCTCGGCGAGCTGGTGCGCGACGGCGCGACGCGGCTCGTGACGCTCACGGGCACCGGCGGGATCGGGAAGACGCGGCTCGCGCTCGAGCTCGTGCGGCGCCTGGCACCCGAGTTCCAGCATGGAGCAGCGGTGACACCGCTCGCAACGACTCGCGACCCTGCGCTCGTCGCGCGCGCCATCCTCGACACGCTCGAGATTCCCGAGGTCGGCCAGGATGCGGAAGAGCTGCTCGCGAAGACGCTGGCCGAGTCGGAGCTGCTCCTACTCGTCGACAACTTCGAGCAGGTGCTACCGGCGGCGCGGACGATCGCGTCCCTGCTCGCCGCGGCGCCGGGCGTGAAGGTGATCGTGACCAGCCGTGCACCGCTGCGTGTGGCGGCCGAGCGGGAATACCCGGTGCCGCCGCTCGCCGACGACGAGGCCGCCGAGCTGTTCGTCAGCCGCGCGCAGGCCGCCGATCCGAATTTCGAGCTGAGCGAGCAGAACGCCGCCGCGGTCGCCGAGCTGTGCGCCCGGCTCGACGGCCTGCCGTTGGCGATCGAGCTGGCCGCCGCGCGAACGAAGCTGCTCCCGCCGGCGATGCTGCTCTCACGCCTGGGGAATCGTCTCGAGCTTCTCGCCGGAGGGCGCCGCGACGCGCCGCACCACCAGCAGACGTTGCGGATGACGTTCGACTGGAGCTACGACCTGCTCGACGCGGACGCGCAGCGCCTCTTCGCGCAGCTCGCCGTCTTTGCAGGCGGCTGCACCCTTGCTTCAGCGGAAGCCGTATGCGACGGCCCCGTCCTCGACGCATTGGGCGCGCTCGTCGACGAGAGTCTCGTGCGCCGGCTGGATACCGCCGGCGAGCCGCGCTTCTCGATGCTGGAGATCGTGCGCGAGTACGCCCTCGAGCGCCTGTCGAGCTCGGGCGAGAGCGAGGACGTTCGCCGACGGCATCTCGCGCACTTCGTCGAGCTGGCAGAGGAAGCCGCGCCCGAGCTTTCCCAGGGCGAGGACCAGGTCGAATGGTTCGCACGCCTCGAGGACGAGCACGACAACTTCCGTGCGGCGCTCGCGTTCGCGCTCTATTCGGGCGACGCTTCGTCGGCGCTCCGGCTTGGCGTGGGCATTCGACGGTTTTGGCAGATCCACGGTTACCTTGCGGAAGGCCGAGCCGCGCTCGAGTCCGCACTCGCCGCCGCCCCCGACACGCCGTCGGAGCTGCGCGCAGAGGCGCTCAACATGGTCGGCATCCTGGCTGCGGAGCAGGGCGAGTTCGACACGTCCCAGGCGAACTTCAAGGCGGCACTCGAAGACGCCCGCACAGCCGGATCGACACGCGTGATCGCGTCGGCACTGGTGAATCTCGGGAACCTGGCGTTCTTCAGCCGCGATCTCGACGCGGCGCGCTACCTCTACAAGGAGAGCATCGAGTACTTCGAATCGCTCGGCGATCTGCCCAAGCAGGCGCTCGCGAAGGAGAACATCGGGCTGATGGCGCTCACCGCCGGGGATGTGCCGGAGGCGGTGACATGGCTGACGGCGGCGCTCGAGCTGGCGCGCGAGAGCCAGGACGATCGCGAGATCAGCGCCGCCGCACGTTCGCTGGCAGCGGCGACGATCGAGCTCGGGGAGCCAGCCCAGGCGACCGAACTGCTGGACGAGAGCCTCGGTCTCGCGCGCGAACTGGGCGAGACCCACGGCATCGCGGTCTGTCTCGAGACCTATGCGGGCCTGGCCGCGACTGCGGGCGATGCCGAGCGTGCAGCCACGCTGTTCGGCGCGAGCGACGCCGTGCGCACGTCGATCGGGGCACAACGACAACCGGACAACCAGATCCTGTACGACCGCTGGCTCGCCCAGACGCTCGAACGCCTCGACACGAACGCCTACTCGAAGCACTACGAGGACGGCCGCGCGCTCACCCTCGACGACGCGTGCGCGTACGCCAGTGGCTCCCACCGAACTGCTGGGGTCAGACCCCAAGGGGTCTGACCCCGAAGGGGTCTGACGCCCGCCTTTGGTTCTTTGGTGGGTCGAGGACGGACGCGCGCTCACCCTCGACGACGCCTGCGCGTACGCCGGTGGCGCCCACCAAACTGCTGGGGTCTGACCCCCGCCCTTGGTTCTTTGGTGGGACGGCGCTTCGCCCGGGTTGTTTAGACGTTCAAGGCGGTTCGCGTACTAGCCGCTCGCGCCGAAGGCGGGCTCCGCCTTCAGTAGCTGAAGACTGTTGCGGGCTCGTCGCCGATCCATTCCCAGAGCGGTGTGGCTCCGGCGATGCGTGCGTTGGCGACGAGGGTGCTTTCGTCGATGCCGCGGGAGTTCACGCAGAACGGGCAGGCGAGGAGCTCGCCGCCTTTCTCGGCGAACTGTTCGAAGATCCGCGGCAGCGGGGGGCAGCCTTCGCATCCGACCCCGACTGCCACGCCGGGTGCTGCGAGCCGGACTGCCTCCTTGGTAAGGAACATCGCGACCTGCTTTCCCTGGTCGAGCGCGGCGCCGGCGACGAGGAAGGCGACGGTGACGCGCTCGGGGTCTTCGAGCCCGGTTGCGAGGTTGACGACGACCTTCTGTTCTGCCATGCGGATCCTCTCCTTTCGGGGGTTAGCGCTTGATCGCGAGAAGCGAGACGCTCTTGACGCCGTACTTCTGGGTTGCGTTGTCGGCTCGCTCGGAGACGAAGCGGTACTGGTCGTTCTCCTTCAGGTCGTCGAGCTCGAATCCCGCGGCTTCGATTGCTTCCCGGTAGTCGTCGCGCTGCATGGCGCCGCCGATGCAGGCTGCCCAGAGTGCGGCATCGCAGGTGACGCCGAGGGGGAGCTGGACGCTCGTGACGATGTCGGCGAGCGCGAGCCGGCCGCCGGGGCGTAGCACGCGGGCCGCCTCTGCGAAGACGCGTGCCTTGTCGGGTGCGAGGTTGATGACGCCGTTCGAGATGACGACGTCGGCGGAGCCGTCGGCGAGCGGCAGCTGCTCGATGTGCGCCTCGACGAATTCGACGTTGGCAAAGCCGTCCTCATCTGCGAGCCGGCGCGCCTTGGTGAGTTGCGCCTCGGTCATGTCGATGCCGACGACGCGACCGGTCTCGCCCACCTGGCGGGCGGCGAGGAAGCTGTCCATGCCGGAGCCGCTGCCGAGATCGACGACCGTCTCGCCGGGGTGAGCACGGGCGAGGTCGAAGTAGTAGCCAACGCCGGCGAAGGAGTCGATCGCCTCGGCCGGGATCGCGTCCAACTCGTCGCTTGGGTAGCCGAGCCGCTCAGCGAGCGCGCGGCCCGTCTCGAAATGGAACTCCTTGGATGGCTCCTCGGCGACCTCGCGATACATCTCCTTGACGCGCTGCTCGAGGTCGTGCGTGTCCAACGTCTGCACTGCGCTCATCGGCGAGCTCCTTGGGTCACGTGGGGTCGTGCGAGCTCAGCCTAACGCTTGCTCTTCAAAGATTCAAGTGATAACTTGAATATACGGAATGGCTTCAAGTGTGGCTAAGTCCGCGCTCTTCGACGCATTCGCGTCAGTGGCCCAAGCGCTTGGATCGGGGCGCCGGGCAGAGATCGTCGATGTGCTCGCCCAGGGCGAGCGGTCGGTCGACGAGCTTGCGCGCGAGATCGAGCAGAGCGTCGCGAACACCTCGCACCACTTGCAGCTGCTTGCCAAAGCCGGGCTTGTTCGCTCGCGTCGCGAGGGGACGCGCGTCTACTACAGGCTCGCAAGTGACCGCGTCGTCGATCTGTGGGCGGCTGTGCGCGAGGTCGCCGAGCACCATCTGGCTGAGGTGCACGTGCTGGCCGAGGACTATCTCGGCGACCGGGCCGAGGTCGAACAGCTCTCGCCGGAGGAGCTCGAGGAGCGAGTTGCGCGCGGCCAGGTGGTCGTGCTCGACGTGCGGCCGGAGGCGGAGTACGAGGCCGGCCACATTCCCGGCGCGGTCTCGGCGCCGATCACGAAGCTCGGCACGTTCGCTGCCACGCTGCCGAGGCGCAAGGAGGTCGTCGCCTACTGCCGAGGTCCCTACTGCGTGTACGCCGACGACGCCGTCCGCTTGCTTCACAAGCAAGGCCTGAGGGCGCGCCGCCTCGACGTCGGCTTCCCCGAGTGGCGGCGCGCCGGCCGTCCGATCGAAACCGCGAACTAGGAGAACCACGATGCTGCTGCGACCCTTCCTCTACGACCGCACGGCTTGCGCGAGCTACCTGTTCGGCTGCGGCACGCAGAGCAAGCTCGCCGTCGTCGACCCGCACGCAGAGCTCGTCGAGGACTACATCGCGACGGCCGCGTCGCTCGGCGCGCCGATCGTCGCCGTGTTCGAGACACACGTGCAAGCCGACCACGTCTCCGGGCTGCCAGCGCTCGTCGCGCGCACCGGCGCGACTGCGCACCTGCCAGCGGGGGCGGGGGTTCGCTTCAAGCACGTCGCGCTCGCAGACGGCGATACCGTCGAGCTCGGCAACACCCTCGTGACCGCGATCGCGACGCCCGGCCACGCACCCGCGCACCATGCTTATGCGGTTGCCGACCGGCGCCGCGGCACCGAGGAGCCGTGGCTTGTCTTCAGCGGTGACTCGCTGCTGATCGGCGACGTCGGCCGCCCCGACCTGCACGTCGCCGGCGACACACACGGGCAGGCGCGACTGCTGCACGCGAGCCTGAACCGCCTGCTCGAGCTGCCCGACGGCGTGATCCTCTACCCGAGCCACTACGCCGGTTCTGTCTGTGGACGCGGCCTCTCGGGAAACCCGGTCTCGACGATCGGCTTCGAGCGTGCGCACAACCAGATGCTCCGCTTCGCGGACACCGACGCGTTCGCGGACGCCCTGCTCGCGGACATGCCGCCACGTCCGCAAGAGCAGGAGCAGATCGTTACGGCCAACCGGGCCGGCAAGGTGGCGCTCCCCGCATGACGGCCGTGGTCCGGCTCGGCCTGCGCGCCAACGCGCGCCAGTTCGCCCTGCTCGTGGGGCTGAACGCGCTCGTCGGCGCGATGGTCGGACTGGAGCGAAGCGTGCTGCCGCTCGTCGGCAAGGAGGACTTCGGGCTGCGCTCGAGCGCGGCGATCCTCTCGTTCGTGGTCGCCTTCGGCGCGGCCAAAGCGGTGACGAACCTCGCCGCCGGCGCGCTGGCGGAGCGGCTCGGACGCAAGCGGCTGCTGGTCGCCGGCTGGCTGGTGGCGCTGCCGGTGCCGCTGCTGATCGGTCTCGCGCCCTCCTGGTGGTTCGTCGTCGCCGCCAACGTGCTGCTCGGCATCAACCAGGGACTGGCCTGGTCGATGACCGTGGTGATGAAGATCGACCTCGCCGGGCCACGCCGGCGCGGCCTCGCGCTCGGCCTGAACGACGCGTTCGGGTACCTCGGCGTCGCTGCGACCGCCGTCGCCACCGGCGCGCTCGCCGCCGACTTCGCGCCGCGGACCGTGGTCTGGGTCTGCGCCGCGCTGATCGCCACGGCGGGCCTGCTCATCAGCGTCTTCGCGGTGCGCGACACGGGTGCGCACGTCGCACACGAGCAGGTTGCCTACGGCGTTGCGACCCCGGTGCATCGCGGGCTGCGGGACGCGTTCGCACACGCGAGCATGCGCGACCCGATCCTGCGCGCCTGCAACCAGGCCGGGCTGGTCAACAACCTCAACGACGCGCTTGCCTGGGGGCTGGCGCCGCTCTACCTGGCCGCCCGCGGCGCCAGCGTGCGTGAGATCGCCGTCGTCGCCGCCGCCTACCCAGTTATCTGGGGCGCAGGCCAGCTCGTGACCGGCTGGCTCTCAGACCACACCGGCCGAAAACCGCTGATCACCGCCGGGATGCTCGTCCAGGCCGGCGCGCTCGGCCTGCTCGTCGCCGGCGATGGCGCATTCACGCCCTCGCTCGCGGCCGCCGTGCTGCTCGGGCTCGGAACGGCACTGGTCTACCCGACGCTGATCGCCGCCGCCTCCGACGCCAGCCAACCGCGCGACCGCGCCCGCGTCGTCGGCGTCTACCGCTTCTGGCGCGATTTCGGCTTCGTCCTGGGCGCCCTGATCGCGGGCGTCGGGGCAGACGTGACCTCGGCAAGCACCGCGATCCTGATCGTCGCCGCGCTCACCGCCGCCAGCGGGCTCCTCGTCGCTGCGACCTCTTGGCAGCCACAGCTCCGACCCGCCCCCATCCGCTAGCGTCGAGAGAGGAGAGAGCAAGCAAGCATGTCCGGCGGGCTCGGACTACTCCTCGACGAGCTCCACCAGGGGGCCGCGCGCGTTTCGTACGGCTTCCCAGGCCCGGAGTCGCAAGTCCAGATCCAGCCTCATCGCGTTGTGGGCGAGTGAGCCCAGCAACGAGACCTCGATCTCGTTCTCGCTCACGACCTCGGCCACCACGTCCGGCGTCGACTGCAGGAAGTCGAGCAGCTCCGGGACGAGTGCTGGGTCGTTGAGACGAAGGCGCATAGCGAGGTCTGTGAGGGCGTCGTGCCGCAAACGACGCCCCCACTCACCCTGAGCGGGGACGTGCCTTTCCACCACTGGGCTTTCGGCTAGTTCGGGTTGGAGCGTTTGGACTGGCCGATCCGCGGTAGAGGAAAGGGAAACCTAGGAGGGGGCCTTCATGTTGGGACAGAGCAAGACGGATCTCACCGCGGTACTGGCTCGGGACAAGAAATTCCGCAAGCAGCTACTCCAGGCCGTCAACCACGGCGTTGCGGCGAAGCGGCGCGCCGAGCGGCGCATCGGGTTCTGGCCGGCCGCGAGACGGCTGAGCGCCGACGAGAAGCTCCGGCGCGAAGTCGGCAAGATGACGAACAGCCTCGAGAAGGCCTGGTCACGCGTGGAGAGGAAGCGCAGCCACAAGCTCCGCAACACGCTGATCGTCGTCGGCGTGGGCGGCGTCGCCGTCGCCGCAATCGTGCCGGCACGCCGGCTGCTCAAGCGACGGTCGTCGGCCCTCACGAGCGGGACAACTCTGCGCACGATCGACGAGTCGATCGAGGTCAACGTCCCGGTCTCGACGGCGTACAACCAGTGGACGCAGTTCGAGGACTTTCCGCTCTTCATGGAAGGCGTCGACCATGTGCAGCAGCTCGGCGACACGCGCCTGCACTGGGCCGCGACCGTTGCCGGCAAGAAGGCGGAATGGGACGCGAAGATTCTCGAGCAGCGCCCGGACCGGCAGATCAGCTGGGTCAGCGAGGAAGGGAAGAAGACGCGCGGCACCGTGACCTTCGAACCGCGCGGCGACTCGAAGACGCTGGTCCACCTGTCGATGAGCTACCAGGCCGAGGGGCCGGCGGAAGCGCTGGGCTCGGCTGCAGGGCTCGACGCACGCCGTGTGCGCGGTGACCTCGAACGCTTCAAGGAGCTGATCGAGAGCCGCGGCACCGAGACCGGCGCCTGGCGCGGCGAGGTCGCGGCGGGCCAGAAGACGAGCACGTAGCTCACGCGGAGAGCCTGCGACGCGCAAAGTCGCGCATCGCAGGCTCGTCGCTGAACTGGACGACGGCGCCCTCGGCGCCCGCCTCGAGCATCGCGTCGACGAGCTCCGCCCGTGTGCGCGGGATCACGCGCAGTTTGGGGTGCAGCTCCTTCACGCGCCGGACGTGATCGGGATCCGAGCCGCGAGAGGGATGCCAGACGTCCCCGAGCTCGAGCGCCCGCCGGATCGCAGGCTCCGAGCTGCCGCCGACCCACAGCTCTGGCTGCGGCGACGGGTGCGGCTCCGCCGTTGCGTCGTGGAACGACCAGCCGGATCGCTTCGTTCGCGCGCCGGCCACGGCCCTTGAACGGCACACCCATGAAGTCGTACTCGTCCTTGTGCCAGCCCATGCCGACGCCGAGGTGGAAGCGTCCACCGCTCAGCTCCTGCAGCGTCGCGACCTCCTTCGCGAGATGCATCGGATTGTGCAGCGGCACGAGCACGATCGAGGTGCCGAGCCCGATCCGCTCCGTCCAGCCGGCGATCCACCCCAGCGTCACGAGCGGGTCGTAGACGCGGCCGTACGGATCGACGCCTTCCGGGCCGACGATGATGTGCTCGGTCGTCCAGACGGAGTCGAACCCGAGCTCCACCGCGAGTTCAGTCGTGCGGCGGATCGCGTCGGGAGTCGCTCCCGCGCCGTAGTTGGGGAGGATGACGCCGAAGTGCACCTCGGCAGATTAAGGCGTAGGCTCGTCCTTCCCAAGACGGAAGGAGGTGGCGCGATGTACGCACGCGTTGCCAGCTTCGAGGAACGCGACCCGAGCCTCACGGACGAGCTGATCCAGCGGGCGCGCGAACAGGGACCGGCGTCGGTGCCCGATGCGAGGGGCTTTTTGGGGCTCTTCGACCGCGAGCACGGGACGTCGCTCAGCATCACGTTCTTCGACAGCGAGGAGGCGATTCGCGACTCCGCGCAGGCGTTCGAAGACATGGCGCAGCACTTCCCGGAAGAGATGCGCGGCCACCGGACGTCGGTCGACGTCTACGAGGTCACGCTGTTCGAGGGCGACGCCGAGCGCGCCAAGGCGGCCCGCGTCAGCACGCTCGAAGGATCGCCGGACAACATCGACGACAGCGTCGACAAGGTCAAGGCGGAGACCGTCCCGCGGGTTCGCGAGCTCGAGGGGAATGTCGGACTGATCGGACTCGCCGACCGCACGAGCGGCCGAGTCCTCGCGGTCACGCTCTGGGAGAGCGAAGACTCGCTCCGTCAGAGCGAGGAGCAAGCCGACCGTATACGCGCGCAGGCGGCCGAGAGCGGCGGACAGCAGATCGGCAAGGTCGACCGCTACGCGGTCGGCATCGCACAGCAACTCAGCGAAGTTCGAGCCTGAGGAAGTGCCGGGGGCCGGTTCGCCGGCCCCCGTCGCATTTACGGTCGCCAGCGCGTCCCGATGTAGGTCAAGACGCCGAACACGACGGCCGCGAACCCGATTCCGAGCAGGAGCCAGAGTGCGTTCACTGCGGGCATTGTGCGCCGTTCGGCAGGATCACGCCGAGTGGACGACCCGAGGCTGACGACCGCGCGGGTGGCGCGGCTGGCGACGACCGATCCGGACGGACGGCCCCACCTCGTTCCGATCGTCTTCGCGCTGGACGGCGACACGCTCTACTCCGCCGTCGACCGCAAGCCGAAACGATCGGCGAGGCTGCGCCGGATCGAGAACGCCCGCGCGCGACCAGACGTGACGATCCTGGTCGACCACTACGACGACGACTGGAGCCGGCTCTGGTGGATCCGTCTTCGCGGCCGTGCACGCGTCCTCGACGACGGCGAGGAGCGGGAGCACGCGCTTGCCCTGCTGGCAGAGAAATACCCGCAGTACCGCATTGAGCCGCCGGACGGGCCGGTGCTCGCGGTCGACGTCACCGACGTCCGCGACTGGAGCGCCTGACGGCTACGCCAGGCCGCGGGCCGTCCACGCGCGCGCGGCCAGCGTAAACGGCGCGGGCAGGCGGTCGCGGAGCAGCTCGCGCAGCTCGCGCAGCCGGTCGCCCTCCAGCCGCGTCACGTAATTGCCGGCGGGGCCGACGCCGAGCGTGAACGGCTCCCACCATTCCTCGAAGGTGGCGTGCTCGACGCGCACCGGCAGTGCTCTCTCCTCGACGTCCTGCAGGCCGGCTTCGCCGAAGAGCTCCGTCAGATGGCCGCGGCGGCCGCCGGCGAGCTCAGCTTCGCCCTCGGCGTCGGGATCGCGCTCGAAGACTGCCTGCCAGAACGGCGCCAGCGGCGTCTGTTCGCCGGCGTGGTCCCACACGCACGCCGCGACGACTCCGCCCGCGCGGGTGACGCGTGCCATCTCGCGAAGGCCGGCGACGGGCTCGCTCATGAAGTGAACGACGAGTTGTGCGAGCGCCGCGTCGAAGGATTCGTCGTCGAAGGGCAGGTTCTCCGCAGGCGCCTGCTGCACGACGACGCCGGGATGCCGCTCACGCGCGGCGGCGACGAACTGCTTAGCCGGGTCGACGGCCGACACCCGGGCGGGTCCCAGGCGACCCACGAGCTCCGTCGTCAGCGCGCCGGGCCCGCAGCCGACGTCGAGAACGCGCTGCCCGGCCTGGATTCCCGCGAAGTCGGCCAGCTGCGGTGACAGCTGTACGGAGTAGCGACCCATGAAACGGTCGTACGCATCTGCGGGGACGGCGAAAGTCACCGCGCAAAAGGTAACGCCCGGGGACTCGGAAGTCCCCGGGCGCCGGCATGAACTTCTAAGCGTGCGCCCGCAGCCGGGCCAGGTGCGCGGTCAGTTGCGTTCGCCGGCGTTTCGCTCGGCGTGCACGGGCCTCGCGGCGGGTCGTCCGCTCGGTTTCGGCTTCGCGTTCACGCGTTTGCGCGCGTTCACGGGCCTCGTAGTGATATCGGTAGTAGTCGTACAACGTTCCTCCCTTTCGGGAGCGTGATGAGTGACTCGTCGCAAACGACAGACGGGTCAGTCACAACGGCTCCTTTCTGTTGATTCGCGCCGGACGGCGCACTACAGCGACCCGCACGCGGCGGGCCAAGCACGACGATGAGGCCTACGGCCCTACGCGTAGACGTTTACGCGGGTACCGAGAGACCAGGTCGCAATGAGCGGGAACATGAACTTCACCTGACCTCCTTTCCCTCGACGTAACAGGAAGCCGATGAGTTTGTCAGTCGCCGACACCGGTGTCAAGATGAATTTCGGTGCGTTTGCTCGCCGTCGTTGCCGCCGCTCTCGCAGTTGGTGTCGCGTCTGCGCGCGCGAGCTCGTTCGTCGTTCGCGCGTCGGCGAACGTGCAACGGCTCGGCAACTTCGACATCACCGTCGACAAGGTCCGGGCCGATTCGAAGGATTGTTGAGCCTGTAACCGGTGGGTCTGGGTCGACCTGGACGATCGGAGCGCGACTTCAGGCGTCGCGGACGTACGATCTGTCCGGGATGGGGGTATCGAGGTGACCCTTGGGCTGGCAGTCGGCGCGGCGTTGCTCGCGGCCTGGCTGGACGTTCGCCTCGGCGAGGCGCGACCGCAGACGGCCAAGCAGATCTTCGTTCATGCGGCGCTCAGCGTCGTCGCGCTGATGGGCTCCGTCGGCCTCCTCTCCCTTGTCTACGGGATCCCGCAAGCGACGTTCATGGTCGTCGTCCTGACCGTCTTCCTGCCGGCGCTCGTCTACGCCATGCTGGCCGGCTTCTGGATGCTCCGCGCGCTGACCAGCTCCACAGATCTCGTCGGGCGTTAGCGGTCCCACGTCATATCTGATATATTCCTCGTGTGACTGGAGGGGAGCTTCTTCGTACGGCTCGGTCGCGTCACGGGTTGACACAGCAGCAGCTGGCCACTCGCGCGCGGACCTCTCAGGCCGCGATTTCTCGCATCGAACGCGATCTCGTATCTCCCTCGGTCGAGACCTTGGCGCACCTGCTCGACCTGATGGGGGAGGAACTCGCGCTCGAGGGAAGAGCCATCGATTACGGGCATGACGTGGCCCTGCTCGATCAGAACTTGCGCCGGACGGTGTCGCAGCGCATCGACCACGGCGCATCGCTCGCGAACTTCGTCTTGCGGAACCGTGGCGTCGCGCGAACCGCCTGAGTTCCAGCCCAAGGCCATCTTCCGGAAGCTCCTCGAGCACGAAGTCGACTTCGTGCTGATCGGTGGGCTCGCCGGAATCGCGCACGGATCCTCTTATCCGAGCTATGACGTCGACATCGCGTACGCACGCGATGCGAAGAATCTCGAGCGGCTCGCGACCGCGCTTCGGGAGCTAGGAGCCAGGCTTCGAGGTGCACCCTCCGACCTTCGGCTGCAACTCGATGCACGAATGCTGAGATCGGGCTCGCACTTCACATTCGAGACGCCGTTCGGAAGCCTGGACATTCTCAGCGATCCAGACGGCGCGCCCGGCTACGACAAGCTGAAGGCCGCCGCAGGCGCGCCGGCGGAGGTCGACGGCCAGGCGCTCTACGTCGCGTCCCTCGACGACCTGATCGCGATGAAGGACGCCTCGGCGCGCACGAAGGATCAGCTGATGGCGACCGAATACCGCACGCTGTCGGACCGACTGCGGGCGCCGGCGTCGGATGTCTAGTTCGGCGGGATGTTCTGGTTGAGCCGGAAGAAGTTGTCCGGATCCCACTGCCGCTTGAGCGCCTGCAGCCGCTCGTACTTCTCGGGCCCATAGGCGGCGCGGATCCGCTCCTGACCTTCCTCGGCGCCTGACAGGAAGTTGATGTACACCGACGTGTGCCACTCCTCGAGCGCGGACCAGAAGTCGCGCACCCACTGGCGCTCCTCGTCGAAGCCCTCCGCCGTCGCGGTCGACGCGCCGATGTTGTACGTGAAGGCGGCCTGACGCCCGCCGAACGCGGTCTCGTCCTCCCCGACCCGCGAGACGGCGCCGCCCATCTGCCAGATCGGGAACGACGTCAGCGGTGACTTGATCCGGAGCGAGTGCTCGGCGGTAATGTCGATCATCTCGTCCGTCAGCGCCGGGACGTCGAACGAGCGGAAGTAGTACCAGCGCCCCGGCACGAAGCTCGGGTCGAACATCGCCTGGTGGGTCAGGAACGGCTTCGGCGCGCAGACGTCCGCCGCCGCGTTTCCGAACTCCTTCATCGGGCGGATGAAGCGCTCGCCCTCCTCGAGGTCGCCGATCCAGCACGGGATCACCATCACGACCGGCTCGCCGTGCAGCTCCTCGGGGACGAACGGCAGCGGCGGCGCCTTGCGGTGGACGACGATCGTCATCAGCTCGTCGGGCGCGTCCGCGACCCAGTCGCGGTAGAAGCGCAGCACCTCGCCGGAGTCCTCCATCCTCCAGAAGATCGGGCCGGCCAGCACGGTCGGGCCAAGGGGGACGAGGTCGAACTCGAACTCAGTTACGACGCCGAAGTTCGCGCCCGCGCCGCGCACGCCCCAGAAGAGCTCCTCGTTCTCGTCGGCGCCCGCCTTGACGAGCTCGCCCTCGGCTGTCACGAGGTCGACGCGCCGTAGCTGGTCGACCGAGAGGCCGTGCTTGCGCATGATCCAGCCGATCCCGCCGCCGAGCGTCAAACCGGCGACGCCGGTGTGCGTGACGATCCCGGACGGAGCTGCGAGGCCGAACGCCTGCGTCTCCTTATCGAGCTCACCCAGCAGCACACCGGCCTGTACACGCGCGGTGCGCGCGTCGGGATCGACGCGGACGCCTTTCATTGGGCTGAGATCGATCACGAGCGCGTCGTCAGCCATCGACAGGCCGGGGAAGCTGTGGCCGCCGCTGCGGACCGCCACCGGCAGCCCGTTCTTGCGCGCGAACTTGACCGCGGACATCACATCCGCGACGCCGGCGCAGCGCGCGATCAGCGCGGGGCGGCGGTCGAGCGAGCCGTTCCAGATCTTGCGGTGCTCGTCGTAGGTGGGATCGTCGCGGCCGACGATCTGGCCCCTGAAGCCGGCCTGGAGCTCGGCCAGGGCGGTTTCCTCCAGCGTGAGTCCTTCGGCAATGGCAGTCATGCCCACAAGTGTTTCACCAGACGGCACCTTGTTCTAGTTTCTTCCCGTGACAGTCGTCGCCGTGATCGGGCTCGGTGCAATGGGCAGCCGAATCGCGCGGCGGCTGCTCGATCACGGTTACGACGTCGTCGTCTGGAATCGCACGAGGGCCAAAACGCACGGCTTTCCCCGCGTTGCCGAGACACCCGCGGACGCCGCACGCGAAGCGGACGTGACGATCACGATGGTCGCGAACCCACAGGCGTTGCGCGAGGTCACCGAAGGGATCGCCCCGCAGAGGCTGATCGAGATGTCGACCGTCGGGCCCGACGCAATCCGCGAGCTCTCGAAGACCATCCCGACCCTGCTCGACGCACCGGTGCTCGGCAGCCGCTCCGAGGCGGAGCAGGGAACGCTGCACGTCTTCGTCGGCGGGCCGGACGAGCTCTATGAGCAATACGAGCCCCTGCTCGCGACGCTCGGCACCGTCCACCACGTCGGCGGCCTCGGCGCCGGCGCCGCGGCCAAGCTCGTCGCCAACTCCACCCTCTTCGGCGCGCTCGGCGTCCTCGCTGAGGCGCTCAGGCTCGCCGACCGGCTCGGCCTCTCACGCGAGGCCGCGTTCGAGGTGCTGGCCGCCACACCGATTGCCGCGCAGGCCGAACGCCGGCGCGCGGCGTTCGAGGCGAACGAGTACCCGCCCCGCTTTCCGCTATCGCTTGCGCGCAAGGACGCCGATCTCGTTACCGCGGCCGCCCCCGAGCTGCGGCTCGCGCAGGCCGCGCGCTCCTGGCTCGCAGAGGCCGACGACGCCTCCTGGGGCGCGCGCGACTACGCGGCCCTGCTCGCGTGGATCCTAGACGTACCCGACGAGAACCAGGATCAGCGCGATGACGAGAATCAGCAACAGCCAGTTGTTGACCGCAAATCCGCCGACCAGCGCGAAGATGATCAGCAGCAGCACTAGAAGCCACAACAAGCCCATCGTTCACCTCCGTTCGCAGGTTCGAATGCCTCAGTAGCCGGTTTCACGCGCCGTCAAACGCGGAAACTCGAATCCGGCAATCGCGAAAGGGAGGCGAATGATGGCGACACAAGCGGGAAGCCGATACGACCGTAGCGCGGCGTGGCGTACGCGCTGGGCCGCTCCGCCGCGGCACGTGCACGACAGCGAGACAAGGCCGTTCTTCGTCACGAGCGAGTTCCTCGTCTTTCTGCTTCTGTTGATGGGGCTCGGGATCACGGCGAGCACGTCTGACAGCGTGGACGCGCGCTTCTTCTGGCAGTGGGCCACGCTCGCGAGCATCGCCTACATGCTCAGCCGCGGGCTCGCGAAGTCGGGAAGCCGGAGCCGCTCGTGGGATCCCCGCGAGGACATCGGAGACAAGCGGGACTGAGCCGTCGCTAGCACGCGCCGACCTCGTCGGCGAGCGCAATTCCCGTCACGAGCACGCCGCCCGAGCGGGCGTAGCTGACGAACGACTGCTCGCTGCGCGGGTCGCCGTAGATCGGTGAGTAACGCGGGACGCTGACGCGCACGTCGGCGAAGCCGTTCGGCGGAACACAGACCGAGATCTGCTTGCTCGTCCCGTGCGCGTCGGCGTCGCCGCGCCAGGCGTCCGCATTGGAGCTGACGGTGAACCCGCGCGGCGGGACGTCTCGCGGCGCGCGCAGGGAGACGGTGACATAGCGTCGCCGCCGTTCCGTCTGGCCGGGGGCGGCGAAGATCCTGATCGTCCCAACGACCTTTGGAATCGTCCAGCCGTCGCGGTAGAAGCCGAGGCCGAGCCAGTTCGCGCGCCACGGCCGCTCGGGCCGCAGCAGCAGCGCGCCACGATCCTCGCCCAGGCCCGTGCCGGCGAGCCCGAATCTGGTCTCGGAGATCCCTTGCACGACGAGGCCGCTCGGCGACACGTTCGCGCGACCCGTCGTCGGGTCGAAAGCAAGGTCGATGGTCGGGAACGTCTCGGGCGTGCCGGTGAATGCGTCCTCGTACACGGCTGCGCGCTGAACAGAAGCATTCCAGAACTCGACATTCCACCAGTACGCGACGTTTTCCCAGTAGTTGCCGTACAGGATCGGGTACGGGATCATCGTCACGTTCGCGTTCGTCCCGACCTTGCGATCGATCCAGTCGAAGACGACGCTCTGGTCGAGGGTCAGCGGGCGGCCGCTCGTGCCGTCGTGGGCGAAGAGCCTCGCGAAGGCGGCACCGCTCTGCGCCGGAGCGGCGAGCACCGCCAGCGTGGCCAGGGCCACGGCGAAACGCCGACCGGCGAACAGGAGCAGCGCCGCGACGATCGTGACGAAGGCGAGCAGGAGCTGCGCGGTCTGCTTCGATCCCGCGAGATCGAGCAGCGGGTCGTTCAGCAGCGCGACGGGAGAGTCGACGTTGAACTTCTGGTAGGTCACCACCGGCATGAACGCGAACGCCATCGCGAGCAGCCCGGCGGCCGCGAAGACCAGCCACCGCGGCCACGACGCCTCGCGCAGCATCGCCGTGAATGCGATCAGGATCAGGGGCACGACGTAGAAGAGGTAGCGGTCGTGGAGGCGGCCGGCGCCGAAGCGCAGGTCGTACGAGGTGACCACGCAGAGCAACGCGACGATGGTGACGAGGGCCACGCTCGCGAACGCGCGCTGCTCGTGCGTCCGCTCACCCAGCAGTGGAATCAGGAGCCAGGCGATACCCAGAACGAACGGCACGATCCCGAGGCCGAGACCGAGCGGCGCCAGATGCTCGAGCAGCGAGCGCGGCATCCCGCTCGGCACGAGGTTGCCCTTGGCCGTGACGGAATAGGTTCCGAGGACGCGCGACAGCTCACCGAGCGCGAGCAGCACGAGTGCGGCGATTCCGAGGCCGGCGTAGGCAAACGCAAGCACGCGGTGGTTCGACACGAGCTTGCGGAACGAGAATCGGTCCAGCAGCAGCGCGAGCGGAACCACGACGAGCAGCGTGGCGAACTGGGTGCGCGCCAGCACGGCCGCGGCGAGCGCGACGAGCAACAAGGCGTCGGTCCGAGGCCGCGGTGAGACGGCCGCCTTGTGCAGCGCCAGCATCGTCCACAGGAAGACGGGATAGGCAACGGCTTCCGTCATGAGGAACGAGGCAAGAGCGATCCACGGAATGCAGACGCTCAGGCCCGCCACTGCATAGGCGAGTCGGCTTCCCTGCAGCACTCGGCGCGCGAGCAGAAACGCCGGAACGCACGCAGAGCTCATCACGAATGCGTTCAAGAGATGCGCATCGCGCAGTCCCGAGGGCACGAGCCGGCCGTCGAACAAGGGTGCGAGCAGAAGCGGATACAGCTGGTTGACATTCGCGATCAGCTCTCCGTGGACGTGCGGAAGCGGCGTGTGCAACTTCCCGATGCTGATCGCGAGCCGCTCGTAGAAGAGCTCGTCCGTCATCACGTACCAATCGGCCACCTGGGTCGTGGCGGCGGCCAGGCCGGCGCCGAGCGCCAGCCACAGGGCCAAGATGGGCCCCCATCGTCTCGCGCGCGGCGCCTCCACCCGCCCGGAACCTACCGGGCCGCGCGGCTACGGTTTGCTGTTGACCGGCTTGATGTCGCCGCTGTAACGGACCTTCCCGCCGACCAGCTTGTCGGCGAAGGTGCCCGTGCCGTTCTCGGTCGCGTGGTAGCGGAACTCGTAGCGCGAGTAGCGGAAGCCGGCGATGCCGGTGAAATAGTCGCGCAGCCAGTCCCACGTGCCGCTGCATTGCCCCTTGATGTCTGCGCTCGAGCAGGCGAAGTCCTTCACGCCGAGGAAGCCGCGCAACGGCACGTTGTGCGGGGCGAGCCGGCCGCGGAACGTGGTGACCGATGCGCCGCCGAAGGTGCCGCGAATGCCGGCGGGCAGCTGCCACTTCCCGCCCGGACTTGGGCCCTCGATCGAGGCGAAGTCGCCGTCGTAGGTGCTGACGGAGCAGAACTTGCCGGGCGCCCGACGCCAGACGCGCACGGAGCGCAGGTACGTGTCGAACGCCCAGTTGTTTCCTCTGATGCCCGTGTCGACGTCGTTCTGGACGCGGTACGAGACCGCGATCACCGGCTTTCCGCCTCCGCACACTGGACCTGTTGCCGCAAGCGCGAGGACGACTGAAGCAACCAGTCCTCCCATGTTTCAGTAGATGATTTGTAAGTCGCATACTTGCGGTCTGGCTTTCACGTCATTATTCGCGCAAATGGCGGAAGAACAGGACGAGCTGGAGCAGGCGTGGGCGGCGCTCGCCGACCGCGAGCGCCTGCTGAACGAGACGATCGGGCGCCGCTCGGCGGAGATCGACGCACGCGCGCGCCGGTACGAGGAGATCGGCGCCGACCTCGACGCACGCCGTGAGCTGATCGAA
>JBKPGW010000024.1:0-4179 GCA_046729555.1 Actinomycetota bacterium | reverse complement strand
CATCCGTCGCCTGCCCGCACTCGCCCGCGAGAACGGCTTCGTGGTCACCTCGTTTCGCAGCCACGGCTACGTCGAGGCGGCAGGCGGCGACTACATGCTCAGCGTCATCGACCGGGGCGCCGACCTGCTCTGCTCTCGCGGGCAGATCGACGACGACACCGCAACCGCGCTCAAGCGCGAGGCTCGCAAGCGAGTGAGAGCCGGCACGTTCTTCGGACACATCGCCTACGCGAGCCTCGTCGCGCGCAAATCCGCCCCGTAACGGCCGCCGCCTCCCTGAGGGGTTTCAAAACTCTGTTCCGCCTGGATCCTCGGCCTGAGGCCTCAGACCCGGCCTGCCAATTTGCAGGCGAATCGAATTCTCGGCACCCACACGCTCGCGTTGCTTAGCCGAGCAACTCTGACGTCACCGAGGCATCCGCGCTCGGCGCACCACCACTACCTCGTCTGGCGACGGTGCTCGGCTGGACGG
The DNA here is from genome assembly GCA_046729555.1 of Actinomycetota bacterium. Classification (GTDB taxonomy): domain Bacteria; phylum Actinomycetota; class Thermoleophilia; order Gaiellales; family Gaiellaceae; genus 3-1-20CM-4-69-9. Next base: position 3,707 of record JBKPGW010000024.1, on the reverse strand, counting down.
CCTCGTCGAAGGCATGCTCGAACGGAAGCGCCCGGCCCTCCGCCTCGGCGGCAGCAGCCGCCTTCGATCCCAAGTCCGCCCGTGCGCGGCCGAGGTGCTCCTCGAGAAGCTGGACCCAAGACGGGATGTTCCACTCGAGGCCGCGCCGCTCCCGTTCGGCCAGCGTCGCGCCAAAGATCCGGAGCGCGCGCTCGTAGTCGCCGCGGCCCGAGACGGCGACGGCAAGGCCCTGCATCTGGGTCGCGCATTCCCTTCGATCGCCGTGCTCCCAGGCGAACACGGCCGCACGCGCGTAGCGCTGCTCCGCGCTCGCAAAGTCGCCGCGGATGAGGGCGCAGCCGGCGAGCAGGGCAAGTGCGGCCAGCTCGCCCGCCCAATCTGAGGTGTCCGCGGCGCGCCGGTAGATGTCGTGCGCGATCGCTTCGGCTCGATCGACGTCGCCGCGGCTGATGATCAGTTGGCAAATGGTGACCAGCGACCGTGTCACGAGCTCGGGATCGCCGAGCTTCTGCCGCAACTTGAGGCTTTCCTCGTAGTACCGTTCGGCAAGCTCGTTGTCGCCGCGCTGGACGTGGGCGCCACCGAGCCCATCGAGCGCGTTCGACACGTTCTCGGCATCACCCAGCTCCCGCCACGCAGCGAGCGCCTCCTCAAAGAGCGGCACCGCTTGCTCGCCCTTTCCCCGTGCGCGGGCGGCCTGCCCGCGGAACAACAGCGCCCGCGCGCGCGCCGGGGTCCGAGTTCTTGTACGGCCGAGCGCAGCAGCCAGCCGCTCCTCGGCCTCGGTGGCGGTCGTCTGGTTGATCCAGAACCAGGCGAGCGCTCCCACGAGTTCGATTTCGCGCTCCGCGTCGCTTTCCGCCGCCCAGTCGGCGGCGGCGCGCAGGTTGTCGAGCTCCGGAGAGAGCGCGGCGATTGTTTCGCCCCATCCTCTCGAGTAGCGCTCCGCGTACGCTTCCTCGGCGAGCCGCAGGTAGTGCTCGAGATGGCGGTCGCGGACGAGGTGCTCGTCGCCGGTGGCGCGCAGGCGCTCGAGTGCGTAATCGCGGATCGTTCTCAACATCCTGAACCGCGGTATCTCCTCGCTCCCCTCGAGCCGGACGAGGCTCTTGTCGATCAGCGACGCGAGCTCGTCGACGACCTCGGCCCCGACGATGTGTTCCGTCGCCTCGAGTGTGAAGCTCCCGGCGAAGACGGAAAGCCGCGCGAAGAGAACCTCCTCGTTCGGTTCGAGCAGGTCGTAGCTCCAGTCGATGGCGGCCCGTAAGGCTCGATGCCGCCTGGGCGCGTCGCGCGGGCCGCCGATGAGCAGCTTGAAGGGGTTGACGAGTCGGTCCCGGAGTGCAGCGGGGGGAAGAACGGCCACGCGCGCGGCGGCAAGCTCGAGTGCGAGCGGAAGTCCGTCAAGCGCGTTGCAGATTCCTGCGACAGCTTCTGCGTTCGCGCGGGTCAACGTGAACTCTGGCCGAACCGCGCGCGCACGCGACACGAAGAGGGAGACCGACTCGACCACAGACAGACGTTCGACGTCGACGTGCTCGTCGGGTACCTCGAGCGGCGGCACCGGGTAGACGTGCTCCGCGGCAAGGTGGAGCGCGGCGCGGCTCGTCGCTAGCACGTTTAGTTGTCCCGCGTCCGCGACGAGCTCGCCGACCGCGGGGCCGGCGTCGAGGAGGTGCTCGAAGTTGTCGAGCACGAGCAGGAGCTGTCGCCCCTTGACGTAGTCGCGGAGCGTGTCGGCGAACGGCCGCCCGCTGCCCTCGCGGACGCCCAGCGTCTGCGCGATCGTCGGCACGACGAGATCGGGATCGGCAAGCGCCGCCAGTCCGACAAAGAAGACCCCGTCCGGGAAGTCGTCTAGCAGTTCGGCTGCTACCTGCACCGCGAGCCGCGTCTTGCCGGTGCCGCCCGTTCCGGTGAGCGTCACGAGGCGGATGTCTGCCTGCCTGAGAAGTTCAGCAACCTCCGCGATCTCGCGTTCGCGGCCGACGAACGGCGTGCGCTGGAGTGGGAGGTTCGTTGGCCGGTTCTCAAGGCTGCGAAGCGGCGGGAAGTCGACATCGAGGTCTGGGACGACTAGCTGGTAGAGCCGCTGTGCCTGTGCGAGATCCTTCAGGCGGTGCTCACCCAGGTCGCGCAGCTCGACCTCCTCGAGCGGCGTCTCGTACATCAGCTCGCGCGTCGTCTGGGAGAGCACGACCTGGCCACCGTGAGCCGCGGCACACAACCGCGCGGCGCGGTGGACGCCGAGCCCGACGTAGCCCTCCTCCGTGGAGACGGCCTCTGCTGAGTGGATGCCGATCCGCACGCGCCGGCCCTCTTCGGCGGTAGCACGCTGCACCTCGGCCGCTGCGGCAACGGCGTCGCGCGCCCGCGCGAAGACGACGAAGAATGCGTCGCCCTGGGTGTCGACCTCATACCCGCCGTGCCGCGCGAAGATCTGCCGTACGAGTCGGCGGTGTTCCGTGAGAACGTCCGCGTACTGGTCGCCAAGCTGCTGTAGCAGTCGCGTGGAGCCTTCGATATCGGTGAAGAGAAAGGTGACGGTCCCGCTCGGACGCTCGCTCACCGATCAATGATGCGACGAAGGCCGGGTGCGAGTCTAGGTCGGGGCATGAGGGGTTCCAAGATGCCGGTTCCCTTACAACGGCGTCGCGGTAGCGCTGGCTAGTTCTGCTAGCGCCGCCTGTTCTTTTCTTCTTTTCTTGTTTCACGCGCGCGCGCGCGAATACCAGATTGGTTTGGGCGCGGCAGCCATTGGCTGCCCTCCGGGCAAAGGGCTCCGCTCTTGCTGCTCTTGGCGCCGGGTGATGAGAGCATCGGCGTATGTTCCTTTCCTTCGCCTATCTCGCCTTCTCAGCTCTGCTGCGGCTGCTGGCCAGTGGCCGGCGCAGCGAGTTCGCCAAGGACGTCGAGTTGCTGGTGTTGCGGCATCAGCTGGCCGTGCTCGAACGGCAAGGGCGTCGGCCGAGGCTGCGCCCGGCCGATCGCGCGTTACTGGCGGCGCTCGCCCGCCTGCTGCCGCCGCGCCGGCGCCACGGCTTGGTGGTGAAACCGCAGACGCTTCTGCGCTGGCATCGGGAGCTTGTGCGCCGAAAATGGTCGCAGCCCCAGCGAGCTCCGGGCCGTCCGCCGACCGACGGTCGGGTGCGCGAACTCGTGCTGCGCTTCGCGCGCGAGAACCCGCGCTGGGGCTACCCGCGGATCGCCGGCGAGCTGCGCAAGCTCGGCCTGCGTGTCTCGCCGAGCACGGTCAGACGGATCCTGCTCGGCAACGGCGTTGCGCCCGCGCCGAGGCGTTCTGTGCTGAGCTGGCGCCAGTTCTTGCGCCAGCAGGCCGCGACCATGCTCGCTTGCGATTTCCTCACCGTCGAGACGCTCTCGCTGCGCCGCTTCTACGTGCTCTTCTTCATCGAACTCGAGAGCCGCCGCGTCCACCTCGCCGGCTGCACAACCAACCCGACCGGAGCCTGGGTAACCCAGCAGGCACGCAATCTCAGCTTCACTGGCCTGTTTGACCGTATGCGATTCCTGATCCACGACCGCGACAGCAAGTTCGCTGCCGCGTTCGACGAGGTCTTCCGTAGCGAAAGCATCGAGGTGATCCGTACCCCGATCCGCGCGCCGCAAGCGAACGCCTATGCCGAGCGCTTCGTCCGCACCGTCCGCGCCGAATGTCTCGACTGGCTACTGATCATCGGCCGCCG
>JBKPGW010000023.1:0-24639 GCA_046729555.1 Actinomycetota bacterium | reverse complement strand
CTTCCCAGCCGAGCGGGTCGATGTGCTCCTTGTACTTCGGGTTGGTCGCCGTCTGCCACGTGAACTTCCAGTCCTTGCCGGTGACCTGCGTGCCGTCACTCCAGTGAGCGTTCTTGCGGATGTAGTACGTCACCCGCATCGGTTTCGTCTGGAGCGTGGCCTTCGTGATCAGGTCCGGTGCGTACGTGAACTTGGGCGTGAACAGGAAGGCGCCGCGGATCACAGGCGTCTGGAACACGACGTTCCAGAACGCGTTGCAGTCGATGTCCAGGATCAGGTTGAGACACCAATCCGGACCGCCGCCCTGCTCCGCTCCGAAGACCAGCGTGCCCGCCTTCGAGGACGAGGCACTGTCCGGCCCATTAACCCTCGCCGAGCCGGTAGCCGCGAGCGCAAGCGCTGCGAGTACCACCCCGGCGAAGAGCCAGAGCTTACGTCGATGCATCTACTCCCTCCGTTCGTCTATGGGACTGCGACCGCAGGCCCATACCTTCGTCCCGCCCCCTCCTCGGGGCGGGCCGCATTCTGACAGACAATGCGACGCTTACCGCGTCGCTTTGTTAGGGAAACGGCGCTGCGTGCGGCTCTTATTTGGCTCCTGGTGAGCGCTTGGGGTCTGACCCGAAAGGGTCTGACCCCTGCCTTGGGTCAGGCTGTGAGAGCGTCTGCTCCGGCTACTACCTCGAGGATTTCCTGGGTGATCTCCGCCTGGCGGGCTCGGTTCATTGCCAGGGTCAGGTTGTCGATCAGCTCCTCTGCGTTCTTGGAGGCGTTTCTCATCGCGGTCATCTGGGCGCCGTGTTTCGAGGCGGCCGATTCCAACAGGGCTCGGTAGAGCTCCGTCTCCACATAGACGGGGAGGAGCCGTTCCAGGATTTGCTCGGGCTCGGGCTCGAAGATGAAGTCGCCTCGGAGCGCATCTTCCTTTCGTGCTTCCTCGTCTGTTTCGAGCAGGGCTTCCGAGAGGGGGAGGAGCTCTTGTTCTGTCACCGTTTGGGTGAGGGCCGACTCGAAGCGGTTGTAGATCACCACCACGCGGTCGACTTCTTCATTCGTGTACAGCTCGATCACCTTGTGGGCGATCGCCTGTGCGTCGGCATAGCGCGGGTCGTCGGTGAAGCCGGTGAACTCTCCGGACAGGTCGAGCCGGCGGAAGCGGAGGGAGCCGACGCCGCGGCGGCCGACTCCCACCCAGCGAACCTGTTTGCCTTCCGCGCGCAGCCGGCGGTTCAGCGCCAGGGCGCGGCGGAGGACCTGGGAGTTGAACGGGCCCGAGAGGCCCCGGTCGCCCATCATCGTCACCACCGCGACGGTGCTGACTTCGCGTTGCTGCAGGAGCGGCAGGCCCCGGACCGACGTGCTCGCACGCGCCGTGCCCGACATCAGCTCGAGCATCCGGTCGGCGTACGGACGCATGTCCTCGATCCGCGCCTGCGCCCGCCTCAGCTTCGACGCGGCGACGAGCTCGAGCGCACGCGTGATCTTGCGCGTGTTCTGCACCGAGCGGATTCGGCGCCGGATGTCCTGGAGCGTCGCCACCTACGCGACGAGCGCCGCTTCCTCTTCGACATTGAACATCTGCATGAACTTCTTCAGCTCCGCATCGAGCTTCTCGGCCGTCTCGTCGGACAGGTCGCCCGACTCGCGGATCTCCTTCAGGACCGAACCCTCCGAGCGCAGATGCTCGCGCAGCTCGTCCTGGAACCGCGGCACCTGCGGCACCGGGATCTTGTCGAGGAAACCGTTCACGCCGGCGTACAGCGCGGCTACCTGCTCCTCCATCGGCCATGGCTGGTACTGCGGCTGGTTCAGCGTCGCGACCATCCGCTCGCCGCGGGAGAGCGCCTGCTGGGTCGCCTGGTCCAGCTCCGAGCCGAACTGCGCGAACGCCTCCAGCTCACGGTACTGCGAGAGGTCGAGCCGCAGGCGGCCGGCGACCTTCTTCATCGCCTTCGTCTGCGCCGATGCGCCCACGCGCGAGACGGATATGCCGACGTTCACCGCCGGCCGCACGCCGGAGAAGAACAGGTCGGCCTCGAGGTAGATCTGCCCGTCGGTGATCGAGATCACGTTGGTCGGGATGTACGCGGCGACGTCGCCGGCCTGCGTTTCGATCACCGGCAGGGCCGTCAGCGAGCCGCCGCCGTTTTCGTCCGAGAGCTTGCACGCACGCTCGAGCAGGCGGGAATGCAGATAGAAGACGTCGCCCGGGAAGGCCTCGCGACCCGGCGGGCGGCGCAGCAGCAGCGACAGCTGCCGGTAGGCGTCCGCGTGCTTCGAGAGGTCGTCATACATCACGAGCGCGTGCTTGCCGTCGTAGAGGAAGTACTCGCCCATCGCGCAGCCCGCGAACGGCGCCATCCACTTGATCGGCGCCGCCTCCTGGGCGGCGGCGGACACGATCGTCGTGTACTCCATCGCACCCTCGTCGCGGAGCTTCTCGTACACCTGTGCGACGGTCGACGCCTTCTGCCCGATCGCGACGTAGATGCAGACGACGTCCGTGTCGCGCTGGTTCAGGATCGTGTCGATCAGGATCGCCGTCTTCCCGGTCTGACGATCGCCGATGATCAGCTCGCGCTGGCCCCGGCCGACGTTCGTCATCGAGTCGATCGCCTTGATCCCGGTCATCAGCGGTTCCTTCACGGGCTGACGGTCGACCACGCCCGGCGCCTTGAACTCGAGCGGGCGCGTCTCGTCCGTCTCGATCGGGCCGCCGCCGTCGAGCGGATTGCCGAGCGGGTCGACGACGCGGCCCAGCAGCGCCTCGCCCACCGGAACGCTCGCGACGTGGCCGGTGCGCTTGACGGGCTCGCCTTCCTTGACGTGCTGCCACTCGCCGAAGAGCGCGGCGCCGACGTCGTCTTCCTCGAGGTTGAACGCGAGCCCGACGACGTTGTGCTCGAGCTCGAGCATCTCCTGCGCGACCGCGTTCTCGAGCCCGTAGATGCGCGCGATGCCGTCGCCGACCTGCAGCACGGTTCCGACCTCGGCGAGGTCGGTCTCGACGTCGTAGTGCTCGATCCGCTCCTTGAGGATCGACGTGATCTCTTCCGGGCGTAGCTTCACTGCGTTAGCTCCTCCTCACGAGTTCATGACGTAAACCTTCGAGCCGGCCGCGCACGCTCGCGTCGACGCGCATGGAGCCGGCCTGCAGGACGAAGCCGGCGATCAGGCTTGGATCGACCTTGCGCGTTGCCTCGATCTTGCGTCCCGAGGCGTCCTCGATCTGCTTCAGCAAGTCGCGCGCCTCGTCGGCGGACAGCTCGCGCGCCGTCGTCAGCTCGACGTTCAGCCGCCGTTCCTCCACCGCCATGAGGCGGTCGAACTCGCGCGCGATCTCCTCGATCTGGCCGATGCGGCCTCTCTCTGCGACGAGGCGCAGGAAGTTGCGGATCAGCTCCTCGGCGCCGCCGAGCAGCTCATCGAGCACGGCGGACTTGGTCTGCGGATCGAGCTCCGGATTGCGCAGGGCCGAGCGCAGCTCGGGAACGTCGTGGACGGCCGCGGCGAAGTCGGCAAGCTCCTCGCTCACCTGCTGCAGGCGTCCGCTCTCCTTGGCGGCCTCGAACAGCGCCTGCGCATAGGTGCGGTGGACGACGGCTATGTGCGCGTCTCCTCGAGCGCCGAGAAGTCGAGGTCGCGGATCGCGTCCTCGATCAGGCGGCGGTGGTCGGAGTCGTCGAGCACCTTGCCGGTGACCTTCGCGGTGGCGATCAGCGTGAGGTCGGCGACCTCGGCGCGGATCTGCTCCAGGGCGCGGTGGGTCTCGGCCTCGATCTGCCGCTTCGTCTCCTCCAGTCGGCGCTGCCGGTCGGCTTCGGTCTCCTCTTTGACGCGCTGCCGCTGGGAGTCGGCGACTTTGCGCGCCTCGGAGAGGATCTCCTCGGCCTGCCCGCGCGCCTGGCCGATCAGCGCACGGTGCTCCTCGAGCAGCCTGCGAGCTTCGTGGCGGGCGTGGTCAGCCGATTCGAGCGACTGCTGGATTCGCTGCCGCCGCTCGTCGATCGCGGCTTGAATGCGTCCAAACGCAAGCCGCTTGAGCACGTAGAACGTGATCACGAAGCACACGATCGTCCAGACCATCAAGCCGAGACGAACCTCAATGAGCGGGTTGGACGCGATGAGCATCAGACGAGGACGTACGCCAGGATCGAGCCGAGCAGGCCGTAGAAGACGACCGCTTCGGTCAGTGCGAAGCCGAGCCACTGGATGCCCGTCAGTTCACCGCGCAGCTCCGGCTGGCGTGCGACCGACTGGATCATCGACCCGAAGATGTTCCCGATGCCGATACCGGCGCCGAGCGCACCGAGGCCGACGCCGAGCGCGAGACCGATCGCCTTGCCGGCCTTCGTAACGTCCCCCGACGTTGCTGCGAGAAGCGTGTGCACGTCATTCCTCCTTTAGTGCTCGGGCTCGATGGCCGAGCCGATGTAGATGGCGGATAGCGCTGCGAAGATGAACGCCTGAATCCCGACGACGATCACGACTTCGAAGATGTAGAAGAGCGTCGCCGGGATGAGCACCGGCAACAGTGCCAGAGACTGAAAGATGAAGATGAGTCCGAGGAACGTGAGAATCAGGATGTGCCCGGCGAGCATGTTGGCGAAGAGACGGACGCTCAATGAGATCAGCCTCATGAACTGGCCGAGGACCTCGAGCGGGACGATCAGGAAGAGCAGGCCGGTCGGTGCTTCCGGGATCCAGCTCTTGAAGTAACGAACCGGTCCATTCCAGCGCACCCCCTCGATGTGGGTGAACAGGAACGTCATCAAGGCGAGCGCAAGCGTGACCGACAGTGAGCTCGTCGCCGCGTAGATCCCCCACGTCGGAATCCCGTGCCACGTCTCGCCGGTAATCGGCAGCGGGATGAAGCCCAGCATGTTGACGACGAAGATGAAGAGGAGTAACGACGCGACGTAGGGGAACCAACGCCCAATCGCTTTCGAAGGCAGCCCCTGCTCAGCGACCTGAGTCTGCGCGACCTCGTAGAGCTGCTCGCCGATTGTCTGTCGAGCTCCCGGACGCAGGCCGAGGCGCCAACGCATGAGCACAAGGCCGAGAAGAATCGTCAGGAGCGTGCCGAGCAGCAGATAGACGACGGCTTTCGTGATGGACAGGTTGAGAGGGCCCAGATGGATGGGGACCCACTCGTGCTGCTCGAACTCCTCAGTCGGATCGAACTCGCCGCGTGCGAGTGCCGCCTGCGGAAAGACGAGGGCGAGTAGGACGATCGTCGTCAGGCGTGTCCTCATCGGGTGCCTCCGAAGTAACTCGCCAGCGAGAACCCGAGCTCGAACGTATAGGCCAGCGCGTATGTCACTGCCGCCGCGACAGCGACGTGCGGATGAGCCGCAGCAGTGGCCACGAGGACGGTCAGCAATGCGATTGCCTTGAAGAAGACGCCGAATGCCTGCACAGCAGAGCCCGCGAGATTAGCCGTCGGTTTGCGAACGCGCGCCAGCACGAGGTCGAGCACGTGCACGAACACCCAGAGGACGACTGCGAGGACCCAGCCGACGAGCGGCCAGTCGAGCAACAGGAAGACCGGCAGTGCGGCCATGAGGAGTACGCCGCTGCCCACTGCAGGCAGGAGACGGCCCGGCTCGGGGCGCGGCGTCGAGAAAAGACCGGCCCGCATCAGAACGCTCCCCGGTAGCGCCGGTAGACGGAGAAGACGGCGAGCGGAATCCCGACGACGGCGCCGATGAGCGCCCCGATACCCGCGCCGCCCGCGGCCCAACCGATCAGCACGCCGACCCCGATGGCGGCGAGCAGCACTCCTAGGAGTAGCCCTCCCGCCCCGGCGGGTTGAAACGGGCGGCGGGTGGTGGGCTCCATCCGCCGGGAGCATACCAACTTTGTGACAGCCGGAAGCCGCTTTCCAGGCCGAAAAGAGCCCTACTTTGTACGAGGCCTAGGGATAATCGAGAGCCGTCTCGATCTCGTCCATCGTCCGAAAGAAAGCCTCTTCGAGGTCGACGCCGCACCTGTCGGCGAGCACGATCACAGACCAGAGCAGGTCAGAGAGCTCATGCTCAAGTCTCTTCTCGGCTTCTTCGACCGCTCGGATGCCCTCCCGTGCCTGGACAAGCTTGGCCAGGCGCCGAGGTCCCGAGTTTCGAGCTTCGTGCAAACCGCGAGGGCACGCTCGGTCAGCTCCGCAAACTCCACGCCTATGCCGTCTTACGCTCGGCCCGTTCCTGCTCCTCGCGCCGCCGGATGATCGGGTTCGCGAGCTTCACGATCTCGAGCAGGTAGACCATGTACACCGAGGCCGCAAAGGCGACGAGGCCGATCGCGCCGACGATTGTTGTCCGCCACGGGTGCCAGTCCCCGTGCTGGTGGGGCTTGATGAAGCGCATCGAGAGGGCCGTCGCCGCCAACGTCCCGCACCAGAGCCAGATGTAGGCGGCAGCCCGCCGCTGCGAGAAGCCGATGTTGACGAAGCGGTGGTGCAGGTGGGTGCGGTCGGCGACGTAGACCGGCTGCCGGTACTTCAGGCGCCGGGCGACGACGAACGACGTGTCGAGGATCGGCACGGCAAGGACGAGCAAAGGGAAGAAGAGCGTGACGACGGACGCCGTCTTGAGCAGGCCCTGCAGCGGCACCGCGGCGAGCACGAACCCAAGTAAGAGCGCGCCCGAGTCCCCCATGAAGATCCGCGCCGGATAGAGGTTGTGCCGGAGGAAGCCGAGCGCCGCCCCCAGGACGACCGCGGAGAGGATCGCCGCCTGGATCTCCGGTCGCGGCAGCGATAGCGCGATGAGCGTGAACGTGAACGCGGAGATCGCCGACACGCCCGCGGCCAACCCGTCGAGCCCGTCGAGGAAGTTGACCATGTTCATGATCGCGACGATCCAGAGCACGGACAGCGGCATCCCCAGCCACTTCGGCAGCGTGTGCACTCCGACGATCGGAAACGTGAAGCGGTGCACCCAGATCCCGAACCCGACGGGGATGGCCGCCGCCGTCACCTGCCCGCCGAGCTTCTCCCACCACGTCAGGCCGCGGAAGTCGTCGACGGCGCCGACCGTCGTCGCCACGGCGGCGCCGAGCAGCAGCCCGCGCGTCTCCCCAGAGAGGTCGAGGAAGGCGAGCGCCGGCACGAAGATCCCGAAGAACAGGGCGAGCCCGCCGAGCCGCGGCACCGTCCGGCGGTTGAGGCGCCGTCCCTCCGGGCGGTCGACGACGCCGAGCAGCCGCGCCATCCCGCCGACCGCCGGCGTCAGCAGCACGACGATCGATGCTGCGAGCAGCGCGCCCCAGATGACCTCGAGGTGATCGGCGAGCGTGTGCAGCATCAGTGCAGCACCAGCGCGACCACGATCGCCGCGACGACGAACAGGAAGAACGCGGTCGCGACGATCGTCCCGGCGCGCGCCCAGCGCACGAAGTCCTCCTCCGGCTCGACCTCGCTCCAGCGCTGCCAGCGCCGCGCGCGGCGGCGGCTGAAGAGCTCGCCGACCACCCCCACGCTACTTCGTGCCGTACAGGCGGTCGCCCGCGTCTCCGAGCCCGGGGACGATATAGCCGCGCTCGTTCAGGCCGCGGTCGATCGCGGCGACGACGATCTGGACCTCCGGATGGTCGCGGTGGATCCGCTCGATCCCCTCCGGCGCCGCGATGATCGCGAGCAGCCGCACCGACGTCGCGCCCGCTTTCGTCACGGTCTCGACCGCCGCCGCCGTCGAGTTGCCGGTCGCGAGCATCGGGTCGAGCAGGATCACGTCCCGGTCGGCGACGTCGGCGGGCAGCTTGGCGTAGTACTCGATCGGCTGCAGCGTCTCTTCGTCGCGGTACATGCCGATGAACCCGACGCGCGCGCTGGAGAGCAACGAGAGGACGCCGTCGAGCATCCCGACGCCGGCGCGCAGGATCGGACAGACGGCAACCTTCTTGCCGCTGATGCGCGGGAATTGCCCGACCTCGAGCGGGGTCTCGACCTCGACGTCCTCGGTCGGCATGTCCTTCGTCGCCTCGTACGTGAGCAGGAGCGTGACCTCGTTGACGAGCTTGCGGAAGTGAACGGTAGGCGTGTTCTTGTCGCGCAGGTACGCGAGCTTGTGCTGGATGAGCGGGTGCTTGACCTCGACGACGAGCCCGGTGCGAGCTTCGGCCACGCTCATTGCATGACGTACGTCGTCCAGCCGCGGAACCCCGGATAGAGCGGATGCTCCGCGACAAGCGCTTCGATCCGCGATCGCAGAGCACCGAGGTCGGGCGAGTCGCCGAGGGCGCCAACGATCACGCGACCGATCTCGCGGAAATCGTCCTCCTCCATCCCACGCATCGTCGCCGCCGGCGTGCCGATGCGCACGCCGCTCGCGACGGTGGGCTTGCGCTCGTCGAAGGGAACCGTGTTGCGGTTCACGGTCAGCTTCACCTCGTGCAACCGCTCCTCCGCGGCCTTGCCGGTCCACTCGGTGCGGCGCAGGTCGAGCTGGAGCAGGTGCGTATCGGTCCCGCCGGTGAGCACGTCGAGGCCGCCTTCGATCAGCGTCTCGGAGAGCGTGTCGGCGTTGCGGCGGACCTGGGCCTGGTAGTCGCGGAACGCAGCCGTCCCGGCGATCTTGAAGCACGCGGCCTTCGCGGCGATCGTGTGCTCCAGTGGGCCGCCCTGCATCCCGGGAAAGACCGCGCGGTCGACGGCCTGCGCATGCTCTTCGGTGCAGAGCACGAACCCGGAGCGGGGCCCGGCCAGCGTCTTGTGCGTCGTCGACGTGACGAAGTCGCAGTGCTCGACGGGGTTGGGATGGAGCCCGGCCGCGACGAGCCCGGCGAAGTGCGCCATGTCGCAGAGGAGTAGCGCATCGACGTCGTCGGCGATCTCCCGGAACTTCGCGGTGTCGACCGTGCGCGGGTACGCCGAGCCGCCGCAGACGATCAGGCGCGGGCGGGCCGCGCGCGCCCTCGCGAGCACCTCGTCGTAGTCGACGACGTTCGTCTCGCGCGAAACTCCGTAGTGGACGATCGTGTAGAGCTTCCCGGAGAAGTTCACCTTGAGCCCGTGCGTGAGGTGGCCGCCGTGCGAGAGCTCGAGCGAGAGGATCGTGTCGCCGGGCTGCAGCGCGGCCATGTACACGGCCATGTTCGTCTGGGCGCCGGCGTGCGGCTGCACGTTGGCGTGGTCGGCGCCGAAGAGCTCCTTGGCGCGGTCGATCGCAAGCTGCTCGATCTCGTCGACGATTTCGCAGCCGCCGTAGTAGCGCCTGCCCGGATAGCCCTCGGCGTACTTGTTGGTCGGCGTCGACCCGATCGCCTCGAGCACGGCCGGCCAGGTGAAGTTCTCGGATGCGATCAGCTCGATCTGCCCGCGCTGCCGTTCCAGCTCGCGGCCGAGCAGCTCGGCGATCTCCGGATCGACCTGGTCGAGACCGGCTGTCGTCAGCTGCTCGAACGTCTGCTCCGCGGCGACGGCCATCAGCTGGATCGTACTGGCGCCTGCAGTCGACGGAGGATCTCGTCGGCAGGGACGGCGCCCTCGCGGAGGATGCGAGCCTCCGGCCCGGTCAGGTCGACGACGGTGGACGGAGTGCCGGCTAGCTCGCCGCCGTCGAGGACGGCCGCCGCGCCGGCCCGGATCTTCTCCGGTACCTCGACAAGGCGGCGGGGATCCGGCTCGCCTGGGAGATTGGCGCTGGTGGCGACGACCGCCCCGACGCGGGCGAGCACCTCGCCCGCCGGCCCGGTCAGCGCGGGAACGCGGACGCCGATCGTCTCCGGGCTCGTGCCCGTCAGCCAGCGGAAGCGACGGGCGGGATTCGGGACGACGAGCGTCAGCGTCCCGGGCAGGAGCTGTCGGGCGAGCGTCGCGGCACGGCCTCGCAGCTCCGGCACGCACTCGAGCAGGTAGTCGAGGTCGGCCGCGACGAGGGCCGTCGGCTGCGTTTCGAGGCGGCCCTTCAACTTGTAGAGGCGGAGCGTCGACTCCTCGCGGTACGGCTCGGCCGCCAGCCCGTAGACGGTGTCGAACGGGAGGACGACGGGCTTGCCCGCGCGCAGCGCGTCAACCGCCTCGTCGATCATGCCCCTCCACGACCCGGTCGGTGCCCGCCAGGTCTTTCGTGACGGCCACGACCATGTAGCCGAGCGACGTCAATGCGGCCGCCACCGCCTGGGCCTGGCCGTCGCCGACCTCGAGCACGAGCCGGCGTGTGTCGGCAACTCGCGCGATCTCTTCGTGCAGGCCGACGCCGACCAGCGCGCCGCGCGGCTCCCACTCGCGGATCTCGGGCTGGAGCAAGTCCCATTCCTCGGGCCTGACGTACGGCGGGTTCGAGACGACGAGGTCCCAGCCCTCGCCCGCGACCTCGAAGCCGCCCGCTCGCACCTCGACGTCGAGCTCGAGGCGTTCCGCGTTCTCGCGCGCGAGCTCGACAGCGCCGGGCGACGTGTCGACGGCGGTGACACGCGCCCCGGGATGCTCGTCCGCAAGCGCGAGCGCTATCGCGCCGGTGCCCGTGCCGAGATCGAGCACGCGCGGCTCGCGCTCGTCGCGCAGTAGCTCGAGACAGCAGTCGACGACGATCTCCGTCTCGGGTCGCGGCACGAGCGCGCAGGCGTCGGTCTTCAGCGTCAGCCGGCGGAAGCCCCATTCGCCGAGCACGTACGCGAGCGGCTCCCGTTTCAAGCGCCGTCCCAAGAGGACCTGGAACGTGCCTGGCACCTCCACGTCGTCCCGCGCGTACACGCCGCTACGGGACACCCCGAGCAGGTGCGCCAGCAGAAGCTCCGCGTCGACGCGCGGCGTGTCGACACCCGCGTCCGCGAGCTGCCGCTCGGCGAGACGCACCGCTTCGGTCACCCTCACTCCCCGAGCGCGCGGCGGCGCTCCTCGGCGGTGAGCGCGTCGGTGAACTCGTCCAGCTCGCCCTGGAGAACACGGTCGAGCTGATGCGTCGTCAGCTTGATCCGGTGGTCGGTGATGCGGTTTTCGGGGAAGTTGTAAGTGCGGATCTTCTCCGCGCGCTCGCCCGAGCCGATCTGCGACCGGCGCGTCGCGTCGAGCTCCGCCTGCTGCTTCTCCCGCTCCATTTCGTACAGGCGCGCACGCAGCACGCGCAGCGCCTTCTGGCGATTTTGCAGCTGGCTCTTCTCGTCCTGCATCGAGACGACGAGCCCGGTCGGAAGATGGGTGATGCGGACGGCGGAATCGGTCGTGTTGACGCTCTGCCCGCCGGGGCCCGTCGAACGGTAGACGTCGACCTTCAGCTCGTTCGGGTCGAGCTCGACCTCCACGTCCTCGGCCTCCGGCATCACGGCGACCGTCGCGGTCGAGGTGTGGATGCGACCCTGGGATTCCGTCTCGGGCACGCGCTGGACGCGATGCGTCCCGCCCTCCCACTTGAAGACGGAGTACGCGCCGTCTCCCTTGATCGCGAACGTGACCTCCTTGAAGCCGCCGGCGTCGCTCGGGCTGGAGCCGAGGTTCTCGACGGTGAAGCCGCGGCGCTCGGCGTAGCGCGTCAGGGCGCGGTAGAGGTCGCCCGCCCAAATCGCCGCTTCGTCCCCGCCCACGCCCTGGCGGATCTCGATGATCACGTCCTTGCTGTCGGCCGGGTCGGTCGGGGCGAGCGCGATGCGCAGCTCCTCCTCGAGAGCGTGGCTGCGCGCCTCGAGCTCAGGGACCATCTCTCGGAGGACGCCGTCGCCCCGCGCCGCCTCCAGGTCCTCGTGCACCTGCCGCCACTCCTGCGCGAGCCGGCGCGGTCCCTCGAGCTCCTTGAGGCGACGGCCCGCCGCGGCCGCCTCTTTGTGGTCGTTGTAGACGCCGGGGTCGGACAGGCGCTCCTGCGCCTCCTGGTAGGAGCGCTCGAGCTCGTCGACGAGTTGTTCGATGTTGCCGGCCATCGCCGGCCCAGGTTAGCTCTCTAGCCGGGCACTCAGGCTGATTTCCGGGACGCTCGCCAGCGCCTTCGAGACCGGGCAGTTCTCCTTCGCCGTCTTGGCCGCCTCCTGGAAGGCGGCGTCGTCCATGCCCGGAACCTTTGCACGCACCGCGAGCGCGATCTTCGTGATCCCTTCGCCCGGCTGGAACGTCACCGTCGCGGACGTCTTCAGCTCCTCCGGCGCGTGCCCCGCCTGCGCGAGCCCGTTGGAGAACGCCATCGAGAAGCAGCTCGCATGGGCCGCCGCGATCAGCTCCTCTGGGCTCGTCTGCGAGCCGACGTCTTCGCTGCGCGCCCGCCAGTCGACGTCGAGGCCGCCGATCGCCCCGCTCGAGACGGAGTCGATGCGGCCGCCGCCGCTCATGAGATCGCCGTTCCAGGTCACTTCGGCCGTGCGGTCAGTCGCCATTCGTGTCTCCCTCCAAGTTCGCGTTCACGGTCACCGTCGCGCTGGCCTCGATCAGCTTCGTCATCGTGCAGCCCTCGCTCGCGCTGCGCGCCAGCCGCTCAAGCGTTTCCCTGTCTACTCCTGTTACACGCGCGCGCGCGAGAACCTCCGAGGCGACGATCCGGTGCGAACCGTCCTCGACCTGGTCGAGCGTGACGGTCGCTTGTACCTCGAGCTGGTCGGGCGGCGAGCCGGCCCCGGCAAGCTCGCCGGCGAGCGACATCGCGAAGCACGCAGCGTGGGCCGCGGCGAGCAGTTCTTCGGGGCTCGTCTTCCCGTCCGGCTTCTCGATGCGCGTCGCCAGTGAGTACGGCAGCTCGGTGAAGGCGCCGGTGGCGCCGCTGATCGCCCCGCTCCCGCGGGCAACGTTCCCTTCCCAGGTGACCCCCGCAGAGCGCTGAACTCTGGGCACGTCACGCAGCGTATGCGTCAGTGAGTGCGCTCTGCCGCCACCAATGCGCGGAGGCTCTCGTGCTCCTCGGCGCAAGCTGGGCAACCGGCGAGGTGCGCACGCAGGCCGGGGATCGCCGCGTCTGCATCGGCCCCGCCGACCTCCAGCTCGACATAGCGGTCGAGTTGCTCGAAGCACGTGTCGCAGCCGACCTCGTCCTCGGCCGGGCCGAGCAGCCGGCCGAGTGTCTGCTCCAGGTCGCGAGCTTCCATCAGCCTTCCTCCTCCAGATGTTCGCGCAGCTTCCGCCGCGCATCGTGCAACGTCTTGTAAAGGGCGCCGCGCGTCGTGCCGAGCCGCTCCGCGAGGACATCGATCGGCACGCCGTTCAGAGCGATCGCGACGAGGATCTGTCGCTGGTGAGGCGTCAGGACCTCGGCGATCGCCCGCTGCACCCGTACAAGCAGCTCGTTCTGCTCGGCCGTCGCGTGCGGAGTCGGACCCTGGGCCGCGAAGCCGGTCCATCTCTCCGGCTCGAGCGAAACCTCGCGTCCCTGCCAGGCTCGTTTCCGCAGCTTCACGGCGGCCTCGAGCAACGCGAACTTGTACGCCCAGGTCGTGAACCGGCTCTCGCCCCGAAAGTCGTCGAGGCGACGAAGCACGCTGACGAGCGCGTCATCCGCCGCCTCCAGCGCGATGTCGTCGAGCTCGTCGCCGCGAAGAGCCGCCAGAGCGGGTCGGCGGCGGCCGACCTCGAACCTGGCCGCGCGAACGAGCAGCGCATGCAGCCGCTCGACCGCAAGCTGCTGCTTCCGCCCGTCCGCGCGGAGGTCCTCCCACCATGTGTCGCTCGTGCGTGTCTGTGCGATCTCGGTCTCAGTCCGGTCGCGACCAAGCGTAGACCGTGTCAAGCCGCGCCCTCCTCCACCGGCGCGAGGATCCGGAGGGCGAGCTCCGGCGGACAACCATGCTCGACGAGCTCGATCAACGCGTGCAGGTCGTAGCGCCGGTCGCGGGCGAGCTGTGACGCGAGCGGAAGGGCGAAGCCCGCCTCCACGAGCCTGTCACGCCGCCACGAAGTCACGTTTGCCCGCACCGCGAGCTCCCTTTTCGACGACCGGCAGAGCGGAACCCCGGAAGGCGAACGCCAGTCGCGCCAGCGTGAGCGCGCCGAGCATGAGACCGAAATCCCGCAACGCGATGTCGTAGTACTCGGGCGGGTTCTTCGTCAGCAGATTGACGATGATCCCGGCGAGCCACACAGCCACGAGCGGAGCGCCGATCACGGGCGCAACGGCGACGATCAGACCGGCTGCGATCTCGACCGCGCCGACGAAGTACATGAAGTCCTGTGCACTACCCGGCGCGATGTCGTTGATCCACCCGGCGAGATAGTCGGGCCAGTGCACCGTCCAGTTGAAGAACTTGTCGAGCCCGAACAGGATCGGCGCCGCAGTGAATCCCACCCGCAGCAGGAGATAAGCCTGACGTGCACCGTTCCGAACGCGAGCGTCAGCCTCCAGAGTCGACATCTCGACCTCCTCTTTGTTGACGCTTATTTAGTGTCGAGAGGGAGGAGGTTCTTACGTCAGGTCAGGCCATGACCTCGACCTTGCGGGCGTCATCTGCCGCGCGGCTCTCGAGCACGAGCACTTCCTTGAGCGCGCGGATCGAGACCTCGATCTGATCCAACGAGGGCTGGCGGGTCGTCAGGCGCTGCAACCACAGTCCCGGCGCCAGCAGCGTCATCAGGATCCGGTTTCGCTGGTGCTTGCCGGCGAAGCGGATCAGCTCGTACGCGAGGCCCGCGATCACGGGCAGCAGCAGGATGCGCGTCGCGATCAGCCAGTACCAGTGCGGGCGACCGAAGAAGGCGAACACGAAGATCGCGATCACCATCACCCAGAGCAGGAAGGCCGTCCCGCAGCGCGGGTGGATCAGGCTGTGGCGCTGCACGGTCTCCGGCTCCAGCTCCTCACCTGCTTCGTAGGCGTTGATCGCCTTGTGCTCGGCGGCGTGGTACTGGAACACGCGCCGCAGGTCCGGAAACAGGGAGATCAACGAGAGGTAGAGGACGAAGATCGTCACGCGGATCAGGCCTTCGACGATCACGAACCAGCCCGCCTCGATGCCGATCCAATCGGTGATCAGCGCCGGCGAGACCTTGAAGAGCAGGATCGCGAACCCGATCGCGATTGCGAAAGCGAAGATCAACTGCGCGCGCGTCAGCTCTGTCGCGACCTCCTCCCCGTCCTCGCCTTCCTGAGCGGCCGCGTAGTTCGCGGAGATGGCGAGCGCGCGAAAGCCGATCGCCAGCGACTCGCCCAACGCAATCACGCCGCGGATGACCGGCAGGCGCCAGACCAAGTGCCGCGCCATCGGCGACTTGATCGGCTGGTGCACCTGCGCGATGTCCCCATCCGGCTTGCGCACCGCCACCGCCCAATTGGACGGCCCACGCATCATCACGCCTTCGAGGACGGCTTGTCCCCCCACGGTGGTCATGTCGAAAAGGTGCCGCTAGCCGCGGCGCGCGCCGCCGGCCTTCTCGAGCCGGCGCTGGAAGCGCTCGACGCGACCGCCCGTGTCCACGAGCTTCTGCTTGCCCGTGTAGAACGGGTGGCAGTTCGAGCAGATCTCGACGTGGAGCTCGGGCTTCGTCGAACGCGTCTGGAACGTGTTCCCGCAGGAGCACGTCACAGTCGCGAGGACGTATTCGGGATGAATTTCAGGCTTCATCTTGCGAGGCCAGGATAGCAGCGGCCGTTTTGAGCGCCACGTTGCCGCCCGAGACGACCGCGGCGACCGTCTGGCCCCGCTCGAGCTCGACTCTTCCGCTCAGGAGCGCGGCGGCGGTCGCCGCACCGGCCAGCTCGCACGCGAGCTTCATGCGGCCGTACATGAACGCGAAACCGGCTTTCAGGTCGTCCTCGCTGACGAGCACGGATTCGACGCCGAGCCGCGAGCAGACGGCGATGCAGTTCTCGCCCGCGTAGGGGCCGTTGAGGCCGTCGGCCTCGGACTCGGCTTCCACGTGGACGACGTGCCCCGCCTTCAGCCCCTCGTGCAGGGCAGGCGAGCGTTCCGGCTCGACCGCGATCACCCGCGCGTCAGCATTGATGCCCTTGACGGCCGTGGCGATTCCCGAGACGAGGCCGCCGCCGCCGACCTGGACGAGCACGACCTCCGCCTCCGAGGCGTCCTCGAGCATCTCCAGCCCCACCGTCCCCTGCCCCGCCATGACGATCGGATCGTCGTACGGGTGGACGAGCGTGCGACCCGTCTCGGCGACGAGCTGGTCGAGCCGCTCGAAGGCGGCGACCTTGTCGGGAGCCTCGGTGTCGACCGTCGCGCCGTAACCGCGCGCCGCGTCGATCTTCATCGGGCTCGCGTCCCGCCACATCACGACGAGGGCGTCGAGGCCCTCGACCCCGGACGCATACGCGAGCGCTTGCGCGTGGTTGCCCGCGGAGATCGAGATCAATCCACGCCGCTTTTCGTCATCGCTGAGCGTCGCGAGCTTGTTCAGAACGCCGCGCGGCTTGAAGGAGCCCGTCCGCTGGAACAGCTCGGCCTTGAAGCGGACGTCCGCACCGATCCGCTTCGACAGCGTGGCCGACGCGAGGAGCGGCGTGCGATGCAGACGCCTGCCGATGCGCTCACGCGCGCGGTGGACGTCGTCGAGCGAGATCAGCGCGTCGGTCGTCGCCATCGTCCACAGATCGTAAGCTTCAGAGCGTGCTCTGGACGATCCTGACGGTGATCCTCGTCGTCGGCGCCTTCCTCGTCATCGCAAGCGCGCGCATCTTCCCGGGGCGCAAGAACATCGGCGACGTGCAAGAGCAGCACTCCCGCCTGTGGTCGGGGCTCTGGAAGAAAGAGGACGCGGACCGACTGCGCTGACCTTTACGCGCGCCCGAGGATGTACAGCGTGGGCCGAAGCTTGCCCAGCAGCTGGTAGGCGAGCCAGTGCAATGACGCCTCTGCGAGCTCGTAGCGCTCGCGACCGTACTGCTCGACGAACTGGTCGCGCGACCGTCTCAGGCGCGCGAGCCGAAGCAAGCTCTGCGAGACCGGCCGCTCGCGCTCTTCTTCGTACTCGCGCCACTCGGTCCCGATCACATCCTTCTGGTCGATCACGAGCCCGGCTTGCTCGAAGGCGGCCTCGACCACTTTCTCGTCGAAGTTCCGCGGGACGTTGCCGAGCGGCTCGTTGATCCTTGCAGCCTCCTTCGGGGCGAGCAGCTCGGTCGCGAGGTTCGTGTAGACCAGCATCACGCCGGCGGGCTTCAGGACCCGCGCCGCCTCGCGCAGGCCCTGCTCGAGCCCTTCGACGAGGACGAGCATGTCTCGAGACCAGATCAGGTCGAAGTGGTCGCTCGGCTGCCCGAGCTCCTCCATCACGCCCTGCTCGATCTGAACGCGCGCGCTGAGGCCGGCCTCCTCCACCGCCTCGCGGGCCTGCTCGACGTGCCAGTCGACGGGATCGATGCCGACGCCTTGGCAACCGTGCGTCTGTGCGAGCCGGATCAAGTACTTCGCGTCTCTGCAGCCGATGTCGAGGATCCGGCTCTCGGAATTCAGGTACCGCGCAGCAACGTCGAAGAGCATCTCCGGGCCGCGCGGGTCGAGACTTCGGTCGAGGAACTCGTACACGCCGTAGTGCCTCGGGCTGTACACCCGAGCGACGTGATCCAGATGCTCCGAGCTCACGACTATGTCAGCGTGTACTCGGGCCCGCTGCCGCCCTCGGGCGGCGTCAGCCGTCCACCCTTTGCGGTGATCGCGCCACACTGCACGCAGTTCGACGGCGTCACCGTCACGCCGTCACCGGCCGCCTCGTAAACCTGCGCGGGGCACATCCGCTCCCACATGCGCGCGAGCTCCGGCGGGACGTCTCGGCGGATGACGATGTGGCTCGGTTGGTCGTCGCGCGTCTTGTTTCCGGACGCGAAGACGGACGAGAGCTTGTCGAACGTCAGGCTGCCGTCGGGCGCGGGATAGCTCTGAGCGCGGTCGGTACGGATCAACTCCTGCTCGGCGTCGCGCTCGGTGCGCGAGTCACCGGGTGGGAAGCGGCCCTTGGTCGCGGTCATTGCCCCTGCGAGGGCACCGCCGAGCCAGAACCCACGGCCGAAGGCCTGCCGCATGTTACGCACCTCCTGCAGGTCCTTCCAGACGAAGCTCTGACGAAGCGCGTCGTCGTATACGGCGAGCGCGCCGGGCGTCGAGGGTGTCTGGCCGCGCTGGAGCGCGGCGAAGGCCGCCTCCGCGGCGAGCGAGCCGGACTCGATCGCATAATGGATCCCCTTCAAGGCGGGCACGTTGACGAGCCCGGCGCCGTCGCCGCAGATCAGCAGGCCGGGCGCGTGCAGCTGCTTCGGTAGGGAGAGGAAGCCGCCTTCGGGAATCGTCTTCGCGCCCCACGCGACGCGTTCGCCGCCCTCGAGCAGCTTGCGGACGAGCGGATGCGTCTTCAGCTCCTGCAGCAAGTCGTGCACCGACAACTCAACGTCGCGGTAGTCGAGCCCCACGACCATCCCCAGCGTGAGCATGTCGTCGCCCATCGGGTAGATGAACGACCCGCCGAACTCGCGGTACTTCGCGGCGGCGCGCAGCGGCCAGCCCATCGTGTGGATGACGCGGTCGAGCGGGCGCGCCACCTTCCACACCTCTTTGACTCCGAGCGCCCAGACCTGCGGGTTCTCGCCGGACAGGCCGAACCGGTTCAGCGCGACTCCCGTGAGATGTCCCTGCGTCCCCTCGGCGAGTACCGTGACGCGTGCGACGACGTCGGCTCCCGGCTCGAAGTTGCCGAGCTCCTGTCCCTCGCGACCGCGTCCCTTGTCGCCGGTGCGGACGCCGCGCACGCGCCCGTCCCCTGCCAGCAGCTTCACGGCCGGCGTCTCGGGCAGGATCATCGCGCCGCCCTCCTCCGCCTGCTCGGCGAGCCAGCGCCCGAGGCGGGACAGCGACGCGACGACGTTGCCGTCGTTCTGCATCGTCGGCGGCGTCGGGATGCGCAGCGCGCGGCGCGGCGTCAGGAAGTAGACAGACTCGTGCTCGACCGGCCCGTAGAAAGGCATCTCGTCGATCCGCTTGCGTCCCTTGAACAGCCGCCGCAGCGCGCGCGGATTGACGACGGCGCCCGAGAGCAGGTGCGAGCCTGGCTGCTTGCCTTTCTCCAGCAGCGCGACCGGCACTTCGCCGAGCCGTTCGCGCACCTCGGGAGCCTCCTCCAGCAGCTGGCCGAGGCGGATCGCGCACGCAAGCCCCGCCGGGCCGGCACCGACGATGAGCACGCCGACCTCGATGCGCTGGTCCTCGGGATCGGTCGGCGCGGCGACGTAGTCGTTCGGATCGAACGGCGGCAGGTAATCGGCCGGCTTCATGAGCCCTTGCGGGCGCGAACCAGCTCGGTCAGCTTCGGGACGATCTCGTGCACGTCGCCGACGACGCCGAGGTCGGAGAACTCGAAGATCGGCGCGTTCGGATCTTTGTTGATCGCGACGATCACGCCCGAGCCCTGCATCCCGACCTTGTGCTGGATCGCGCCGGAGATCCCGCACGCGATGTACAGCTTCGGCGACACGGTCTTGCCGGTCTGGCCGACCTGCGTCGAGTACGGGTACCAGCCGGCGTCAACGACGGCGCGCGTCGCGCCGACGGCGCCGCCGAGTGCCTTGGCCAGATCCTCCACGAGCGTGAAGTTCTCCGGGCCGCCGAGCCCGCGGCCGCCGGCGACGATCACGTTCGCGTCCTCGATCGACGGCCCTTCGCTCTCCTCGTGCGCCTGGTCGACCATCCGTGCCGTCGTGGAGAAGTCTTCGAGCGAGACCCCCACCTCCTCGACCTGCGCCGACCCGCCGGCCTCGGCCGGATCGAACGAGCCCGACCGGAAGAGCGCGATGCGCGGCTCCGACGTCCAGCCCACGTCGACGTAGACGGAATCCTGCAAGGCGGGACGCTTGCCGACGAGCTTGCCGTCATCGGAGACCAGGTCGACGAGGTCCCAGTTGACGCCCGCGTCCAGGCGTGCGGCGAGCCCGGCGGCGACGTCCGCGGCCAGGACCGAGTTCGCGAAGAGGACGGTGTCGATGTCCTGATCACGCACGAGTTGCGCGAGCACGTCCACCCGCGGCTGCGGCAACGGGGCCTCCAGCTGCGCGTCCTCTGCGACGTACACCTTCGCGGCGCCGTACTTGCCCGCCTCCTCAGCGAGTGCGCGGACGCTCGACCCGGCGACCACGCCCGCAAGGTCGTCGTCGCCGAGTGTCGCGGCCTTCGACAGCACTGCGAGCGACGACTTCAGCAGCTCGTCGCCGTGATGCTCGAGGAAGACGAGCGTGCTCATACGAGCCGCTTCTCCGCCAGGAAGTCGAGCACCGCCTGTGCGGCGTTGCCGTCGCCCTCGATCTTGCGGGAGTCGCCGCGCGCGGGCGGTTCGTGGAGCGCGTACACGTCGGTGCGCGACTCGAGGCCGTCGAGACCGAGGTCGGCGAGCGACACCGTCTCCTGCGGCTTCGACTTCGCGCCCATGATTCCCTTGAGCGACGGGTAGCGCGGCTCGTTGATCGCATCCGACACCGCAATCACCGCAGGCAGCGGGGCTTCGATCACGTCGTAGCCGAACTCCGTCTGACGCTTCACGGTCAGCTTGCCGTCCGCATGCGTCACCTCCGCGGCCTGCGAGACGACAGGCAGGCGCAACCGGTCGGCGACTGCGGCCCACAGCACCGCCCCGTCGGAGTCGTTCGCCTGCTGGCCGAACAGGATCAGGTCCGCGCTTTCGCGCTCCAGCGCCTTCGCGAGCACGGCGCTCGTCGCGACCAGGTCGGCGCCGGCCGCTGCGTCGTCCGAGACGAGCACGGCGCGGTCCGCGCCCATCGCAAGCGCCTTACGCAACGCGTCCTGCGCTTTCGCCGGGCCCATCGAGACGAGGACGATCTCGCCCTCGCCCCCGGCGTCTTTCAGGCGCAGGGCCTCTTCGACCGCATTCGCGTCAAAAGGGTTGAGCGCCCCTTCACCGGAACGGTCGAGATGCTTGGTCTCGGGATCGATCCGCCGGGCTCCCTCAGGCACTTGCTTGACGCAGACGGCGATTTTCATGCGTCGCGCACTCTACTGAGGCCGAATCCGATGCTAACCTCCGACCCTTCGAGCGCGAACCGGAGCGCCCGTCCCCCCGTATGAGACGCCACCGGACGACAGCCCGAGGGGTCCTCTTCCTCGCCCTGACTCTTGGCCTCGTCGCCGGGACGGCGGCTGCTGCCGCTCCGAAGGTGCCCGAGCACATCATCTTCCCGGTCGTCGGTCAGGTGAATTACATCGACGACTTCGGAGCGCCGCGTGCGGGGGGGAGGCATCAGGGCAACGACCTGATGGCGGCAAAGAAGTCACCCGCGGTCGCGGCCGAGGCGGGGACGGTCAAGTATTGGACGACGTCGCGCGCGGCAGGCTGCATGCTCTACCTCTACGGCGAGAGCGGGACGATCTACTACTACATCCACCTCAACAACGACCTCACCGCGCGCAACGACAACCGCGGCAAGTGCGTCAGAGGTGTCGCGTATGCGGTGAGCAACGGCACCCGCGTCCAGCCGGGTCAGCAGATTGCCTACGTCGGCGACTCGGGCGATGCGGACGGCGGGATGTCACATCTGCATTTCGAGGTGCATCCCGGCGGCGGGCGTGCCGTGAGCCCGTACCCGTATCTGCAGAAGGCGTACAAGCTGCTCTTCGCCGCGAAGGCCGGCACGCCGTTCTCGCTGACGCTCTCCGGAACGGTCGTCTTCGCAACGCTCAACCGGCTCGTCGTCAACGTGACCACGTCACAGGCGTGGCCGTCCGGCCTGACGCTGACGAAGCTGAACCGCCCGATCGCGCTGACCGTCCCGGACACGACGCTCGTTCAGACCATCGCGCCGACGCTGCGCACGATCGCGAACGTGACGCTCGCGACCAAAGGCCAGAAGGTCGTGGTCTGGACGCAGCCCGCGCCGGCGACGCTGAAGGCGCAGCGCGCCGACGACGGGGTGCTGACGTCGGCGCTGATCCAGCTCGGTTAGCTCAGCACCCCGACGGCCTCGTCGCCGTCGGCTGCAGACAGAGCGTCCTCACGCGCGGGGTCTTCGACGCACGCATCTTGTACTCGAAGACCCTTCCGATCATGCCGGGCGAATCGATCCAGAGCTGGACGGTCGTGCCCGGACGCAGCTTCGCCGTTCCGAAGAGGCCGGTCACCCTCGGGCCGGTCTGCTTCCGCTTGAACGGGCACCCCTTCCCGGCGCAGTGGGCCTCGATCGTTGCCCCCGCGGGAGCGCGCGCCACGACGAGGCGCGTCACGCGCGTATAACGGCGGTGCACGCTCCAGCGTGCGGTCACGGCCGCCTCGAGGATGCGCACCGGCGCCGGATCGTCGTCGACGATTGTGACGGTGCCGCCCGCACGGTCGATCGCGGCGTGCTCAGGGCTCGAGAGGTCGACGAGGAGCGTCTCGTCGAGCTCGTCGAGCGCGTCTCCCTTGATCAGGACGGGAATCCGCACCGAGGTCGTCCCCGGCGGAAACGTGAGCGTGCCGGAATCCGCGACGTAGTCCGTGGTGTCCGCGGTTCCGTCGGCGGTCGCGTAGTGCGCCGTCACGGTCTCGCTGCTTGCGGGCGCCAGCGTCGCCGTCAGCACCGCGACGATGTCGACGTTCGTCTCGGCGGCAGTGACGTCGTCGATCGAGATCGCCGGCAGAGCGCCCGGAGTGAACTTCGCGGCCAGGTTCTTCTCGACGTCGGCGACCGTGACGCATGTCTCCGCCGAGCCGGAGCAGGCCCCGCCCCAGCCGAGGAAGGTCTCGCCCGCAGCCGGGTGCGCCGTCAGGACGACACGGCTGCCGGAGTCGAACTGATCTGCACACTCAGCGGGACAGTTGATGCCGGGCGGATTGCTCGTCACCGTGCCGTTGCCGCTCACACGGACATGGAGGGTCGCGACGCCTCCCGCGCCGCTGGCGCCGCCGGCAAAGAACAAAACCAGCAGTGCGCTGAGGACGATCCTCATCGTCCCTTGAAGACGGGCTCGCGCTTCTCGACGAACGCCGTCATTCCCTCCTTCGCATCCTCGCTCGAGAAGATCTCACCAAAGGTATTTCCCTCGGCCTCGAGATTCGCAACGTGGTCACCGCCCAGCGCGCGGTTCGCGAGCTGCTTCATCAGCCGCAGCGCGATCGGGCTCTTCGTCGCGAGCAGCGCCGCCGTCTCACGTGCCTTGTCCAGCACCGGATCGTGCACGGCGTTGACGAGCCCGATCCGCAACGCCTCTTCTGCGTCGACGACACGACCGGTGAAGATCAGCTCCTTCGCGACGCCGAGGCCGCACACACGCGCCAGCCGCTGCGTGCCGCCCCAGCCGGGGATGATCCCGAGGTTGACCTCCGGCTGACCGAGCTTCGCGGTTCCCGACGCGTAGCGGATGTCGCAGGCGAGCGCGAGCTCGCAACCGCCGCCGAGCGCGTACCCGGTGACCGCGGCAATCGTCGGCTTCGGCATCGTCTCGAGTAGCCGGCCAGCTTCGTGTCCGAGGGCGCCCCACGCCTTCGCCTCGTCGACGCCGAGGCCGCTCATGTACTTGATGTCGGCGCCCGCGACGAATGCTTTCTCGCCGGCGCCCGTGAGGATGACGACCCGGGCGCCGTCGTCCTCGGCCAGCTCGCCGAGCCGGTCGCGCAGCTCGGTCAGCGTCGCGACGTCGAGCGCGTTGAGCGCGTCCTGCCTGTCGACGGTCACCACTGCGACCGCGTCTTCGCGGTCGACGCGAATCAACTGACGGGAACCTTTCCTTGGAGAAACTCCACGATCTCGCTCGTTGCGGCGCCCGGTCCGAAGACTTCCGCGACGCCGAGCTGCTTGAGCTCGTCCGAGTCTTCGCGCGGAATCGTCCCGCCGACGACGACGAGCACGTCGTCCGCGCCGTTCTCCTTCAACCCGTCGAGGATGCGCGGCACGAGCGTCATGTGCGCGCCCGACAGGATCGAGATGCCGACCGCGTCCGCGTCTTCCTGGATCGCCGTCTCGACGATCTGCTCCGGCGTCTGGTGCAGGCCGGTGTAGATGACCTCCATCCCCGCGTCCCGCAGAGCGCGCGCGATGATCTTCGCGCCGCGGTCGTGCCCGTCGAGGCCGGGCTTCGCGATGACGACTCTGATCTTCCGCGCCACGAGCCCGAGTCTACGGCCGGAGCCGCGTGAACGTCAGCTTCCAGCTGGACCGCTGGCTGATCGTCCCCTGCTCCGGCGCCGCGTAGTTCTTGCGCCGCGAGACCGACGCCGTCAGCGTTATCCGCACGATGCGCTTGTTGGCGAGGTGCGCGAGCGAGATGCGCACGGGTCCGGGCGGCGGTCCGAGCGGGGCGGCGACGACGTCGCCGGGCTCCTCGGGACAATCGCTGCGGCTGAGCACGACGCGGAGCGGCCTCAGCGTGATCGATCCCGCCTTGGTGCTGAGCAGCATCGTGCGCGCGTTTTGGAACGCCCGCGTCGTCTTGGCGCACGGCTGGTCGGTGTGGTTCTCCGTGCCCGTGCAGACCTCGTTCAGCGTGTTCGGCCCGCTGAGCTCGACGGTGCCGGCGATGTCCCGTACCTCGACGCTGTACAAGCGACCGGCGACGACGCGGACGGTCGTGGGCCGGGTCGAATGGAAGCGCGCCGTCCGAACGCCCTCCGACCGTGTCGAGAGCTCGCAGTCGCGGGACACCATCGGTGTGCTGGTGTGGTCGAAGTCGGCTGTCGAGGATCCCGAGATGGTCAGAGCGAACTGCTGGGGTCTGTACCCAGAGGGGGCAGACCCCGGGATTTGGCCTGCCGTCGCCGGAGCGCGCGCGCACAGCTGGGGGGTGGCCCCCGGGGGGGGAGGCCCCCGGCCG
>JBKPGW010000022.1:0-7932 GCA_046729555.1 Actinomycetota bacterium | reverse complement strand
GGATCGCGCCTGCGGGAACGTGCACGTGGAACGCGTGCCGCGCGTCGTCCTCCGGGCCGAGCTCGAGCTCGTCCGCATGCGCCTTCACCCATGAGAGGGCGATCTGCGCGGACTCCTTCATCACGTCGCCGAGCTGCCCCGTCAGCAACAGTCGCTCCTCGCCGTCCATTCGCGTCGCCTCGACAAAGAGCACGTCGCCGCCGGTGCCCGTGACGGCAAGCCCCGTCGCGACGCCCGGCACCGCGGTGCGTTCGGCCGACTCCTGCCAGAAGCGCTGGCGCCCGAGGGCCTCGCGAACGAGTGCCTCGTCGACTCCGATCGGAGGCGCCGCGTCGCCGGACGCGATCCGCGTCGCCGTCTTGCGCAGCAGCTTGCCGAGCTCCCGCTCGAGCTGGCGGACGCCGGCCTCGCGCGTGTATTCCGAGACGATCGTCGCGATCATTCCGTCCGGGATCTCGACCTCGTCCTCGCGAAGTCCGTTCCGCTCGCGCTGGCGCGGCCAGAGATAGCCGCGCGCGATCGCGACCTTCTCGTCGAGCGTGTAGCCGTCGAAGCGGATGACCTCCATCCGGTCGAGCAGCGGTCCGGGGATCGTCTCGGCGACGTTCGCCGTCGCAATGAAGACGACCTGCGAGAGGTCGAGCTCGACGTCGAGGTAGTGGTCGCGGACCGAGTGATTCTGCGCCGGATCGAGCACCTCGAGCAGCGCGGACGAGGGATCGCCCCGCCAGTCGGCGCCGACCTTGTCGACCTCGTCGAGCATGATCACCGGATTCATCGTCCCCGCATCGCGGAGAGCGCGCACGAGGCGTCCGGGCAACGCGCCGATGTAGGTGCGCCGGTGCCCGCGAATCTCGGCTTCGTCACGAACGCCGCCGAGCGACATGCGCACGAACTCGCGGTTGAGCGCGCGCGCGATCGACTCGCCGATCGACGTCTTGCCCGTGCCGGGCGGGCCGATCAGCGTCAGGATCGCGCCGGAGCGCTTGTCCTCCGCGATCCCGCGCTCCTGGCGCAGCTTCCGCACCGCGAGGTATTCGACGATCCGCGCCTTGACGTCGTCGAGACCGGCGTGGTCGTTGTCGAGGATCTCGCGCGCGAGCTTGGGATCGAGCCGCTCGGCCGAGGTCTTGCCCCACGGCACCGCGAGCAGCCAGTCGAGGTAGGTTCGGATCATCGAGGACTCGGCCGAGGCGTCGCCCATCCGCTCGAGCCGGCCGAGCTCGCGCTCTGCCTGCTCGCGCACCTCGTCAGGCATGCCGGCCTCTTCGATCTTCCGGCAGTACTCGTCGACGACGGATCCCTCGTCTTCGCCGAGCTCCTTCCGGATCGAGTCGAGCTGCTTGCGCAGGAAGTACTCCCGCTGCTGGGCCTGCGCACCCGACTCGACGTCCTCGCGAATGCGGCGCCGAACCTGCAGCTCGGCGAGCCGTTCGCGCTGCAGCCGGAGGGCGAGCTCGAGCCGCTCGACGACGTCGAGGGTCTCGAGCAGCTCCACGCGCTGCTCGAAAGTCAGGTCGGGAGAGTAGGCAGCAGTGTCCGCGAGCGCGCCGGGCTCGCCGACCGAACGCAGGAACTCACCGATGCGCGGGTCGGCGTCGCGCAGCTCGAGGATCTCCTCGACGACCGCGCGGTACTCGGTCTCGAGCGTGCGGGTCTTGACCGGGGGCGGCGTCTCGTCGGGCCGGGGCTCGACGTCGACGTAGAGTCGGCCCTCGGCGCCTGTCCCCGCTGCGCGCAGAAGGGCGCGGTGGAGGCCGGTCAGCGTCACGACGCGCGCGCCGCCCGGTAGGCGGCCGCTCTCGACGATCTCGGCGACCGTGCCGACCTTCGCGTACGCGCCCTCGTGGCGCGGGACGAGCAGGACGCGCTCCTCGCCGCCGGTCTCCAGGGGCAGCGTCACAGTCATGTTCGGGAAGACGACGGTGTCCTCCAGTGGGATGAGCAGGTAGTTCTCCACGATCGGCTTCACGCTCCTGAGCTAGATTCAGATCCTATAGTAGCTTCAGAAGATGAAGTTCAGTCGCCGTCCCTGATCGTCCACCAGGCGTAGACGTGCAGGGCGAGCAGGATGAGCAGGCCCGCTCCGAGGAAGCCCGCCGCATAGGTCGCGACTGTGACGATCATGTCCTCTTGAACGGCGGCGACTGCTTGTCTCTTCCGCGGGAGCGATGAGTTTCGGCCCTGCGGGCCGTCGAAACGGGACAGCGATTGAAAGGAGAGCAGAGCGTGGTGGGGACAACTCCGGCGGTGAAGGCGGAAGGTCTGGTCAAGACCTATCGAAGCCGGGCGGGCACGGTTGAGGCGGTGCGCGGCGTCGATCTGCGCGTGGAGGCCGGCGAGGTGTTCGGATTTCTCGGGCCGAACGGCGCGGGGAAGTCCACGACCGTGAGGATGCTGACGACGCTGCTGTCGATCACCGCCGGTCGCGCCCGCGTCGCAGGCCTCGATGTCGCGGACGAGCCCGATGCGGTGCGCAGGCGCATAGGCGTGGCGCTCCAAGAGGCAGGTCTCGACTCCCGCCAGACCGGGCGCGAGCTGCTGATCCTGCAGGGTCGGCTGTTCAATCAGTCTGCGAGCGAGGCGGCGGCCCGCGCCGTCGAGCTGCTCGAGCTGGTCGAGCTCACCGCTGCGGCCGACCGTCCGATCAAGGGCTACTCCGGCGGCATGAAGCGCCGCCTCGATCTCGCCTCGGCGCTCGTGCAGAGCCCCGAGGTGCTGTTCCTGGACGAGCCCACGACGGGACTCGACCCGGCGAGCCGGCTGACGGTCTGGGACGAGGTGCGCCGGATCAACGAGCGCGGCACGACGGTGTTCCTGACGACGCAGTACCTCGAGGAGGCGGACCAGCTCTGCGACCGGCTGGCGATCATCGACGACGGCCGGATCGTGCGTGAGGGCACGCCGTCGCGGCTGAAGGCCGAGCTGCGGGAACGGCTGCGGCTCGCGCGTGAGGCGACGCTCGACGATGTGTTCCTCGACGCGACCGGACGCACCCGCATCCACGTCGAGGGCGAAGTGCAGGAGGTGTCGGGATGACTCAGGCACTCGTGCTCGGACGGCGCGCGCTGCGCGAGGGAATTCGGACACCCGAGGCGATCGTGCCGACGCTGTTCATCCCGCTCTTCTTTCTGGTCGTGAACGTCGGCCAGGCGGCGAAGATCTTCCCGGGGTCGTCGACGGCGTTCCTGCACGGACAGGGCTACGGTGCCTTCCAGCTGCCGAGCTCGATGTTGCTGGCGGCCTCGTTCGGAAGCGCGGCGCTGTTTCTCGTCGAGGAGATCGAAGGCGGCTACTTCGACAAGCTGCGCGCGACGCCGGTTCCGCGCAGCGCGATCGTCCTCGGGCGCTTGATCGCCGAAGGCGTCAAGGCGCTCTTCATCGCGAGCCTGCTCGTCCTGCTCGGGCTCATCTTCGGGATCACGATCGCGAGCGGACCGCTCGGCTTCGTCCTGCTGATCGTGCTCACGGCCGGCTGGGCCGTCGTGTACTCCGGCTTCATGCAGGTCATCGCGCTGAAGACGCGGAGCGCCGCGGCCACGAACTCCGCCGGGCTCGTCTTCTTTCCGCTGCTGTTCCTGACGCCGAACTTCGTGCCCCGTCACCTGCTGACGCGGCCGATGGAGATCGCCGCCACGGTCAATCCCGTCACCTACGTCATGGAGGCGCTGCGCTCGCTCATTCTCGTCGACCTCGCCTGGGAGACGATCGGCCTCGGCTTCCTGGTCGTCGCGGTGGCCGGCGCGATCATGCTCGCCGTCAGCGTCCGCGTGATCCGCGCCTACGACTAGGCCTGAGCACCTTGTCTCCGTGATCCATGTCGGCAAAGCGGAGGCCGCTCAACTCGCCGATGAGCAGCTCTGTCCGAACCCGTAGGGATCGGGAGGGCCGCGGGTGGCAGCCCGCGCCCTCCCGATCGAGCGTTACGGGGTGAGCTTCGACATGAAGATGTCGGTCCGGTTGGCGAGGTTGCCGTCGTTCGCCATCGCGAAGAGGGCGACGAACGAGCTCGCGGCTCGCGCCAGACCTTCGTAGTCTCCGACGAACAGGCCGCTCGCGTTCGGCGCGGTCTCCATGTCGAACGGGCCGGCCACGTGCGTCTCCGATGTCCAGCTGGACGCGCTCGTGCAGTCCTGTGTCGCCGGATGGCAGTGGACGAACCAGTAATCCGTCGGCAACCCTGGCGCCGGCGTGTTGTTGCGGAAGTCGTAGTACGTGACGCCGATCGTCCCGTCGGCGGCGACCGCGATCGCGGGCGTGAATGCCTGCGTCTCGGGCGCCTGGTTGATCTCGATCTTCTTCGACCACGTGAGGCCGCCGTCGAGCGACTGCGAGAACGCGATCCCTGCATGCTCCTTCCCCCGCGGAGGGCCGCTGAAGCTGCCGTCCTGCCACACCGCGTAAGCGCGGCCGGTGTTAACGCCGGCGGCGAAATCCGGGATGATGTCGCCGGTCCGAACCGCCTGGCCGGTATCCGGATCGGTGACCCCGACCGTGTCGACGTCACTTACCTTGATCGGCGCCGACCAGCTCACGCCGCGATCCGTCGAACGCATCACGACGACATCGCAGCACGAGCGTTGCACTCCCGAGCCGTGGAACAGGAACGCCCCGTTCACGAGCGTCGGCACTGAGCCGCCGCTCGGAACCACGACGATCTGGTTACCGATCGTGAACGAGATCGCCCGCTGCTCGTCGAAGATCGGCCTCGCCGGCTCCCACGAAACGCCGTTGTTCGTCGACCGGGCGAAGACGGTCTGCGATCGCAACGCGAACGTGTTTGCCAGGCCCTGCAGGCTGACGCTGTCGCTCGGGAACGTGCTGCGATCCCAGACGGCGTAGACGAAGTTCGAGTCGAACGGATCCGCGGTGATCGACTCCTTGTCGACAAACAGCGATCCCGAGCCGGTGTTCTCGCGCTGGAGCGTTGCGGGCTCGCTCCAGGTGAGGCCGCCGTTCGTCGACCGGCTGGCGAGGATCGCGTTGTCGGCATTCGTGTCGTTGAACGACAACGCGATCTGATGCACCGTGGCGTTCGGCGAGAACGAGACCCACGGGTCGGAAGCACGCTGGAAGTCACCGCCGTTCGCAACGTTCCCACCGGCGCAGATGCTGAAGTGGGCCCACGAGCGCGTCCAGCTTGCGCCCCCGTCGAAGCTTGTCCCGGCGACCAGGCCGTGCGCGCCGCCGTTCGACCAACGGTCTTGCTGCCATACACCGACGACATGGCTCACGTCGTTCGGGTCGACCGCGACCCGCGGCTCGACCTCGGCGTTCTCATAAAGCGTCCCGCTCTGCGGAACCCCCTCGCATCCGGGCGCGAACGGGCTCGGGCCGGAGGCGGTCGAGAGCGGTGACGCCGAGAACGTCCCTGAGCTGGCTGCACCGACGACGATCGCCGCCCCCAAAACAGCCAACAGGAGCACTGCTCTACGCATCAGAGTCCTCCCCTTCTCGGATGCCGGGCTAGATATCACATGCCGGTGCGGCGCTGTCTGATCGTTCTAGGCCCGAGGCCCGAACCGTGGGTGTCCGGAGACCTTGACAGGGGCCCGCGTCCGGCTGCCGCGCAGTGACTCCAGTGGGCGGTGACGGGATCGAACCGCCGACCTCCTGCTTGTAAGGCAGGCGCTCTCCCAGCTGAGCTAACCGCCCGGCGAGGCAAAAGTATCCCAGCCCGCACATCGGGCTTTCTCAGGAAACTCACAGGAATCGCTGTCACGATGGAGCCGTGAGCGCCCAGCGCAACGGCGACCCCCAGCACCGGATCCTGGTCGTCGACGACGAGCCGTCGATCGTCGACGCCGTCGCGACGGCGCTCCGCTACGAGGGCTTCGAGGTCGACGAAGCGACGACCGGCCGGCAGGCGCTTGCAGCGGTCGCTCAGCGGGAGCCCGACCTGGTCGTCCTCGACTGGATGCTCCCCGACCTCGACGGGATCGAGGTCGGCAAGCGCCTGCGGACGCAGGGCTTCAAGACCGCAGTCCTGTTCCTCACCGCCAAGGATGCAACCGAGAACAAGGTCGAGGCCTTGCGCGCGGGCGGTGACGACTACGTCACGAAGCCGTTCAGCCTCGCCGAGGTGGTCGCGCGCGTACAGGCAATTCTCCGCCGTACCGCGGGCGACCTGCCCGGCGACGTGCTGCGGTTCGCAGACGTCATGCTCGACGAGCAGCGTCACGAAGTCTTCCGCGGCGACACCCCGGTCGAGCTGACGGCGACCGAGTTCAGCCTCCTCCGCTATTTCCTCCTCAACCCGCACCGTGTGCTCTCGAAAGGCCAGATCCTGCAGAACGTCTGGCACTACGACTTCGGCGGGAGCTCGAACGTCGTCGAGACGTACGTGAGCTACCTGCGCAAGAAGCTCGACTCGCTCGGCCCGCCGCTGATCAAGACCGTGCGGCAGGCGGGCTACATGCTCGAAGAGCGGCGCTAATGCGCCGGCCAATGTCGCTGCGTGCCCGCCTCGTCCTGGGCGTGATCGTGCTCGCCGCGCTCGGCCTGGCGGTCGCGGACGTCGCGACCTACGCCTCCCTGCGTTCGTTCCTCGTCGATCGCACCGACAGCACGCTCGAAAGCGCGCATCCGATCGTCGAGGGCAACGTCTTCGGGCGACCGGGGGACGAGCGAGAGCCCGGGCCCGCCGGTAGGGGCGCTCCAGGAGTGGACTACATCGAGGTGCGCACGCTCACGGGGCGGATCCTCGAGAGCGGGCCCGCGTACGAGTTCGGCGAAACGGAAACACCGCCCCCGCCGAACCTCCCGGCGAAGCTCGGCCTGCCGAGGTCGGTCGACAGCGAAGGCGACCGGGTGCGCTACTTCACCGTCTCCGCGCGATCCGGAGGCGGGCACTACCGCGTCCGCGCCGCGGTCGAGCGCCAGTTCCCCAATCGCATCCTCCTGATGGCGACGTCGCTCAGCGGCGTCGAGGGCACGTTGCACCGCCTCTTGCTGATCGAGCTGCTGGTCACCGGCGCCGTGCTTGCGGCGCTGGCCGGCGTCGGGCTCTGGGTCGTTCGCCTCAGCCTCCGCCCTCTCGTCGCGATGGAGGAGACGGCAGAGGCGATCGCCGCCGGAAACCTGACGCAGCGGGTCGAGCATGCGGACGAGCGCACCGAGGTGGGACGCCTGGGTCTCGCGCTGAACGCGATGCTCGCGCGAATCGAGTCGGCCTTCAAGGCTCGCGAGGCGTCGGAACAGAAGCTCAGGCGCTTCGTGGCGGACGCCTCGCACGAGCTGCGCACGCCGCTCGCGGCCGTGCGCGCCTACGCCGAGCTGTTCACGCGCGGTGCCGACCAGCATCCCGACGACCTTGCGCGCTCTATGGAGGGCATCACGCGCGAGGCCCAGCGGATGAGCAAGCTCGTCGAGGACCTGCTGCTGCTCGCCCGTCTGGACGAAGGCCGACCGCTCGAACGCAAGCCCGTCCAGCTGAACGAGGCCGTCGGCGAAGCGGTCGAGACCGCAAACGCGGTCGATCCGTCCCGGCCGATCGCGTTCAAGGCGGAGCCGGCGGTCGTGCTCGGCGACCACGACCGATTGCGCCAGGTCGTGGACAACCTGCTCAGCAATGCGCGGGCTCACACGCCCGCCGACTCGCCCGTCCATGTGACCGTCGGGCGCGAGAACGGCGAGGCGGTGATCGAGGTCACGGACGAAGGGCCCGGGATGGACGGCCAGCAGCTCGAACGGGTCTTCCAGCGCTTCTACCGCGCCGACCCCGCCCGCTCGCGTGCGCGCGGCGGAGCGGGCCTCGGTCTGTCGATCGTGGCGGCCGTCGCAGAGGCCCACGGCGGCAGCGTCGCGGTCCGCTCCGAGCCGGGACACGGCTCGACGTTCCGCATCGTCCTGCCGTTGTCCGACTGAGCCTCGAAGGGCTGTTCGTCCTCGACGCGAGGCGCATCGAGAGTCTATGCTCGCCCTGTGCAGCAG
>JBKPGW010000021.1:0-2024 GCA_046729555.1 Actinomycetota bacterium | reverse complement strand
CTCGGCGATGCCGCTCTCGTGGAAGCGGTCCGGATGGGCGAGCTCGAACGGACGGATGCGGCAGTCGGACGCCAGGTCGGCGTCGAGCACGACGAGCTCCGGATGCCGGTCGGCGAGCTCGAGCAGTGCCTCGCCGTAGGCGGCGGCGACGTATTCGTCCGTGACCTTCGGACGAACCGCGGCACCCGACTCCGGCTCGCCCTCGAGGCTGTACGTCGCGGCCGCCTCGACCTCGCGCACCGGCTCGAGCCTCAGCCCGGTCAGACGCTCGCGAATGCGCGCGACGAGCTCCTCGTACGCACGTGCGAAGGCGTCGTCGTCGGGGGCTCCCGCGTGCCAGCGGTACGTGCCGCCTCCGTCCGCAAGCGCCTGCGGGTGCTCCATGAACGAAACGCCCTTGCCTTTGATCGTGTTCGCGACCAGCACCTTCGGGACCTCTGCCGCAGAGCGCAGCTCCGCGAAGACGCGCGAGAGCTGGGCGTGATCGTGGCCGTCGCAGGTCGCGACGTGCCAACCGAATGCCCCCAGCTTCGCTTCGAGGTCGCCCAGAGCCAGGATCTCGTCCGTCGGCTTGTCCGACTGCAGCTCGTTGCGGTCAACGATCACCCAGAGCCTTCCGAGTCCCTGCGCCGCCGCGGCCTGGAGGCCTTCGAAGTTCTGTCCCTCCTGCAGCTCGCCGTCCCCGGTCAGGACGACGACGCGGCCGCCGCGGCCGAGATAGCGCTTGGCCCAGGCGATCCCGCGACCCTTCGAGATGCCCATGCCGAGCGAGCCCGAGTTCGCCTCGATGCCGGGGACGCCGACGTCGGGATGGCCGTCGAGCCCACCCAGGCGGCGCAGCTTCAGGAGCCGTTCGGGCGGCAGGACACCGAGCGAATGCAGCACGGCATAGAGCCCCGGCACGTCGTGTCCCTTCGAGGAGAAGTACACGTCCCGGTCGGGATGGTCGAAGCCGAGCTCGGCCGTGTTCAGCTCGGCATAGAGGAGGTGGACGACGATGTCCATGGCGCTGAAGCTGGAGCCGAGATGTCCCGAGCCGGCGCGTTTGACGGCGACGAGCGCGTTCGCACGGCACATGTCCGCGAGCAGGCCGAGATCTCCGAGCGGTCGTGCACGCTCGAACTCCTCACGGGGGATCAGCGTCAGCTCCACGGATGCTCCCGCAGGAGGTCCTCGTTCACGTCGACGCCCCAGCCCGGTCCGGACGGAATCGCCAGCACGCCGTTCTCGATCTCCGGGATGCCGGTCGTGAGCTCTTCGCGCCACGGCACGTCGTCGACGTCGACCTCGAGCATGCGCACGTTCGGGATCGCGGCGCACCACTGAGCCGAAATGAAGGTCGCGAGATGGCTGTAGTAGTTGTGCGGCGCGCAGTTCACCTCGAACGTCTCGGCGAGGTCGGCGATCTTCTTCGCCTGGTGGAACCCGTTCCAGATCACGTCCACGGATGCAACATCCATCGCTCCCGCTTCGAGGAAAGGACGGAAGCCGCGGTTCGTGTAGAGGTTCTCGCCCGAGCAGATCGGGATCGCCGACCCGTTGCGCACAGCGGCAAGCGAGACCGGATCGAAGGCGTCCACCTCCAGCCAGAGCAGGTCGTGGCCGTCGAGCTCACGCGCGACGCGCAGGACGCCCTCAGCCGTGAGATTGAAGTTGAGGTCGACGATCGGCTCGGCTTTGCCGTCGGTACCTGCTCGGAACGCGTCGAGCAGACGTGCTAGCGCGTGCTCCAGTTCGGATGACGGGTTGCGGTCGAGCCCGTCGCCCTGGAAGCCGGGCATCAAGACCTGCGGGTCGTCGCCCGGAATCACGATGTTCGTCTTGAAGGCCTTGAAGCCGCGCGCGACGACTTCCCGGCCGAGCGCGCTGACGTCGTCGTACGAGGCGAGCTTCGGCGTGTTCGTCACCTCCCACGCGCGCGCCCGCGTGGTGCCGCAATGCGACCAGTAGACGTCCACCTCGTCGCGCGTCGGCCCACCGAACAGCTCGTGCACCGGGACGCCGAGCGCCTTTCCCTTCAGGTC
>JBKPGW010000020.1:0-9264 GCA_046729555.1 Actinomycetota bacterium | reverse complement strand
GTGCGGCTGCTCGCGTACAACGGCTCCGTCCCCGGCCCGACGTTGAAGGTCCCGCAGGGCGCGACGATCACCGTCCACGTGACCAACCACGGCGACCTCGATGCGACCGTGCATTGGCACGGCCTTCGCCTCGAGAACCGCTACGACGGCACGCATGACACGCAGGCGCCGATCCCGGTTGGCGAGACCTTCACCTACCAGGTGCACGTGCCCGACCCGGGCGCCTACTGGTACCACCCGCACATCCGCGAGGACTACGGCCAAGAGATGGGTCTCTACGGGAACATCCTCGTCACCCCGAGCGAGCCCGACTACTGGGCAGCCGCGAACCGCGAGCTGCTGCTGACCCTCGACGACATCTTGATCGAGGATGGACAGATCGCCGCCTTCCGCGAGGCTGAGACGACGCACGTCGCGATGGGCCGCTTCGGCAACGTGATGCTCGTCTCAGGCGAGCCCGACTTCGCGCTCCAGGCCAAGCGCGGGGAGGTCGTTCGCTTCTACTTCACCAACACGGCCAACACGCGTGTCTTCAACGTGTCGCTGCCGGGCGCGCAGATGAAGCTGGTCGGCGCCGACGCAGGCCACTACGAGCACGAGGAGCTCGTCGACGAAGTGCTGCTTGCA
Source organism: Actinomycetota bacterium (assembly GCA_046729555.1). Lineage (GTDB taxonomy): Bacteria > Actinomycetota > Thermoleophilia > Gaiellales > Gaiellaceae > 3-1-20CM-4-69-9. The sequence continues at coordinate 8,637 of JBKPGW010000020.1, read as the reverse complement.
CCGTCCGAGCGTGTGGTGGTCGACGTCCTCTTCGGAGAGGCCGGCGAACGCATGCTCGAGCACCGAACGCCGGAGCGCACCTACCGGCTCGCTTCGATCACGGTCGCCGAGGAGCAGCCGGAACGCTCGTACGCCGACGAGCTCGCACGGTTGCGGACGAACGCCGACATGGCCGAGCTACGGAAGCGCATCGAGCCGTTTCTGAAGGCGGCGCCAGACAAGACGCTCTCCTTCGTCGCCGAGATGGACATGGGCGTGCCTGAAGGCGTCCCGGTCGTTTACGCCTGCCCAATGCACCCCGAGGTCGTGAGCGACGAGCCGGGCAGCTGCCCGAAGTGCGGGATGAAGCTGCTCGCTCAAGCCGCAGAGACGACGTACGTATGCCCCATGCATCCGGAGGTGACGAGCGAAAAACCTGACCGCTGCCCGAAGTGCGGCATGAAGCTCCTGCCGGCGAAGCTGGTCGCAGCTGGTGGCGGGCACGGCCACGAGCACCACCACGGACATAGTCACCACGGCAATGAGCACGAGGGTCACGACCGACACGGCCAGCACCACGACGGCGAGCCGGAGCACGTTCACGACACGGCGCAGGGAATCGAGTGGGAAGACGACATGGTCGAGGTCAACCGGATGACGACGCCGGCAAACATGCGATGGAAGCTCGTCGACCGAGAGACGGGAGCCGAGAACGCACAGATCGATTGGACGTTCCACGTCGGGGACCAGGTGAAGCTGCGGCTCGTGAACGAGATGGACTCAGACCATCCGATGCCGCACCCGTTCCACGTCCACGGGGCAGGCCGGTTCGTGATCCTTGCGCGTGCCGACGTTGTGGAACCGAACCTCGTCTGGAAGGACACGGTCCTCGTCCGCACCGGCGAGACAGTCGACATCCTGCTCGACGTGACGAACCCGGGCCGCTGGATGGCTCACTGCCACATCGCGGAGCACCATGAGAGCGGGATGATGTTCAGCTTCAACGTCGCTCCCTGAGAGGGCCGCGAGCGCGGGCTACGGTATCTCGGCATGAGCGGGTCGGCCGCATCGGCGCTCCATCGTCACGGACGTCGTGTCCACCAGCATCCGTACTCTCGTTCGCACCGGCATTTGCGGCTGATTCAGCGATCACAGCCGGTCGGGCTGGGTGAACGTCAGCATGAACTCGAGCAGCATGAGCACGGCGAGCACGATCACTCGCACGGGCTCGTCGATCGGTCGATCGTGCGCTCGCGCGCGGGTGTCAGAGCCGTCTCGCTGAGCCTGGTGGTGCTGGGGGCGGCGGCGGTTGTGCAGGTGGTGATCTTCGTGCTCTCGGGTTCGGTCGCGCTGCTGGCCGACCTGATCCACAACTTCGGCGATGCGCTGACGGCTGTGCCGTTGGGGATCGCCTTCTTTCTGCGCAGTGTCCGAGGGGAGAAGCTCGCGGGCTTGGCGGTGGTGCTGGCGATCCTCGTCTCCGCGTGCGTGGCTCTGTATGAGACGATCGAGCGGTTGATTCATCCCCAGGAGCTGTCGCACCTGTGGGTGCTCGCGGCCGCCGGCGTAGTCGGCTTCCTAGGCAATGAGCTCGCGGCGCAGGTGCGGCTGCGGGCGGGCCGACGGTTGTCGAGTCCGGCGTTGATCGCCGACGGCGACCATGCGCGCATCGACGGGTTCGTCTCGCTGGGTGTGGTCGCGAGCGCGATCGTGGTCGCGCTCGGCGCACGGATCGGCGATCCGATCATCGGCCTGCTGATTACGCTGGTGATCCTGAAGATCACCTGGGACTCGTGGCGGACGGTCACGAGGATGGAGCCGGGCGAGCTGGTCGAGTTACACGAGCACTAGCCGGCCTTCGCTGCCTCTGCCGTTTGCTCGCCTTCGACCTCGACGTCGCGGAAGAGGACATATAGACCGACGTCATAGACGCTCTTGAGCGCGCCCGCGATCACAAAGGGCGCGCCCAGTGCGGCGCGGATGGCGGCACCGGCTATGAGCGGCGCGAGTGGCCGCGTGAGGTAGCGGGCGGTGTTGGTGTAGGCGGCGGCGGCGGTGCGCTCGCTTGGCTCGACCACAGCCATGACATACGCCTGCCGGGTCGGCACATCGGCCTGCGAGAGTAGGAAGCGGGCGAGCAGGAGCGCGATCGCGCTGGTCAGGTTGGGCGCAAAGGCGACGGCGGCGAGCAGTAGGTTCGAGGGGAGGTGGGTGAGCACCATCGTTCGTAGCAGGCCGATTCGGCCGGCGAGCCGGACCGCGCCTTGGAACGAGATCGCCTGCAGGAGCCCGATGGCGAAGAAGACGATCGCGAGCGTGTGCGGCGAGGCACCGTACTTGCGCACGAACAGGTAGGCGATGAACGTCTGCGGGACGAAGCCGCCGCCGAAGCTGTCGAGCGCGAACAGCGCCGAGAGGCGCAGGACGATCCCACGCGATCGATGGAGCGGCGGCGAGGGCTCCGCCTCGAGCTCCTCGCCGCGTTCGACGGCCGGTGAGAGTTTGGCTGCTGCGACCAGCGCCACCGCTGCGGCCAGCGGGTAGGCGAGCAGCCAGTTCGGCGAGGAGCCGACGAGCGCGAGCAGGGCGCCGGCTGAGCCGGCGAGTGTCGCGACCGTGTTGTAGGTCCCGAACAGGCGGGTGGAATCGTCGCCCGCGTGGGGGAGCATCGCCTGCTCGAGTGAAGTGAATGGCCCCGATTCGACGACGTCGGTCGAGACCGTTCCGGTCAGGGCCGCGACGATGAGAGCGGGCAGCGAGCTGGTGAGCGCGAAGACGCTGCCGGCGGCGGCCATGACAACGAACAGGAGCAGGTAGCAGCGGCGCCGCCCGATCCGGTCGCCATAGCGAGCGATCAGTACGGAGACGGCGGCGGTGCCGGCCAGCAAAGCGGCGAGAACGGCGCCCACCGCCGCGTCGGAGAGGCCGCGGCGGGCGAGCGTCACGCCGATCAGCACCGAGCCGAGCCCGTAGGCGAGCGCGCGCGCCGCCTGGGCGACGACGATGCGGCGCGCGTCGGCGCTCAGCCGCGTTCCTCGTACAGCGCGGCGCCGCCGCTTGCCGGGCAGAAGACGTACAGGCAGCGGTCGATCGGATCCCAGCCGCTCGTGTGCGCGCCCTGTTCCGTCTCGACCGTCTCCAGCTGCTCGAGCCGCTCGCTGTCGAAGCTGCACACCAGGCCAGGCTCGCCGATCGCGACGTACAGCCGTCGTAGCTCGGCGTCGTGCAAGACGACGTCCGGGACGCCGGGCAGCGGCCGGCTCGCGTGCACCTCGCCGTTGTCGCGGTCGAGCACGACGAGCTCGCCGCCGTCGGCGGCGCAGAAGAGCCGGCCCGCGTCGAGCCAGAGCCCGTGCGGCCCCTCGCTCGGAACATCCAGCGTCCGCGTGATCGCCGCCCGCTCGCAGTCGATCACGATGATCTGCGCCGGCCGCTGGATGTTCGCGTAGACGCTGTCTCGCTCGGGGTCGTAGACCGCCCAGCGCGGCCGCCCCGGCAGCGGCAACTCCGCGATCACGCGCAGCGAGTCGAGCTCGACGACCGAGGCGGTGCAGTTCTCGCCCAGCGGCTCACCGAGATTGAAGCTGTACAGCCGTCGCCGGCTGCGGTCGTAGGCGAGGCCGTTTGGGTGCGGTCCGACCTCGACCTGTCCGGACAACCGTTCATCGGAGCAGCGCAAGATGCTGACGCGTGCGGCCGCACGGTCGCTGGAGAAGAGCAGATCGTGCTCCTGGTCGATCAGCACGCCGGCGACGCCGGGCAGCTCCAGGGCGAGCGTGCGCAGATATGTGCGCGTCTCGCAGTCGAGCACCTCGATCCGGTCGGCGCCGGTGTGTGCGACGTACATTCGTCGCCGGTCGGTGAAGACGTCGGCGTGATCGAAGCCCGGCTTGGCGCCGGGCGGGATCCGGATGAAGTCCGTGCGGACGAGGCTCATGCAGTCTCGGCGCCGACCTCGTTCTTGCACCACGCGTAGAGGGCGTCGTAGACCGGCAGTGACAGCTCGAGCTGACGGTTGTCGCCAAGGTCGAGCAGGTGGAACCCTTCCGCGACCGCGAGCAGGCCGCGCGACTGCGGCGTCGCATCGCGGTCGTCGGCGACGTCGGCGCCGTGCACGATCCGCGCCAACAGGTGCAGGGCCGGATCGCCGAGCTGGTACTCGACGAGCAGCACCTCGAACGAACAGAGCCCGTCGCGGTGCGTGTACTCCCCGCCAGAGGCGTCGTACGAGTGCGCGCCTTCGCGGTCGGCGACCTCGAGCACCTGCTCGGCAGGCACGTAGAGGAACTCCGCCTTCGGGTCGATGAAGTTCTTGATCAGCCACGGGCAGGCGATCCGGTCGGTCTTCGGACGCTCTCTCGTCACCCATTTCATCTGCTTACTCCCTTCGCTCGGTGAAGACGGTCAGGCGGGCCCGCGCCCGAGCAGCAGCGCCCGCTTGCGGTACTCGTACAGGCCGTCGAAGAGCGGTCCCGAGAGGGCGAGCAGCTCCTCGTCGTCGCGCACCATCGACAGCCCGCGCAGCAGCACGTCGAGCCCGGGCGCCTCGGGGGCGTCGTAGCGCTCGTCGGCGAGGTCGGCCTCGTGCACGATCTTCGCGAGCTCCCACAGCACCGGATCGGCCAGCTCGTAGCGGCGCAAGAACGTCTCGAAGCTGCAATCACCGCCGTGGTGGGAGAGCTCCGCGCCGCGCACGTCGAATGCGGTCGCATCGCCGGGCACCTCGTCGGGATCGTCAACGAAGATGAACTCCGCCTCCGCATCGATGAAGCGCCGGATCAACCAGGCGCAGGCCGCGCGGTCGACGTGGCAGTGGCGGCGGGTTGCCCACCTCAAGCGACGGGCTCCTCCACCAGTGCCGCCAGCTCCTCGACCGCTCGCTCTGCCCTTTCGCGCTCCGCCGGCGGGAAGTAGTCGCGGGCTCTGATCCGCCGCAGCTCGCGCCGCAAGCGGGCGAGGGTTCGTCGCCGCCGCCCGGTTGCATCGGCACCCGCGGCCGCTGCTTCCGCGATCACGGTCGCGTAGTCGTCGGCAACCGCCTCGGCCATCCGCGCTGCGAGCTCGCGCTCCTGACGAGCAGAGCCGAGCTCTCCAATCCAGATCGTCGCCTCGCCACCCGCCTCGATGACCTCATCGGCAAGCCACTCGAGTTGCTCGCGGTTGCGTGCATCCAGCGGCAAGGCGGCTAAGCCGTCGAGCACCTGCGCTGCCCCGAGCCGGCGCAGCTTCCGCCACAACGCGCTCCGCGGAGTCGACGGCTCCCGTGGCAGCCGGTAGGCGAGCAGCACCCACGTGGTCCGAGCTCGCGGCACGCCAGAGATTATCGCACGAGTTATGCAACATCGGTTGCACCATTGATGCCCGTGCACGCTCTTCGAAGAGTTGAACGCTGGGTCCCAGGCTTATGAGACTGTCGCGTACCGGAATTGTGCTACAGTCATATCCGGTACTCGTCAGTTCCAGAAGGGAGGTCTGATTTGGAGGGTGGCGCTGCAGCGGAACGTCCGCCGGGGAGGCCGCGCGATGCGCGTGCCGATCGCGCGATTCTCGAGGCGACGCGCGAGCTCATCGCCGAAGCCGGCGTCCACGGGTTCCGGACGGACGAGGTCGCCGCGCGTGCCGGCGTCGGCAAAGGCGCGATCTACCGTCGCTACCGTTCGAAGGACGAGCTGGTCACGGCGGCGGTCGCCGCGCTCGTGGACGAGGAGATCGCCGTCCCGGATACGGGCTCGACCCGTGAGGATTTGCTCGTCCTGATGCGGGAAGCGGTCGCGCTCGACCGCGGCTCGGCCGCCGGGCGGCTGATACCGAACCTGATCGGGGCCATGGCCCAGAATCCGGACTTGGCACGCGCGGTCCGGGACGGATTCCTGTCCGGCCGGCGCGGCGCGTTGAGCGAGGTGCTTCGGCGCGGCGTCGAGCGCGGCGACCTGCGTCCCGATCTCGACCTCGAGCTGGCGCTCGATGTGCTCGGCGGGCCGCTCTTCTATCGGCTGCTCGTCACCGGTGGCCCGCTCGACGAGCAGCTTGCCGAGGGTGTGGCCGACCTGATCCTGCGCGGCTTCGCATCAGACCAGCGACCCCGTGCGAAATCCCGAAAGGCACGAAAGGAGAAAGCACAATGAAGATCCACGCAATCCAGACGGGAACAGTCGCCGTAACGAGGGCTTGGCGCGAGGGCGTCGGCCACGGCAAGCGGCGCCTACTGAACACGATTCGCGACCGCGAGTGGACGGAGCCGCTGCCGATCTACGCCTTCGCGATCGAGCACCCGGAGGGCGTGATCGTCGTCGACACCGGCGAGAGCGCGCGCGCCTCCCAGCCCGGCTACTTCCCCAGCTGGCATCCCGGCGTCCGCGCCTTTCGCGAATGGGTCGAGCCCGAGCAGGAGATCGGCCCCCAGCTCCAGCGGCTCGGCATCGGGCCGGGCGATGTCCGCTGGCTCGTGATGACCCACCTGCACACCGACCACGCCGGTGGCCTGCACCACTTCCCGAACAACGACAGCCTCGTCACGCGGACGGAGCTCGAGTTCGCGTCGGGCCTGGGCGGCCGCCTGCGCGGCTACGTCGCGAACACACACTGGCCGGCCTGGTTCAGGCCAACCCTGCTCGAGCTCGAGCCGGAGCCGTTCGGGCCGTTCCCGCAAAGCCTGCGGCTGACCGAAGCGGGCGACGTCACGCTCGTGCCCGTCCCCGGCCACACCCCCGGCCAGATCGGCGTTCTCGTCGACGAGGGCGAGCAAACCGTCTTCCTCGCCGGCGACAGCTCCTACACGCAGGACCTGATGCTCCGCGGGAAGGTCGACGGCGTCGGCTCCGACGACGACGCGGAACGACTCACCCACGAACGGATCCGCGCCCACGCGGCGGCCCATCCGACCGTCTATTTGGTCGCGCACGATCCAGAGACCGGGGCTCGGCTCGCCGAACGGCAGCTCGTGCACGCGACCGCGGTCGCGGTGGCCGCATGATCGCCTTCGAAACCGACGTGCGCATCGACCGACGCATCGAGGATGTCTTCGCCTACGTCTCCGATCCGCTCAACCTTCCGCGCTGGAACTCCGCGGTCGAAGCCGTGCGTAAGACTTCTGCCGGCCAGAACGCCGTCGCCTCGACCTACTCGATGGAGCGGGCCCTTCCCACCGGTCGCGCCGTCAACGAGCTCGAGATCGTGGTGAGCGAGCCGCCGCGAAAGTTCGCGGTCCGCACGACCGCCGGCCCGACGCCGTTCCACTACCGCTACCAGTTCTCCACGGAGAACGGCGAGACAGTCATCAAACTGGCCGCGGAGGTCGAGCTCCCGGGGGCCGCCGCCTTCCTGGCCCAGCTCGCGCGGCGTCTGGTCAAGAAGGGCGTGAATGACAACCTCGCCACGCTGAAAGAGATCCTCGAAGCGGCTCGTCCCTGATCGCCCCACCACGCTGATCGCCGAACGCCTGACGGCGACGTCAGGTTCGTGTTCGCTCTAGCCGGGTTGAGGCTCGCGAGCTGGCTGAGTTGCTGGCCACCGCCGGGCTCGGCTCGAACCTCCCACTCTTGCGGGAGGTGCTGCTCCACGCCCTCGGGGACAGTCAGCCGTAGCTCATGTCCAGGGTTTCTCCTCGTGTAACCGGGGGCAAGGGATCGGGAGAACCAGGCGATGATCGGAGGTGAGTCGATGCCGCGGATGGAGGGCTACCACTTCGGTCATCTCGTCGTCGACGGGGAGGAGCAGACCCGTGACGTGATCGTGCTCCCGGAGCGCGTACTCACCAACTGGTGGCGGGCAGATGGGCACCGACTCGTCCTCGCCGACTTGGAGGACGTGATCGACGAGCTGCCCGAGCGGCTGGTCGTAGGCACCGGCGCGTACGGGCAGATGCGTCCCGACCCGGAGACGCTCGAGCGGTTGCGGCAGCGAGGCGTCGAGGTCGAGGCGCTGCCGACGGACGAGGCCGTGCGTCGCTACGGCGAGCTCGACCCGCACCGCACGGCGGCCGCACTTCACTTGACCTGCTGATGGGCGCGTTCGCTCTCGAGACCGGCGCGTTTGACAACGCCCAAGCCATCCCCAGCCGCCACACCTGCGAGGGCGAGGACGTCTCGCCGCCGCTTCGCTGGACACACATCCCCGAGGGGACACGGTCGCTGGCGCTCGTGGTCGACGACCCGGACGCCCCGAGTGGTGTCTTCACGCACTGGATCGCCTGGGGGCTCGACCCAGCGGCCGAGGGGCTGGGCGAGGGCGAGCCGGCGCCGAGCGAGGGGCAGAACGACTTCGGCACGACCGGCTACCGCGGTCCCTGCCCGCCTCCGGGCCACGGCCGCCACCGCTACGTCTTCCGCCTGTACGCGCTCGATGCAGACCCCGAGCTCCGCGCCGGTGTCACGAAAGCCGAGCTGGAACAGGCGATCGAGGGGCGTGTGCTGACGACGGCCGAGCTCGTCGGCACGTACGAGCGCAGCTAGCCCACCGAATAACCCCGTCAGGGCGGGGAGCGATCCAGAGAGCAAACCGGATGGAGGTGAGCGCCATGGCTTCTGCGCGCCAGGTCCAGGGCGCGAAGCGAAAAGCTCTTTCCGCGAAGCGAAAGCTCTTTCTGTACACGCGCGCGAGAGAGACGGGCCAGGAGAGGAAACGTCATCGAGCGCGGCGGCCAGCTGTCCCCAAAACCTG
>JBKPGW010000019.1:0-16647 GCA_046729555.1 Actinomycetota bacterium | reverse complement strand
CGACGTCGCGCACGCGGATCAGCGCCGTCGTTGGCCCGAAGATCTCCTCCTGCGCGATTCGCATTCCTGCGTCGACGTCGCCGAAGATCGTCGGGCGGTAGAAGAACCCCTTCGCCAGATCGCCCTCCGACGCGATCTCGCCGCCGGTCAGCAGGCGCGCCCCCTCGTCCTTGCCGACCTGGGTGTAGGAGTGGATCTTCTCGAGCGCGTTGCGGTTGATCACCGGGCCGACGTCCGTGTCGTCCTCCCAGCCGGCGCCGAGGCTCAGCGCTTCCGCGGCGGTGACGAGCTTCGACTGCAACGCGTCGTACGCGCCCTCCTGCACGATCACGCGCGACGCGGCCGTGCACCGCTGCCCGGAGGTGCCGAAGGCCGACCAGACGATCCCGTCCACCGCCAGCTCGAGGTCCGCGTCGTCCAGCACGATGATCGCGTTCTTGCCGCCGAGCTCGAGATGGACGTGCTTCAACCCGTCCGCCGCGTTGCGCATCACCTCGACACCGGTCTCGCGCGAGCCGGTCAGCGTGATCACGCGCACATCGGGATGCTTGACCAGACGATCCCCGACGGCCCCGCCTCCGCCGTGCACGATATTGAGCACACCTGCGGGCAGCCCTGCCTCCGCGAACAGCTCGACGAAGCGCTCGCCAAGTGCCGGCGTGTCCGTCGCCGGCTTGAAGACGACGGTGTTGCCGCAGACGAGTGCGGGCGCGATCTTCCACGAAGGGATGGCAATCGGGAAGTTCCACGGCGTGATCGCTCCGACCACGCCGATCGGCTGCCGCACGCTCATGTTGAACTTGTCGCGCAGCTCCGACGGAGTCGTCTGGCCGAACAGGCGCCGCCCCTCGCCCGCCATGTAGAGGCTCATGTCGATCGCCTCTTGCACATCGCCGCCCGCCTCGGCCCTGACCTTCCCCATCTCGTGGGTCATCAGGTCGGTGAGGTCGTCCTTCTCCTCGATGAGGAGGTTCGCGAAGCGGTAGAGGATCTCGCCGCGCTTCGGTGCCGGCACCAGCCGCCACTCCTCGAACGCGGCCTTCGCCGCGTCGACGGCACGATCGACGTCCTCTGCGTTCGAGCGCGGGAAAACGCCGATTGCGTCGCCCGTCGCCGGGCTGGCGCTCTCGAACGTCTTGCCTGAGGCCGAGTCGACCCACTCGCCGCCGATGTAGTTCTGGAAGGTCTTCGTGCCCGTCAGCGCCACAGAGGCGAGTCTAGTCAGCCGGCGCGTCCGTCTCGGGGAAGGTGCCGGTCACCCGAGGGCGGCGCCGGTCGCGGATCGTGCGCTGCTCCCGGGCTCCGTCCCCGCCTCCGCCCTTGCGGTTCCGCCGGTCCGGGCCCTTGCGCCGATCGATGATCACCGTGACGTTCGGGTTGTCCTTGTAGTACTCGACCATCTTGTCGTACAGCTCCTCGGCGAGCTCCGGCGGGATCACGCAATAGATCACCTTCTGATTGTAAGAGCGATGCGCGGGACCGCTAGGCCATGGGCGTCGCTCTTCAGGTGGACGCTCAACCCAGTGTGTTGGATTAGACGGCCGCACGAGCAAACCCGTGCAGCCTCTTAGCAGCGCCGCCGAGTCGGCGCCTAGATACGTTCGATTTCGGGGACAAGCCGGCCGTCGTCCTCGATGCGCGCATTCCAACGCTGATACGTCGCGTCCAGTTCACCCAGCTCGTGCCCGCGCTCGGCGAGGCGCACGGGCTGCGCAGAGTCCGGAGTGACCCGGTACTGGTACCAGGAGATGTCCCAGGCGACGGTGACGACGAGCTCGCCGCTGACGCCGGAAAGGGGGACGATGCTCGCCCGCGGCTCCCCCAGGCTCTTCGCAATCCCGCCGACGGTCCGCCGGTAGTCGCTCGCGTTGAAGATGTCCGCGGCCTCGACCATCTGCTGCTCGCGAACGGAGAGACGACGGAGAATCGGCTCCGCCACGACCGGATCGTCGGGTGGTTGCCGCCGCGGATCGAACAGCGAAGCCAGTCCACGCCGGCGCCGGCGGCGCTGGTTCGGGACGGTCGGCGTCGTCGGGCTCCCCTCCTTGACCCACCCGTGCTCGATTGCGATCTCCTGGCAGAGCGGGCAGACGTCGACGAAGTCCTCGCCGTTCGGAGAGAACCGCAGCGCCCGCTCACCGGTCAGGAGCGTGCGTTCGCAGACCGCGCAGATGTGCTTCACCGGCTGTCGCGCAAGCTGACGCATGCACGGACCCTAGCCCACGTTGCCCGACTCGCACGTGCTAGGGTCATTCTCATGTGTGTTTTACATGTAGGTGCCCGCTGAGCGGTCGCCGGGCGCGCTGCCGCCGGATGGTCCGACCGGGTCACTGGGGAGTGCGCGCGCGCGTCGAGCGCTTCAGCGAGCCCGCGCTGCTTCTGCTCCTGCGCGAGCGACCGGCCCACGGCTACGAGCTCCTCGACGCCCTGCCCGGGCTCACCGGTGAGGCACGCGTCGACATGGGCAACCTCTACCGAGTTCTCCGCGCACTCGAAGAGGACGGGTTGGTGACGTCGCGTTGGGAAGCCGGCGAGCCCGGGCCCGCCAAGCGCACGTACGAGCTCACCCCGGCCGGCACGCGCCTGCTGGACGAGTGGGCCGCAGCCTTGCGCCGCTCACGCGCGCGCATCGACACGTTTCTCGATCGCTTCGAAGGGAGGTGACCATGCACCACGGACGCAGACGACATCACCGCGGCCTCGGCCGCCGGTGGTACGACCGGGAGAACGTCCTCGAACGGCTGGAGAACTACCAGCGCGACCTCGAGCAGGAGCTCGCGGACGTCTCAGATCTGATCACGCGGCTCCGCGCCGGCGAGCAACCGGGCGGCGAGCCCGAACCTCAGAGCATCTGAAAAACAACTGCTGGGGTCTGGCCCTGAGGGCCAGACCCCTTGGGGTCAGACTCCTACGGCCTGCAGCAGGTCCAACACTTCGCGGGCCTGCTCACCGCCCGCTTCGGCGTGCGCGGTGAGCGGGATGCCGTGCGGGCCGCGCGCCTCGCGCAACTCGGGCTGAGCCTCGAGCATCGCGCGCACGATCTCGGTCTCACCGAGCATCGCGGCGGCGAAGATGTCCAGGCGCGCGCCGTGCTCCAGCAGGTACTCCGCGATGTCGCGGCGGCCGACGTGCGACGCCGCGCCGAGACCGGTCTCCCAGTCCCCACCGCCCCAGTCCCACGCCGCGTTAACGATCGCGGGCTCCTGCTCGAGCAGCTGCTTGACGACGCCGAGGTCGCCGTGCGCCTTCAGCACGAACTCCGCGACGAGCTCGGGCTCGATCGGCGGCGGCTTCTCGTCGGTCACGCCTTGACCTCCTCCTTCTCCTTCTTCGCCTCGTCGATCACCTTCTGCGCGATGTGCGACGGGACCTCCTCGTAGCGGAGGAAGTGCATGTGGTAGTCGCCGCGACCGCCGGTCATCGACGTCAGTGCCTGCGAGTACGTGAGGATCTCCGCCATCGGCACCTCGGCCTTGATGGTCGTCATGCCGCCGCCCGGCTCCATTCCCTGCAGGCGTCCGCGCCGGGAGTTGAGGTCGCCGTTGACGGCGCCGACGGCCTCGTCCGGCGTCGTCACCTCGACCTCCATGATCGGCTCGAGCAAGACGGGGTCGGCCTGCTCGTAGGCCGACTTGAACGCCATCGAGCCGGCGATCTTGAACGCCATCTCCGACGAGTCGACCGAGTGGTGCGAGCCGTCCACAAGCCTGACGCGCACGCCTTGCACGGGTGCGCCCGCGAGCTCACCGTGGTGCATCGCCTCCTGGATGCCCTTGTCGACCGCCGGACGGAAGCTCTGCGGGATCACGCCGCCGACGATCTTGTCGACGAACTCGTAGCCCTGGTGACCGTCGAGTGGCTCGAGCACGATCACGCAGTCGCCGAACTGGCCGCGCCCGCCCGTCTGTTTCTTGTACCGGCCCCGCGCGCGCGCCTCCTTGCGGATCGTCTCCAGGTACGGGACGCGCGGCTGGTGCAGCTCGACCTCGACGTTGAAACGGCTCTTGAGGCGGTCGACGGCGACCTCGACGTGCATCTGCGAGAGGCCGGTGAGCAGCTGCTCGCCGGTCTGCGGGTCGCGCCGCAACTGGACCGTTGGGTCCTCCTCGCTGAGGCGGCGGAGACCGGCCGCCATCTTCTCCTCGTCGCCTTTCGACTTCGGCGTGACCGCGAAGCTCATCACCGGCTCCGGAAAGCCGATCTCCGGCACCTCGACCGGGCGCTCGGCGTCAAGCAGCACGTCGCCGGTCTGCGTCTCCTTCAGCTTCGCGATGGCGCCGATGTCGCCCTCGCCCAGCTCCGGCACCTGCGCGTGCTCCTTGCCCTGCACCTCCAGGATCTGGCCGATCCGCTCCTTCGAGTGGGCGCGCGCGTTGACGACGTTCGCGTCACCCTTGAGCGTCCCGTTGAGCACGCGGAAGACGTTGATGCGACCGGCGAACGGGTCGGCGATCGTCTTGAAGACGAAGGCGGCGGTGCCGCCGCCGTCGATGCTGATCGGCGCGCCCTTGCGGGCCGGTGAAGGGACGCCCTCAACGAGCAGATCGAGCAGCGCCGTCGTCCCGAGGTTCTTCGACGCGACGCCGCACGCGACCGGGAAGACCTCGCCGCGCGTGACCGCGTCCTTGAGCGCCTTCGCAACCTCGTCCGCACCGAGCTCCTGGCCGTCGAGGTAGCGCTCCATCAGTCCTTCGTCCGTCTCGACGACGGCGTCGAGAAGCTTCTCGCGGTACTCGTCGACCTGCGCCTGCATCTCCGCGGGAATGTCGACCGGCCCGCTCTCGCGCTGGCCGCCTTGATCCATGTACGCCTGCATGTGCAGCAGGTCGACGATCCCGGTCAGCTCGTGCTCGGCGCCGATCGGGATGTGAACCGCGACGCACTTGTCGGACAGCTGCTCGCGCATCGCGTCGAGCACACGGAAGAAGTCCGCGCGCTCGCGGTCGAGCATGTTCACGAAGACGACGCGAGAGAGATCGGCCTCATCCGCGCGCGCCCAGTGACGCGACGTCTGCACTTCGACGCCCATGACGGCGCTGACGACGAAGAGCGCTCCTTCGACGACCCGCAGCGCCGCGATCGCGTCACCCTGGAAGCCGGCGTCGCCCGGCGTGTCGATCAGGTTGATCTTGCGCTCCTGCCACTCGAGGTGGCAGATCGACGCGGAGAGGGACATCTGCCGGCGCTGCTCGTCGTCGTCCCAGTCGCTGATGGTCGAGCCGGACTCGACCGTCCCGAGCCGGTTGGTCGCTCCCGCCTGGAACAGCAACGCCTCGACGAGCGACGTCTTTCCCGTCCCGCGATGCCCGACGACGGCGACGTTGCGGATCTTCCCAGGCTCCACTGCCATGCTCCCTAGCCCCTCCCGACGACGCGGTTTGCGCGCGCCATGGTATCGCTCAGCTCTCTAGGGAGGCCCTGGTGGTCGAGCCCGAGAGCCGGGCCTTCAGGCGCAGGATCGCCTTCGTGTGCAGCTGGGAGACGCGCGACTCGGTGACGCCGAGCACCTCGCCGATCTCCCGGAGCGTCAGCTCCTCGTAGTAGTAGAGGGTGACGACCAGCTTCTCGCGCTCCGGGAGCCGGGCGATCGCCTCGCCGATCGCCTCCTTCATCTCGGTCTGGGAGAGCGACCCCTGCGGGTCGGGCGCCTCGGTGTCCTCGATCGTGTCGATCAGGGCGACCTGGTCGCCGCCGCCGCTGCTCACGGTCCAGAGCTCGTCGAGCGCCGCGATCGAGGAGCGGGAGATGTCGGTCAGGGACTCCTCAAGCTCGTCCTGTGAGATGCCCAGCTTCTCGGCAATCTCCTCGTCGGTCGGCGCGCGGTGCAGCTTCCGCTCGAGCTCGGCGATCGCGCGTTCGATGTCGCGCGCGCGGGCGCGCACGGAGCGCGGCACCCAGTCCATCGCTCGAAGCTCGTCGATGATCGAGCCCTTGATGCGGGCGATCGCGTAGGTCTCGAACTTGACGTCGCGCTCGGGGTCGTAGCGTTCGATCGCGCCGATCAGGCCGAGCAGTCCATACGAGACGAGGTCGCCCTCGTCCACGTGCGCCGGCAGTCCCGAGCCCAGGCGGCCGGCGACGTACTTCACGAGTGGCGCGTAGGTGAGGATCAGCCGGTCTCGGATCGCCTTGTCGCCCTTGTTGGCGCTATAGGCGCGCCAGAGAGTCTGAGTGTCCTCGGCCTCGGCCACGGGCAGAGGATACGCGGTGTTTCGGCTTACCTCAGCGCCCGGAACGCCATCGAGCCGAGCCAGACGGCGAGTGCGCCCGCGGCGAGCACGATCGCCCAACCGGCCATCTCGCGCCTGGCTCCATATGCGGCGGCGAAAGCGATCCCGGCGAAGCCGATCGAGAGGAGCGCGAACAGCGCGCCGAGGGCGCGGCGCTGCCTCACGCGCCGCGGGAGCTCGAAAAGGCCACGGCTACAATCCTCGCGCAAATACAGGGGCGTAGCTCAGTTGGTAGAGCGGCGGTCTCCAAAACCGTAGGTCGGGGGTTCGAGTCCCTCCGCCCCTGCTGCGCATTTCCAGCGAATGCCGCATGGTTGACCCATAAACCCATCCTCGGCGCCACGAGTCGTTTACCGCTCGCAACCGCTACAGACCGCGTGCGCCAGTGCGCGACTGGACCTCGACTGGACCTCAGGCAGCAGGACACCTCGCGGTCCCGCGGCGTGCAACTAGAGACGCCCGAACCTAAATATGTCGTGGTTATTTCTGATTGGTCTCGCGTTCGATGGAATCGGCGCATTCATGATCGCCCTGCCGGTTCTGAATCCAGGCAGCGCGGCTCGTGAGGCGGCACGACCTCGGTACGACGGCGATCACTGGGCGCCGCTCCCTCAACCTATGCTCGCGCGCTCCGGGACGCTGCCACAATGGCTCGGCTTGAATGGAGGCGGACACGTTGACGTACGCGTCCGCCTCGCCCCTTGCGATCCCTAGGCAAGCACCGCGCAAAGGTCTGTGCTGGTGCCGCCCTGTTGGGTGAACGAGAATTCACCGGACGCCGATACGGCCAGGGTCATGTTCCCGGCCGCGTACAGCAACACGCCGGGATAGAAGATCACCCACGGCCCTCTCGCATCGAGTCTGAGCCCGCCATCAGGTGCGGTGTAGAGACCGGGCCCGGGGATGTTCAGCGTGATCGACTTCGTCGGATCGGTCGCATTCGTCAGCGTGACCTTGAACGCGCCGGTCACGAGCGTCGCGCCGTTGGCGAATGTAATTCCATACTCGTTGTTTGCCACCACGTGGGCGCTCACGTCGAACGAGCAACTGCCGCTGATCGTGAAGTCCCCGGCCGGGACGAATTCTCTCGTTGGCGGGTCCGCTCCCGCGGTCGGTGCGAGCATGAACAGCGCAGCTATGAGTCCAACGATGCAGATCGTCAGGTTGCGCATTCAAATCCTCCCCTTTTCATTTCCCTTCGCAGTGGAAGCAGTTGCGCGTCATCGAATTAGACCAAGCGATTCGAAAGACCTCCCTTCTTTTAGGCGACGGCACAGCTCGTCAGTAGAGCGCGGCCCAAATCAAATACCCGCGAGCCAGCCAAAGTCGCAACGAGCAACATGCGCCTACAACCGACCGCAGTAAATTCCTCATCCAGCCCGTCCCTCGCCGCCGCAGTGCTTCCCGACGCTAGTACTCGCAGACATTCGGGTCAAGCACAGGAGCGGGCGGCACTGGAGGTGTGTTTGCGGCGTTCGGTGCGGTTGCGTTCGTGCTTGTACGGTCGCTCACGGGCAGCCCTCGGCCTTGTGACCTGATATGTCGCGCCTCGGCAGTTACGCTGCATACGCCGTCGCCCCAGCGGCCAGCTATGACGTCGCAAGGGAGCGGACACGGCCGATTCACGCGGGCGATCCATCGCCGAAACGTTCAGGCCGCGGAGATGGCCGCGCGGGAGATGGCCGCAGTTTCACTCGCGGACGCGCTCTTGCTCTGCGAGCTGCTGGCGAATGTCGACCCGGCCCGCTACGAGCGAGCGGCGTTACGTTGGCTCCAGCGGTTCATGGATGAACGGTTGCCGCCGCTCACGGAGGTCGCGCTCGCCGTTGTGTCGCCAAGGCCGAACGTCGCGCTCCCACGGGATCCCGGACGACTGGAAGCGGGTTCGGAATGAGCTGGCCAACTCGAGTTCGATCCTCGACTTGGCTTGACTTCATTCGTGACAAATGAGACGTTTAAAGCACTGCGTGCTTACCGGGGAGGTTTTTCTAATGCGACGAGGCGGATTTGTTCTAGCGACGCTGGCCACCTTCGCACTGGCGCTGGTGCCAGCTGCGTACGCTCAAGAGCCGACGATCACGACGAACATTACGTTCCCGGAGGGAGGGGAGCCATTCGGCACGTTCACGGCGACCGAGCCGCTGTGTCCGTCTGGCACGTTCGTCGACGAGCAACTTGGCGGCGGCGGCGCCTTTCGTGAGGGCCCCTTCTACCACTCCTTCTCGGTGCTAAAGACGCTCACCTGCGACGACGGCAGCGGCACGTTCACAATCCTCTTCCATCCGCAGTTCAGCCCGGCGACCCCGGCCTCCTGCGAGGAGGCAGGTCCATTCAGCGTCGTCGGAGGGACGGGCGACTACGCCACGCTGAGCGGCCACGGCGACTTCTGTGTCTTCCCGTCGGGAGACGGCTTTACAGAAACATTCACCGGCACGTTCCAGCTATAGCGCGTTAACGAGATGACCGCTGCGCCGCGACGGATGCGGTCCGCAGCGGTCAATGGAACGAGGCGGACTCGCCCGCCTACTGGCCGCTGTCGGCCGGCCCCGAGGCGTACACCAAGCTGCTCGCCCGTTGCTACGACGTCCTGCACGGCCGGCCGTTCCCGATCAACGTGATCAGCTCCACCGCATCGCGCCACGATCCCGCCGGATTCGTCTTCGGGCTCGGCGACGCATATCGCTCGCTCGGCCGTAGCCGACCCCTGTTCGACACGTTCGGCCACAACCCGTACCCGGAGAACTCCGCCGAGCCTCCGTCGGTGCTGCACACGGGCTCGGATCTGATCGCCGAGGGCGACTACGAGACGCTGATGAACGTCCTGCACACCGCCTTCGACGGCACCGGGCAGGCCGTGCCCGGTGACCGGGGCGTCACCATCTGGTACGTCGAGGACGGCTTCCAGACCGTGCCGCCGCGCGACAAGCTCCGCTACTACCGCGGTCGCGAAAACGACCGCTACGCGCTGCCGGCGGTTTCGAACAGCTCGCTCGACCAGGCGACGCAGCTACGGACGCGATCCTGCTCGCCTACTGCCAGCCGGCCGTTTCAGGCTTCTTCAACTTCGGACTGCTCGACGAGGACCGCCTCCTTGGCTGGCAGGCCGGCCTGCTCTGGCGCGACGGAACCCGCAAGCCTTCCTATGACACATACAAGGCGGCGATCGCCGAGGTGCGCAGGCGCGACACCGACTGCTCCAAGGTCCCCGGCGCACCGCAAGACTGACCGCCGGCCCGGCGTCTAGTCGTCGGCGAGGCGGGGAGGTCGGTCAGAGGGGCTTTCCCCGTCTCGCCGTTCCAACTTCGAACTGCTGGGGTCTGATCCGTCGGGTCAGACCCCTGCTTTTCTCAACTACTGGGGTCTGACCCGTCGGGTCAGACCCCCTGCCTTTCCGAACTACTGGGGTCTGACCCCTCGGGGTCAGACCCTGACTTTTCCAAGACGCGCTTCAGTCGTTCGAGGTCGGAGCGGAACTGGCGCTCGACCTGGCTCTTCGCCATCGCCGCAGCGAAGCGCAGCGCGCCTCCGGTCTTCGCCTCCGCACTGACGCGCACGAGCGTGCCGCCGTCGGCCTCGGCGAACGCGTGCCGGATCTCGAACCGCACCGGCCCGGTCACCGCCCTGACGTCGAACCGCCGCTCCGGCTCGAACGCCGTGACCTCGACCTCCATCCCGGCCGTCCGCCCGAGCAAGGAGCGGCGTTCGCGAAAGCGCCGCCCCGGTTCGATCCACTCCGCAGCGACTGCGCTCTCCTGCCACTCGGGCAGGTTGCGCACGTCCGCGACATAGGCGAAGACCGCCGCAACAGGGCGCTCGATCGCGACCTCGAGGTCGAAACGCACGGCCTGCAGGTTAGGCTGCGCCGCCATGCGGGTGTCCTTCCTCGTGCCGGCCTTCAACGAAGCGGCGACGATCGGCGCCGTCCTCGACGCGGTCTGGGCGCTCGAGCTCGACAAGCAGATCGTCGTCGTGGACGACGGCTCCGCCGACGGGACGGGCGATTTGGTCGAGCGCTGGCGCGAGGGCCGCGACGGTGTCCTGCTCGTGCGTCAGGACAACCGCGGCAAAGGTGCTGCGGTTCGTGCGGCGATCCCGCACGCGGACGGCGAGATCGCGGTGATCCAGGACGCCGACCTCGAGTACGACCCCGCCGACGTGCCGGCGCTGATCGAGCCGATCGAGCGCGGCGTCGCAGACGTCGTCTTCGGCTCGCGGCTGTCCGGCGGCCGCCCGCAGCGCGCGTACCTCTTCTGGCACCTGCTCGGAAACCGCTTTCTGTCGCTGCTCACGAACGTCCTCTACAACACGACGCTCTCCGACATGGAGACGGGCTACAAGGCCCTCCGGATGGAGGTTCTCCGCTCGCTCGATCTCCGCCAGGACGACTTCGGGATCGAGCCGGAGATCACCGCCAAGGTCTGCAAGCGCAAGCTGCGCGTCTACGAGCTGCCGATCGCGTACTACGGCCGCACCTACGCCGAGGGGAAGAAGATCACGTGGAGAGACGGGTTCAAGGCGATCCGAGTCCTCCTGAGCGTCCGCCTCTCCGGCTGACCATCGCACGCAGCGCCGGGATCGCGGCGGCCGTCCTCGTCCTCGCAGGATTCGCCGCGTGCACAGTGCTGGGCGCGGTCGAGGTCCTCCCCCACGTCGAGGACGCAATCACGCATGGCTCGAAGCTGAGCTCCTCCGAACGCCGTCACGCCGCCGGCGACCGCCTCCGCCTCGACCCCGCGCCGTTCGACGCGTTCCTGGCACGCCTGCGACCCCGCGAGCGCTATGCGGTCGACGTTCCTCCAGGTGCGAAAGGCCCGTTCATAACCCGCGGCGCGGTCGTGCGCGCATACAGCGCCTTCTACTTCCTGCCGGCGATCCAGGTCCGCTACGCGCCACTCGTGTTCCGCTACCGCTTCCGATGAGGATCGCCGCTCTGCTGGCCCCGAACGCGCTCATGCTCGCGGCGGGCTTGGGGGCCCTGCCGCTGCTGGGCGTCGCGCGCTCGTGGCGCGAACTGGTTGCCCGCTCCGGGCTCGCGTACTTGTGCGGGATCGTGCTGGCCGGGATCGTCGCCGCCCAACTCGCGCTCGTGCATGTGAGCGTCGGGTGGATCGGCTTGTCCGTGCTCGCGGTTGCCTCGCTTGCCGCCGGTGGGATGCGCCTACGCGGCAGCGAGCGGCCGGTGTGGCGCCGGCCGGGTTGGTTCTCCCTCGCCGCAGTCGCCGCGCTCGCGGCGTGGCTCGCCGAATGTGCACGTGCGTTCGCGGTCGCCCCGCTCGACCGCTACGACGCCTGGGCGATCTGGGCGTTGAAAGGACATGCGCTGTACGCGTTCGGCTGGGCCGACCCCGCGGTCTTCGCGGGCCGGGAATACCGGTTCGCGAACCTCGACTACCCCCTGCTACTGCCCTCGCTCGAGGCGATCGACTTTCGCGCGATGGGCGCGTTCGACACGCGGCTGCTCCATCTGCAGTTCCTCCTGCTTCTCGTCGCGGCGCTCGCCGCGCTCGGCGCCGTCCTGCGCGAACGCGTGCCCCCGCTCCTGCTCTGGCTCACGCTCGCCGCGATCGCACTCGCCCCTGCGGTCTTCGACCAGCTGCTCACCGCCTATGCGGACTTGCCGCTCGCGCTCGTGTTCGCCGTCGGCTGCGCGGCCGCAGGGCGCTGGCTCGTCACGAACGAGCGCTGGTCGCTCGCCGTCGCGACGTTCTGCTTCGGCGGCGCGCTGCTGACCAAGAACGAAGGATCGCTGTTCGTCGCGGCGGCGTTCATCGGGCTGGCAGTCGCCGCCTTCAGACGGTGGCGCGCGCTCCTGATCGCCGCCGCAGCAGACGTCGCCCTCCTGCTGCCGTGGAAGGTGTACGTCCGAGTCCACGACCTGCACGACATCAACTACAGCCTCGGCGACACCTTCGACTGGGATCACATCTCGGGACGGCTCGGCGTCGCGCGAATCGCGTTTCAGACCCTCGGCGGAGAGATGACCGATCCGTTCAGCTGGGGGCTGTTGCTGCCGCTGTTTCTCGCGCTCCTCCTGCTCGCCGCGGCGGCCGGTGTTCGCGCGCTCCCCCTCTACGGCGCTGTTTGGGCGGCGCTCTCCTGGCTCGGGCTGAGCTGGATCTACGTCATCTCCCACTTCGAGTACAGCTCGTATCTCGGCTCCACGAAGGAGCGAGTCATCGCGAGCGTCGTGCTCGGAAGCGCCGCGCTGACGCCGCTACTCGCCGCGGAGGCGTGGACTAGCGCTCGCGCCCGAGCCCGGCCTCCTGGCGACGCCGGACGAACTCCTTGACCTCCTCGAGAAAGCGCGATCAGACGAGGGCGAGCTGGCGGTGACCGGCCAGACCCGACACGCCCACGCCCACGAGCCGCAGCGCGCCCGGGCGGTCGGCCAGCGCGCGGTCGAGCAGTCCGCACGCGAGCTCGCCGATCTGCTCGGCGTCGTCGATCCCAACACGCAACGACGTCGAGCGGCTGCGAATGGAGAAGTCCGTGTAGCGGACCTTCGTCGAGACGGTACGCGCCGTGCGTCCCGTCTTCTGCAGATGGCCGGCGACCTGCTCCGCCATTCGACGCAGCTCCGCGTGGAGCTGGGCGCGGTCGGTCAGATCCCGCTCGAAGGTGTTCTCGACGCTGATCGAGATCCGCTCCGTCTGGAGCTCGAGCCCGCGCGGGTCGATCCCGCGCGCGCGGTCGCGGAGGACTCGGCCGACGCTGCCGGGCAGCAAGCGCTTGAGGTCGCTGTCTCCGAGGCCCGCCAACGCCCCGATCGTCTCGACGCCGGCCGCGACGAGCCGCTGCTCTGCCTTCGGCCCGACGCCCGGCAGGCGCCGCACGTCGAACGGCGCGAGGAAACGCGCCTCGCTGCCGGACGGCACCACCGTCAGGCCCGCCGGCTTGCGGTGGTCGCTCGCGATCTTTGCCACCACCTTCGACGTCGAAACACCAAGGGAGCAGCTCAGGCTGGTCGCCGCGCGGACGGCGGTCTGCACCGCCTCGGCGACCTTGCGCGCCGCGAGGAAGTCGTCCGCCACCTCGCCGACGTCCAGATAGCCCTCGTCGATCCCCGTCTTCTCGACCGTGGGGACGACGCCGCGCACGGTGTCCCAGACGTGTTGCGAGTACTCCCGGTAGACCGAGTGCCTTGGGCGGATGAACACGGCGTGCGAACAGCGCCGCAGCGCTTCGGCGCAGCTCATGGCCGAGTGGATGCCGAACCTGCGCGCCTCGTAGTTCGCCGTCGCGACCACGCCGCGGCCGTGCGGGTCGCCGCCGACGACGAGCGGTTTCGTCCGCAGCTCGGGGTTCTCGAGCTCCTCGACCGCGGCGAAGAAGGCGTCGAGGTCGAGGTGGGCAAGGATCACCAGACGGAGCCTAGTGACCGGTCAGGCGAGCACCCACTGCTCGTTGCGGAGGATCGGGACGGCTGTGCCGCCGACTTCGACCCCGTCGACCTCGACCTCGGGGCCGCCGATCATGAAGTCGGTGTGGATGCTGGACACGTTGGCGGCGCCGTCGGGAATCTCCTCGTCGGCGTTGCGTGTGAACGTCAGGCCGCCGCCGTAGGCGATGTGACAGGTCGC
The DNA here is from genome assembly GCA_046729555.1 of Actinomycetota bacterium. Lineage (GTDB taxonomy): Bacteria > Actinomycetota > Thermoleophilia > Gaiellales > Gaiellaceae > 3-1-20CM-4-69-9. The sequence goes on along the minus strand of JBKPGW010000019.1, from coordinate 2,837 downwards.
GTTCTCATCGAAGAGCGTGTCGAAGAACGTCACGCCCGACCGTCCCACCGGTGACGTCCCGTCGACGAGGGCGACCTCGCCGAGGCGGCGCGCACCCTCGTCGCTCTCCAGCTGCGACTGGATCACCTCCGCGCCCTTGTCCGCCTTCGCATCGACCACGCGGCCGTCCTCGAACCGCAGCTGCAGACCCTCGACGATCACCCCTCCGGACGTGGCGAGCGGTCGTGTCGAGCGCACCGTGCCTTCCGTGCGGCGTGCATCGGGAGCGGTGAAGACCTCCTCGGTCGGCATGTTCGGAACATGCACCCGTCCGCTCGCGGTCTCGAGCGTGCCGGCACCCCAACTGAAAGCCGGCGTCAGCCCGATCGTCAAGTCGGTGCCGGGGCCGCGGAACCGCAGCGCGTCAAAGCGCCGCTCGCTCATCAGCTTCGCCCGCGCACGCAGGCGCTCCACATGGACGCGCCACGCGCCGACCGGATCGGGCTCGTCGAGGCGAACAGCCCGCGCAACCTCCTGCCAGAGGCGCTCGACGTCCGGCTCGCCGAAGACCTTCTTCGCCCAGCGCTCGTGCGGATACGCCGCAATCGTCCAGTTGATGCTCTTCTCCTCGAAGGTGATGTGGAGCGACCGCTCGCTGAGCTCCTTGGGTCTCGTCCTGCCGACCTTGGCGCCGTCGAGGTCGGCGAACACGTCCGGATTGGGATCGCCGGCGACGAAGATCGTCGCGCCGCCGACGCGGGCAAAGTGCTCCAGCCGCTCGAGCTCCCACGGCGGGCTCCACTCGAGCACGTCGTCCGAGCCGTGGACGATCAGCTCCCGTTTGACGTACTGGTCGGCGTACTGCGCCGTCACGTAACGGGCGCCGGACTCATAGGCGGCTGCAGCGAGCGCACGGACGAACGGGGCCTGCTCGACGTACCCGGAGATCGCAACGTCTTGTCCCTCGCCGACGTTCGCGCCCACGCGAACGACGAGGTCGGCGTACCTCTTGAGGAGACTCTCGTCGGCCACGGCGCGATTGTAGGCTGCTCCAGATGGCCGTCCTCGAATCAGTCGTTCAGAAGGACGAGGTCTTCGAGCGCAGGCGCGAGCGGATGGAAGGGCTCGTCGCGGAGCTGCGCGAGCGGACGGCGGAGGTGGCACGCGGCGGCGGCGACAAGGCGACCGAGCGGCATCGCTCGCGCGGCAAGCTCACGGCCCGGGAGCGCATCGACCGGCTTGTCGACCCTGGCGGCGCCTTCCTCGAGCTGAGCGCGCTCGCCGCCTGGGAGCTCTACGACCGCGGCGCCCCGGCGGCGGGCATCGTCACGGGAATCGGTGTCGTCGAGGGCCGTGAGTGCGTGATCGTCGCGAACGACGCGACGGTCAAGGGCGGCTCGTACTTCCCGCTGACGGTGAAGAAGCACCTGCGCGCACAGGAGGTCGCCGAGCAGAACAGGCTGCCGTGCCTGTACCTGGTCGACTCCGGCGGCGCCTTTCTCCCGCTGCAGGACGAGGTCTTCCCTGACCGCGACCACTTCGGGCGGATCTTCTTCAACCAGGCGCGAATGTCCGCGAAGGGAATCCCGCAGATCGCGGTCGTGATGGGCTCCTGCACGGCCGGCGGCGCCTACGTGCCGGCGATGTCGGACGAGACGATCATCGTCCGCGGCACCGGCACGATCTTCATCGGCGGCCCGCCGCTGGTGAAGGCGGCAACGGGACAGGACGTCAGCGCCGAGGAGCTCGGCGGCGCGGACGTGCACACGCGACAGTCCGGGGTCGCCGACTATTACGCGACCTCGGACGAGCATGCGCTCGCACTCGCGCGGCAGATCGTCTCGAACCTGCATGCGCGCAAGCCCGAGCCGCCCTGGGACGTGACCGAGCCGCAGCCGCCCGCGGCGGATTCCGGGGAGCTGTACGGGCTCGTGCCCGAGGACTTCCGGCACCAGGCGGACGCGCGCGAGCTGATCGCGCGGATCGTCGACGGATCGCGCTTCGACGAATTCAAGGCGTTGTACGGCGAGACGCTCGTGACCGGCTTCGCGCGGATCGAGGGCTATCCGGTCGGGATCCTGGCGAACAACGGCGTCCTGTTCGCCGAGTCGTCGCAGAAGGGCGCTCACTTCATCGAGCTCGCCTGCAAGCGCCGTGTCCCACTCGTCTTCCTCCAGAACATCACCGGCTTCATGGTCGGGCAGGAGTACGAGGCCGGGGGCATCGCGCGCGACGGCGCCAAGCTCGTCATGGCCGTCGCCAACGCCGACGTGCCGAAGTTCACGGTGATCGTGGGCGGGTCGTTCGGCGCCGGCAACTACGCGATGTGCGGCCGCGCCTACGCTCCGCGCCAGCTCTGGATGTGGCCGAACGCGCGCATCTCGGTCATGGGCGGGGAGCAGGCGGCGACGGTGCTGACGATGGTGGGCGATGCGGATGCGGACGAGATCCGCGCCAAGTACGAGCATGAAGGCAGTCCCTACTACTCGACGGCGCGGCTGTGGGACGACGGCGTGATCGATCCACTCGAGACGCGGCGCGTGCTCGCGCTCGGCATTTCCGCCGCGTTGAATGCTCCGATTCCCGAGACGACGTTCGGCGTCTTCCGGATGTGATGCGCCTCTTCAGCAGGAAACCCAAGGCGCGGTTGCGGGCCCTCGGCGAGTCGGAGGCGTACCACCACTCGTACGGCGACGCGCCGCGCGATGTCAAGATCGTCAAGCTGGAACCGCGGCGGCCGCGGTATCGGCAGGTGTTAGCGGATGGCGAACGGCTGCGTCAGGCGTTCCTACAACGTCTCGACAAGCGTGAGAAGGAGGAGTAGTGGGTTACTCGATGGTGCACGTGGACGACCTGCC
>JBKPGW010000018.1:0-7639 GCA_046729555.1 Actinomycetota bacterium | reverse complement strand
TGTACCGGTAGTAGTCGTTGGCCGGCGTGAGCTGCGCCGTGCGGATCAGGTCGCTCGTCCGGAAGTACTTGTCGAGGTTGAGTAGCTGCCCGCGCTTGGCCCACTGCGGGACGAGCGGAGCCTGCGTCCGCCAGATGTCCGGCGGCTGGCCGGCGGCCATCATGGCCTGGAACTTCGCCGCGTCGACATCGAGGTACTCGATCGAGATGTTGGGGTGCGTGTCCTCGAAGTCTTTGATCGACGGCGTACCCGGGTTCCCGGCTCCGGCGGTCAGCTCCTGGGCCATCACGACGACCTTCGTCGGCGCAAGCCGCCGTCGCGGAATCGCTCTCGCGAGCTCCGGGCCGAAGAGCGAGCCGACTGCAAGAGAGCCGGCCGTACCTGCAGCGCCCTGAAGGAACTTGCGACGTGAGATGCGACTGTCTTCGATGGGTTCCGACATGCTCGCCACCTTTCCCTCGCCTATTCCCCAGCCGGCGAACGCGCGGCTCGGCGGTAGCTTGTCTGATAGGTTCGGCTTTGTCAAGATGCTGCTGTCCGGAGCAAGGGGTTGATTCGTATCAGCAGATCAAACAAGCTATGCAAGAATGACTGACAACTCACCTTCCTTCGGCGAGCTGGAGCCGGTTGGCCGCACGTCCGTCGTGGACTCGGTGATCGAGCAGCTCGAGTCCCTGATCTTCGACGGCTTCGAGCCCGGGGCGGCCCTGCCCTCCGAAGGGAAGCTCGCGGAGGCCCTTGGGGTGAGCCGGCTTAGCGTCCGAGAGGCGACGCGGACCCTCGCGGCCCGCGGGCTGCTCGAGATCAGCAAAGGCCGCCGCCCCCGGATCGCCGTGCCCAACGGCAGCCTCGTCGGGGACTTCTTCCAGATCGCCATTCGCCGTGACCCCCGCGCCCTGCTCGACCTCCTGGAGGTGCGAAGAGCGCTCGAGGTCCATATCGCGTCACTCGCTGCCCGGCGTGCAACCAGCGGCGACGTTGCGGACATGGAGATGTCGATCAACGCCATGCGCGCCGCCGGGACCGAGTTCGAGGCGTTCCATACGGCCGATGTTCGCTTCCACGAGAACCTCGCCGCGGCCTCCGGCAATCGCATGCTGGTCTTCCTGATCGAAGCCTTCGCGGAGCCGCTGCGCCAAAGCCGCCAAAGGAGCTTCGCCGGCCACCGCGCGCGCGGAGGGGGCATCGACGACGTCATCCAACAGCACCAGACGATTCTCGATGCCGTCAAGTCGCGCAACCCCAAAGCCGCGGCTCAGGCGATGCGCGACCACCTGCAGCAAACCGAGCAGGACCTTCGCACACACCTGCAACGCACAGCGGACGAGCAAGCCAGGGCGGTGGAGGCGTGAGGATCGTCGAGGTCGTCACCACGGTCGTCGGCGCGCCGTGGCGCGAGCTCACGTTCGTCGAGCTCGTCACAGACGACGGACGGCGTGGCCTCGGCGAAGTGCGGATGGTCAACAAGACCGACACGCTGGTCGCATGCATCGCGGAGCTCTCCGACCGCTACGTCGTCGGTGCGGATCCGTTCGACCGGGAGACCCTGGCGTTCAACATCCAGCGCGCGGAGTACAGCCGGCCCGGGGAGGTGACGCAGTCTGCCCTGGCGGCGTTCGACATCGCCTGCTGGGACCTCGTCGGTCAGGAGCTGAACGTCCCGGTCTGGAAGCTTCTGGGCGGGAAGTATCGCGACCGCGTTCGAGCGTACGCGAACGGCTGGTACCAGACGGACGCACTCGCGGAAAGTGCACGCGACGTCGTCGCGCGCGGATACACGGCGCTCAAGCTCGATCCCTTCGGGAGCGCCTGGATGAGGCTCCCGCCCGCCGGGCAGCGGCGATCGATCGAGCTCGTGGCGGGGGTGCGCGACGCCGTCGGGCCGGACGTCGAGATCATGATCGAGATGCACGGTCGCTTCTCGGCAGCCGCAGCCGCCGAGATCGCAGCCGAGCTCGAGCCCTTCGCCCCGGCCTGGTTGGAGGAGCCGGTTCCGTTCGACAATCCCACCGGGCTGGCGCGCGTCCGCAGCGCAACGCGGCGACCGATCGCGACGGGTGAGCGTCTCCACCTCCTCTCGGACTTCCGCGCGATCTTCGAGCAGGGGCTCGTCGACATCGTGCAGGCGGACCTCACCCACTTCGGCGGCTTCACGGGCCTACGGCGCCTGGCAGGCTGGGCCGAGGCGTACGAGCTCCCGCTTGCACCGCACAACGTCTGCGGCCCTGTAGGAACGATGGCGAACATCCACTTCGCGGTCGCGACGCCGAACTACCTGATCCTCGAGCACTTCAACGACTTCGCCGACAGCTGGGTGAGCGAGCTCGTCGATGCCGCTCCGGCGATCGATCCGCTCGACGGCTGCTTCCCGGTCCCGACCGCACCCGGCCTCGGCGTCAGCCTCGACCACGACGCGTGCGCCGAACACCCGCGCACGCACACCGGCATCTTCCTCTTCAGCGAAGGCTGGGAGCGAAGAGGCGAACCGTCGACGGCCACGCCACCGTGAGCGCCGAGATGCGTGCGGTCGTTGTCGAGCGGCCGCGAGCCGCGACGCTGCAGCTCGTGCCGAGGCCGGAGCCCGGCCCCGGCGAAGTTCTCGTCCGCGTCGGCGCCGCCGGCATCTGCGGCTCGGATGTCGAGGTGCTCGAGGGCCGCCGGCCGGCGCGCTACGTGCGCTATCCGATCATCCCGGGCCACGAATGGGCAGGGCTGGTCGAAGCGGTCGGGCCGGGTGTCGAGAACGTCGCCGAAGGAGACGCAGTCGTGGCCGAGGGTTTTCGCGCCTGCGGAGACTGCGCTCGATGTCGCGAAGGACGGACGAATCTCTGCGCCGCGGACTATGCGGAGACCGGATTCACGCACGCGGGAGCCTTCGCGGATTTCCTTTGCGTTCCGGCTCACCTCATCCACCGGCTTCCGCGCGAGACCGACCTTGCCGCCGCTGCAGTGCTCGAGCCGGCTGCGTGTGTCGCCCAGGGACTGCTCGAGATCGACCTCCGGCCCGGTCTCACGGCGGCGGTGGTCGGTTCCGGCACGCTCGGTCTGCTCGCAGTCGCGCTTCTCAGTCGGGTCAGCCCGGCACGGTTGGCCCTGGTCGGGACGCGCGCGCCAAGGCTGTCGCTCGGCGAGGCGATGGGGGCGACCGAGACGTGGAACGTTCGCCAGGACGAGTATCCAGAGCCGGGTTTCGACCTCGTGTTCGAGGCTGCGGGCACGCCCGGCGGCGCTCGGACCGCTGTCGAGCTGGCACGGCGTGGCGGCACCGTCGTCCTCGAAGGAATCTCCGGTCAACCGAGTGGGATCGACGCCGACGCGGTCGTGCTCGGGCACCTACGCGTCCAGGGGATCTTCGGCGCCTCGCGCAATGCCTGGCGGTGGGTGACGGAGCTCTTTGCGGCGGGCTTGCTCGATACGAAGCCGCTCGTCACGCATTCTTTTCCGCTCGAGCAGTACGACGCAGCCTTCACGACGCTCGCCGAGCGCAACGGTGACGCGCTCAAGGTTCAGTTGACGCCGGAGTGATGAACGCGCCCGTGCTCACTTCGCTGGTGGGTGGCCGCCGCCGCGAGGGCGATGAGGTCGTTCTCGACATCAACCCGGCCTCACCGGAGGAGCACGTCGCGACGGTGACGTTGGCGGGACCGGAGCTCGCCGCAGAGGCGGTCGAGGCGGCGGCCGCGGCGTTCGCGGCCTGGCGTGACACGCCCCCGCCTGCGCGTGGCGACGTCTTGCGAAAGGCCGCCGACTTGGTCGACGAGCGGGCGGAGATGATCGGTCGTGACCTTGCCCGCGAAGAGGGCAAGACGCTCGTCGAAGCGGTCGGCGAGACCCGTCGCGCGGCTGCAATCCTGCGCTACTACGCGGGCCAGACGCTCGAGCCCGACGGCGAGACATATCCGAGCCACTCCGCGCTGACGTTCCTCTACGCGCGGCGCGAGCCGGTCGGCGTCGTAACGGCGATCACTCCGTGGAACTTCCCGATCGCCATCCCCGCGTGGAAGATCGCGCCGGCGCTCGCGTACGGCAACACCGTCGTCTGGAAGCCTGCGGAGATCGTCCCGCTCACGTCGACGCACCTTGCCGCCGCCCTCGTCGACGCCGGCCTCCCGGCCGGCACTCTCAATCTCGTCCTCGGAAGAGGCTCGGTCGTCGGTGACACGCTGGTCGCGCACGACCGCGTCGACGCGGTCACCTTCACCGGCTCGAACCCGGTCGGCCGCGCCATCCAACTGAAGGCGACCGAGGCGGGGAAGAAGGTGCAGCTCGAGCTCGGCGGTAAGAACCCCGCCGTCGTGTTGGCAGATGCCGACCTGGAGCTTGCAGCCGAGCAGGTCGCGCGGGGCGCATTCTTGTCGGCTGGGCAGAAGTGCACGGCGACGAGCCGCGTCATCGTCGAGCGGGGCGTGCTCGACGAGTTCGGCGATCGAGTGGCGGAGCTCGCGCGGTCATGGCCGGTCGGCGACCCGCTCGACGAGACGACGAAGGTGGGCCCGCTCGCCTCGAAGGCGCAGCTCGACACGGTGTCCGGTTACCTCGACGTCGCAGAACGCGACTCTGCGCGCGTCCTCGCCGGCGGCGGACGTCCCGACGGCGGCGGCTACTTCGTCGAGCCGACGGTGCTCGCCGACCTGCCCTCGAGCAGTCCCGTCGTTCGCGAGGAGATCTTTGGACCAGTAGCCGCGCTGCTTCCGGCAAGCTCGTACGAGGAGGCGGTCGCGCTCGCAAACGACACCCCGTTCGGTCTGACCGCCGCCTTGTTCACGCGCGACCTCGGCAAAGCGCTCCGCTTCTCGCGCGACATCCGCGCCGGCGTCGTCAAGGTCAACCAGGAGAGTGCCGGGCTCGAGTTCCAGGCGCCGTTCGGCGGCATGCGACAGAGCTCGAGCGGCTCACGCGAGCAGGGCAAGGTCGCCCGCGACTTCTTCACGCAATGGAAGACCGTGTACCTCGACGCCCCTCCGACCGAATGACCATCCGCAACGGCCTCGAGCAAATCGGTCTACCGGCGGGCGACCTACACGAGCTCCCGACGTCGGAGAAGCGCTTCCCCGACGGCGCGCAATACCGTTTCGAAATCCCGAGCACCGAGGGCCCGCGCTGCCTCGAGGCGGTCCTGGAAGAGGCAGACCGACTCGACGTGGCGGTGCACCGCGTGTCCCAGGGAAGCGGTGTCTTCATGCTCACGGATGCCGAGCTCGACGAGCTCGTCGCTCTCGCCGCCGCGGCGAACGTCGAAATCAGCCTCTTCGCACGGCCAAACGCCGGCTGGGATGCCTCGGCGACGAGCCGAGCACCTGCGGGCGGCGCCCTCGCCGCGTCTGTGCGCGGGCAGGACCAGCTCGCGGCGGTTCTCGAAGACGTCGTTCGCGCAGCCGACCACGGCGTCAGGAGCGTCCTGCTCGCAGACATCGGCGCGCTCGCTGCCTTTTCGCGCCTGCGCGCGGCCGGCGTCGTGCCCTCTGACATGCAGGCGAAGGTGTCGGTCATGTTTCCGATCGCAAATGCAGCGACCGCGAAAGTCCTCGCGGACCTGGGCGCCTCGACCCTGAATCTGCCGCCCGATCTGTCGCTCGCTCAGATCGCAGCCGTCCGGGCTGCGGTCGACCTGCCGATCGACTTCTACGTCGAGGCTCCGGACACGCTCGGCGGCTTCGTCCGACTGCACGAGATCCCGGAGCTGATCCGAGTTGCCGCACCCGTCTACGTCAAGTTCGGACTGCGCAACGCGCCCGACGTCTATCCGTCGGGAACGCATCTCGAACAGACCGCGGTCGCGCTGTCGCGCGAGCGCGTGCGGCGGGCACGCCTCGGCCTCGAGCTGCTCGAGCGTTCACGCTACGAGGCCCGTCGTTCCGAGCTCGGCGCCGACGGCCTGGCCGTTCCGATTCCGGCCTCGGGCGCGGTCCCCGCCTGATCCGTGCCTGTGCGGGTCGGTATCGGCGTCGTGGGCGCCGGCAGCATCGGGATTCGCGGTTCCCTCGCGCATCTCTCGCTCGAGGACGTGCAGGATCGAGTCTTCCTCGCGGCTGTGTGCGACCCGGTCCCCGGCCGCGCGGCCGCTGCCGCCAGGCGGTTCGACGTTGCGCGGGCGTACGAGCGCTACGAGGATCTGCTCGAGGACCCGGCAGTGGACGCGGTCACGCTGTGCTCGCCGATCGGGCTCCACTACGAGCAGGGGCTGCAGGCGATCGACCGCGGCAAGCACGTCCACTTCAACAAGACGATGACGACGACGGCTGCCGAGGCGACCGCCCTGATCAACCGCGCGGACGCGGCTGCGGTCAAGCTGGTCGCATCGCCCGGCGAGATGCTGCGCCCGCTCAACCGCGCGGTCCGAGGACTGGTCGAGAGCGGCGCGCTCGGGAAGATCTCCTGGGCCGCGACCGGGGCGGCATTCGGCACCTACCACGAGCAGGAGCCGGTGCGGCAAGGAAACGGCGTAGCCGACGCGATCGATCCGTCCTGGTACTGGCGCAAGCCCGGCGGCGGCCCTCTCTACGACATGACGGTGTACGGGCTGCACACGCTGACCGGGGTCCTCGGGCCGGCGAAGCGCGTTGCAGCGATGTCGGGCGTTGGGATCGAGGAGCGCGAGTTTCAAGGCGAGAAACGTGAGTGCACCGCCGATGACAACTCGTTGCTGCTGCTCGACTTCGGCGACTCCGTCTTCGCCTTCGTGCACGGGACGTTCGCCGGCCGACTCACCGGCCTCGGCGCGATCAACGTGTACGGCAGCGACGGGACGGTCGAGGGAGCGCTTCACAACGGCTCGCCCCTCCAATATCCGGGCTGCGAGCGCGTCCGGCCAGGGCGGGACGGCGATGCCGTCCTCCTTCCGCACGTAACGGATGCACACGCCGCGCTCGGGGAGGCGTTCGTCTTCGAGGACGTGATGCAGCTCGTCGACTGTGTGCGTGAGGACGTCACGACTGTCTGCGACGCGCGCCACGCTCGGCACGTGATCGAGATCATCGAGGCGGCCTACCGGTCGGCCGAGACGGGTCGGGCCCAGGAGCTCGAGACGACGTTCGACCTCGGCGCCGTGGAGGCGACGGCGTCGTGGTGACGGCATCGTCCCCTGCACTCGAGCGCCTCAGCCTCGAGGAAAAGGTCTCGCTCCTCAGCGGGCAGGACAAGTGGTCGCTGCCCGCACTCCCGGCGATCGGTCTCGACTCGATCGTCATGTCCGACGGCCCTACCGGCGTGAAGGGGGACGGGTCCCTGCCCATCCGCAGTCCGATGGTCCCGTGTGGCACGGCGCTCGCTGCGTCGTGGAACACCGATCTCGTCGAGGCGGTCGGGGCGCTGCTCGGCGAGACCGCACGCACGAACGGCGTGCACGTGCTGCTCGCGCCGGCCACGAACATGCTTCGCTCGCCGCTGGGCGGGCGGAACTTCGAGTACTACTCGGAGGACCCGTTCCTCGCGGGCAAGATCGCCTGCGCATACGTGCGCGGCGTGCAGAGCGCAGGCGTGGCCGCCACCGTCAAGCACTTCGTCTGCAACGACACGGAGACGCATCGATTCGACGGCAACGTCAGCGTCGACGAGCAGGCCTTGCGAGAGATCTACCTCCTGCCGTTCGAGCTGGCGGTCCGGGAAGCGAACCCTTGGGCAGTCATGTGCTCGTACAACA
>JBKPGW010000017.1:0-14864 GCA_046729555.1 Actinomycetota bacterium | reverse complement strand
ACGCCGCGCTCGAACCCGGCGACGTACACGAAGCTGTTCGACCACATCCGCGAGCTGTATTCGATGACGCCGGAGGCGAAGGTACGCGGGTACAAGCCCGGCCGCTTCTCCTTCAACGTGCGCGGCGGGCGCTGCGAGACCTGCAAGGGCGACGGGCAGATCAAGATCGAAATGCACTTCCTGCCGGACGTGTACGTCCCGTGCGAGACGTGCAAGGGCGCGCGCTACAACCGGGAGACGCTCGAAGTGCGGTTCAAGGGGAAGTCGATCGCGGACGTGCTGGAGATGTCGGTCGAGGAAGCGCTGCAGTTCTTCGCGAAGATCCCGAAGCTGCGCCGGCGGCTGCAGACGCTGCACGACGTCGGGCTCGACTACATCAAGCTCGGCCAGCCCGCGACGACGCTATCGGGCGGCGAGGCACAGCGCGTCAAGCTCTCGGCCGAGCTGTCGAAGGTCGCGACCGGGAAGACGCTCTACATCCTCGACGAGCCGACGACAGGGTTGCACTTCGCGGACATCGAGAAGCTGCTCGAGGTGCTGCAGCGGCTCGTCGACGCGGGCAACACCGTGCTCGTGATCGAGCACAACCTCGACGTGATCAAACAGGCCGATTGGATTGTCGACCTCGGCCCCGAGGGCGGGGAGGCCGGCGGCGAGATCGTCGCGACCGGGACGCCTGAGGACGTCGCGGAAGTGGACGACTCGTTCACAGGCGCCTTCCTGCGGCACGTCCTGCCGAAGGCTGCGGTAGCGGCCGCCTGACATGGCCGCGCGTGCGGAAGCGCCGAGCGGCGACAAGGCGTGGTTCCTGCGCGCGTTGCTCGTGCTGCAGAGCCCGCGCTCGGTCTTCGCGGCGCTCCGCGACGATTCGGATGAGGCCGCCGAGGCCCGCCAGGATGTCGCCGGAGCGCTGGTCTGGCTCGCCGGCATCTCTGCGGTCCTCGCAACGACCGTGACGAGCACGCTGCTCGACGATGTCGAGATCGACGGAGCACTCGCCGCGGTCTGGGCGTTCCTTGCGGGAGGGCTCTACGGCTTCGCCCTCTACCTCGTCGTCGGCAAGGTCTTCCACGTCGCGCTGCGGCGGCTTGGCAGCCGTGGGAGCTTCCGCCGCGCCCGGCATGTGCTCGCCTTCGCCGCGACGCCGATCGCCCTCGCGCTCCTGGTCTACTGGCCGGTGCGGATCGCGATCTACGGGGGCGACCTCTTCCGCAGCGGGGGCGCGGACGGCAGCGGCGCCGGCAACGTCCTCGCCTGGCTCTTCTACGCGTTCGTGCTCTGGGCCCTCGCGCTGCTGATCGTCGGCGTCCGGACGGTGCACGGTTGGACGTGGGCGCGTTCCCTCGCCGGCGTTGCGTTCGCATCGGTGATCGCGGCGGGACTAGCCGTCGCGGTGAGCGTGCTCTACGCCCTCGGCTGAGAAGACTTCAAGCTCTTCGGCGGGCATCGAGTACGTGTGCTCCTCGGCCGGGTACGCGCCGCTGCGCACCTCCTCGGCGTACGTCGTCAGCGCGCGCCTGATCTCTTCGGCGAGATTCGCGTAGCGCTTGACGAACCGCGGTGCCCGGCCCTCGGTCAGGCCGAGCAGGTCGTGGTAGACGAGCACCTGCCCGTCGCAGACCGCGCCGGCGCCGATCCCGATCGTCGGCACAGTCAGCGCCTCGGTGATCCGCGCCGCGACGGGCACCGGCACGGCTTCGAGCACCACGGCGAAACAGCCCGCCGCCTCGAGCGAGAGCGCGTCGGCGAGCAGCTGGCGCGCCTTCGACGCGGTGCGGCCCTGCGTCTTGAACCCGCCGAGGATCGTCTCCGACTGCGGCGTCAACCCGACGTGGCCCATGACGCCGATCCCGGCGGAGACGATCGCCTTGACGCGGGAAAGCGACGGCCCGGCGCCTTCGAGCTTCACGACGTCGGCGCCGGCTTCCTTGACGAACCGGATCGCGTTGCGTACCGCGTCCTCGTCGGAGACGTGGTAGCTCCCGAACGGCATGTCGCCGACGACCAGCGGCCGCTCGACCGTGCGCGCGACCGTGCGCGTCAGGAAGAGCATCTCGTCCATCGTCACCGGCACGGTGCCCTCGTGGCCGAGCACGACCATTCCGGCCGTGTCGCCGACGAGCAGGATGTCGATGCCGGCCTGCTCGGCGAGGCGCGCACCAGGTGCGTCGTAGGCGGTGACCATGACGATCTTCTCGCCGCGGGACTTCATTGCGGCGAGCTCGGGCAGCGTTAGCTTGCCGGGCTTCATGCCAGGACTCCTTCCAGGACGACGTTGTCGATCAGTCGGGTCGAGCCGACGCGTGCTGCGGCCGTCAGCAGCGTCGCGTCACCGACGCGTAGGAGCTCGACATACTCGGGCTCGAGCCCGTTCAACGCCGCGAGCGTTGCGGCAACGGGGTCGGGCGCCGTCCGTGCAGCCTCGAGCGCGCGCGGCAGCTCCAGAGCCTGTTGGCGCTCGGACGCGGAGAGGTACGCGTTGCGCGACGACAGTGCGAGCCCGTCGGCGTCGCGAACGGTGGGCAGCACGCGTAGGTGAACGCCCACGTTGAGGTCGGAGATCATCCGCTGCAACACGGCGACCTGTTGCGCGTCCTTCTGGCCGAAGAACGCGACGTCGGGGCGAACGATGTTGAACAGCTTCAGACAGATCGTGGCGACGCCGCGAAAGTGACCGGGCCGCGCGTGCGCTTCACCGCCTTCTTCCTCGATGTCGACCCACGTCCGAAATCCCGCGGGATACATCTGCTTTGCCGACGGTACGAAGAGCAGGTCGACGCCCGCTTCCTCGGCGAGCCGGATGTCGCGCCGCTCGTCGCGCGGATAGCGGTCGAGGTCGTCGTTGGCGCCGAACTGAGCAGGGTTGACGAAGAGCGAGACGACGACGACCTCGCACTCAGCGCGCGCGGCGCGCATCAGCGAGAGGTGTCCTTCGTGGAATGCGCCCATCGTCGGAACGAGACCTCGGCGGCCGTCGCGCAGCGCAAGCCGCAGTTCGTGAACCTTGCGGACGACCTTCATCGCGCCGTTGCCTCCGCGTCGCTCGCCTGCGGCTCGCTCCCGCGGGGGAACCGATGGTTCCCCCGCAGGCCCCCTCGTTCGGGGTCCGCCTCGCGCGCGCGGAGCTGCGCTGTCGCGCGCGCCAAGACGTCGTACAGCGGCTCCAGCTCCGAGCGCGCCGCGCGGATCGCACGGCGGTGCGCCTCCACGGTCTCCCAGTCACCGCGCTCGATCGGCCCGGTCAGCTCGAACCCGTTCTCGATCGTCCGGCGCATCAGCGGGACGAGCGCCTCGGGCGGCGCGCCCGCCGCGCTGAAGAGCTCCGCCGCGACCTCGTGCAGCGTGACGAGATAGTTGGACGCGATTGCAGCGCCTGCGTGGTACAGCGGCCGCGCCGTGTCGTCCAGCTCGAACGGCCGCAGGCCCAGCGTCTCGGCCAGCCAGAAGCCGGCGGTGCGAGCCTCCTCCGACTCCGCGGTGACCGCGCCCCAGGCGCCGTCGAGCTGTTCCGGTCCTCTCGCGCGCGTGAACGTCTGCAGTGGGTGGACGGAGAAGCGCCGCCGGTGCGGCTCGAGCGCTGCCAAGGGCGTCGCCCCCGAGACGTGCGCGACCCACGGGCCGACGGGAAGCCCGGCCGCAACGTCCGCAATCGCGTCATCGGGAACGCAGATCAGGACCAGGCCGGCATCCGGCTGCACGGCGACGCCGCGCTCGCCCAGCCGAAGGGCGACGGCCGAGCCGACCCGGCCGGAACCGATGACGGTGACGCTGTCGAACACCTTGGCGCTCCAGTTCCGTAGCGGATACCGGGCCCAGAAAGGGTACACCGGCACTGGTACCCTGGCGTCCCTGGTGGGTCGCCGTCTCTTCCTGGTCACCCTCGTCGCGGCGTTCCTCGCTGCCACGGGACAGGCGCAGGCCGCGATCAACCTCACACCGTGCAAGACGGGAGGCGTCCAGTGCGGGACGGTCACCGTTCCGCTCGACCGAACCGGCGCGACCCCCGGGACGGTCGCCCTCCATGTCGAGGTTCTGCCCGCCCAAGGCACGGCGCGCGGCGTCATGTTCCTGATCGCCGGCGGCCCCGGTCAGGGCTCGGCCGGCTCGTTCGACCTCGCTCCGGGCTTCAACCGTGACCTGATGCGCTTCATGTTCCCGAACTACACGTTCGTGGCGTTCGACAATCGCGGCACGGGCCAATCCGGGTTGATCAACTGCCCGGCGCTTCAGAGCACGCTCACCGCCAGCGTGGACGTCGAAGCGCGGCTCGCCGCGGATTGCGCGACCCTGATCGGACCGAGTCGGGTCTTCTACGCGACGCGCGACCACGCGGACGACATCGACGCGGTCCGCGCCTCTCTCAGTGTCGACAAGATCGGGCTCTACGGCGTCTCCTACGGGACGAAGCTGGCTCTTGCGTACGCGCTCGGTTACCCAACGCACGTCGAGCGCCTGATTCTCGACTCGGTTGTCCCAGCAACGTTTCCGGATCCGTTCGACCGCAACGTCTTGCAGGAGATGCCGCACACGCTGACCAACTTCTGCGCCGGCGGCATCTGCCGCGCTGCGACGAACGACTTCGCCGGGGAGGTCGTCACGCTCGCGAACAAGCTCGAGGCGAAACCGATCCAGGGGAAGGTCATCGGCACGAACGGCAAGATCAAGACCGTGCGTATGAACGGCGAGGACCTGCTGACGATGATGATCGACGCCGATCTCGGCCCGGGACTTGCCGCCGAGGCTCCGGCTGCCGTGCACGCGGCGCTCGCTGGCAACACCCGTCCGCTGCTCCGGATCTACGACCTCGACCTGCTGTCCAGCGAGCTGTCGGCCGAGGACCTCAGCTTCGGCCTGAACGCAGCGACAAACTGCGCCGACGGCGGGTTCCCGTGGTCGCCCGCGACGCCGCCCTCCGCGCGCCGCGCGGCCATCCAGACAGCCGTCGCGAGTCTTCCGGCCGGCGCGCTTGGTCCCTTCGGGAACTGGGCCGCCAGGATCGGGACGGCGTACTTCTGCGAGCAGTGGCCCTCTCCCGCCGGCAACACGCCGCTCGGGCCCGGCCCGCTTCCGAACGTGCCTGTGCTCGCGCTCAACGGCGGCTTCGACCTGCGCACGCCGGTCGCGAACGCTGTCTCCGTGGTCAGCCAGTTCCCACAAGGGAAGCTGATCGTCGTCCCGGGGGTCGGTCACAGCGTCACCGGCGCCGACGTGTCCGGGTGTTCCCAGAACCACCTTCGCCAATGGATCCTCGGCACGCTGAGCGCGACGGACCCGGGATGCCCCACCCGTGTCCTGCCGCTCGCGAAGGTCCTCGGCGCGTTCCCGCGCCGGCCGGCGCACCGGACCGTCGCGGAGACCCTCGCCGCGGTCGCCAAGTCGTTGCGGGAGGCAGAAGCGACCTCGTGGTTCGGGTTTTCGTCGCGCTTCACCGCCCGCGGCCTCTACGGCGGCAAGCTCGCGACCGCGAAGAACGGGGTCGACTTCACGCTGACCCGGTACAGCGTCGCTCCAGGCGTGCTCGTGAGCGGCAAGATCATCTTCGTCGACATCGGCCCACCGTCGAGGTACAGGGGGACGATCAAGGTCTCGGGCTCGGCCGCGGTGGCCGGAACACTGACGATCTCGAAGACCGGCAAGGTCACCGGCAGGCTCGGCGGACGCCGGGTTTCCGGCCGCTATTAGTGCCCCTACCGGCGATGCTCGCCGGCTTCTAGCCCGCGATCACGCGGCGCCAGAGTCCACCCTCGCTCTTACCAAGGCTTTCAGCCTTGGCTGCGAGCGAGTGCGGCCTCTGGCTTGGTGCTCGCGACCTAGAAGCTCGGGAGAATCACCGGCAGGGGCACCGTCTCCTTTCCCACGCGTCCGGCGCCGCCCCTAAACTGCCCGGGCGATGCCGATGTACGAGTACGACTGCATGAAGTGCGAGGAGCACTTCGAGGAGCTCGTCCGGGGCGACGAAGAGGTGGCGTGCCCGCAGTGCGGCGCGACCAAGGTCGCCAGGCAGCTCTCGACGTTTGCACTGATCGGCACCGCCGGGCAGACCGGCGCGTTTGGTGATAGCGGCGGCTGTTGCGGCGGAAGCTGTGGCTGCGGGCACTGACCTCCACGCGTACGGCGAGGAAGTCGCGGGCTGCACGCGCTGCGCGCTCGCCGGCGGGCGCACGCAGGTCGTCTTCGGCTCGGGAGATCCCGCCGCCGACCTGATGTTCGTGGGCGAGGCGCCCGGGTTCCACGAGGACAAGCAGGGCGTCCCGTTCGTCGGCGCCGCCGGGAAGCTACTCGACCAGCTCCTGGCCGGAATCGGGCTCGCGCGTAACGAGGTCTATGTTGCGAACGTCCTGAAGTGCCTGAGATACACGGCACAAGTTCAGCTAGGCGATGGCTCGTGGGAGCGCATCGGGCGACTCGTGCGCCGGCGATATGACGGCACTGTCATGTCCGTCGACGAGACGGGTGCCATGGTCCCACGACGCGTTATTGGCTGGCATGCGACCCCGCTCGCAGATCGGCGCGTATTCCGGTTGACCTACCGCTCCGCTAAAAGCGCAGGCATCAACAAGGTGGCAATCCAGCTCACCGGCGATCATCCAGTGCTCACCGAGGGTGGCTACATCCGAGTCGACGAGCTCGACCCAGGCGACCGTATCGCTACCGGCGTGGGCCTCAGCTCGCTCGCGCGCGACGTCGTCTGCGGGACGCTTCTCGGGGACGGCTCCCTGAGCGCCAAGTCATCGCATCTCACGATGTCGCACTCGGCTCGTCAATCCGACTACGCACTATTCAAGGCTGAGCTGTTGGCTGAACTCTCGGCGAAGGTCGTGTGGTTTGACGTCGCTGCTGTCGCTGGTGGGCCCAACTCACATTCGGTTGTTCAGGTTCGCACCCTCGCACACCGGGCGCTGCGAATCTTGCGTCGCGATTTCTATGGAGCTCATAAGGTCGTTCCCTCCTGGCTGCCTAATGAGCTCAACGAGCGGATGCTCGCGATCTGGTTCCTCGATGACGGGTACACGCGGATTCGACCTGGCCGGCAGCCTGTTGCAGAAATCGCGACGAACGGATTCGCCGATCGAGACTTGCGGTTGTTGCGGCCTGGTCTCTTGCGACTCGGTCTTCCCGCAACGATCCGCGGCGGAAGGCTCCATTTCGGTGCTGTGGCTACGAAGCGACTCTCAGAGCTCATCGCGCCGTACACGCCGGCATCGATGCGTTACAAGCTGCATCCGGACGTCGCCGCAGCCATCCCATTCGATGCGCAGTGCTTTGAGCGAGGACCCGCTGAGGTGTTTTTCGATGAGGCGGAAGTCGAAGACGTCACGGACCGGTACCGGACGGACAGCACATTCTTCTGCATCGATGTCGAGGAGACGCACAACTTCGTGACTGCGGGTGGGGTCGTCCACAACTGCAGACCTCCGGGGAACCGCGACCCGATGCCCGAGGAGATCGAGGCCTGCGAGGGACATCTCTGGCGGCAGATCGAGCTGATCGAGCCGCGCGTCGTCGCGACGCTCGGCAACTTCGCCACGAAGCTGCTCTCCGGACGCCCGACGGGGATCACACGCGTGCATGGGCAGGAGCAGGAGACGACGCTGGGCGGACGGCGCGTACTGCTCTATCCGATCTACCACCCGGCCGCGGCGCTCTACACGCCGCGCATGCTCGAGGTGCTGAAGTCGGACTTCGCTCGGCTGCCGGAGCTGCTCGGCCGTGAGGTCGCGCCGCCGCCTGAGCCTGTCTTCCTGACGCCGGTCACGGCCGAGCCTGCCGTCCAGCTCGGGCTCTTCTGACCCAGTCTCACTCGCCGGCCGAGACAGAAGAGCTCGCGGCCAAGCTCGCCGCCGACCTCCGGCCGGGTGACGTCGTCACCGTCTCGGGAGAGCTCGGCTCGGGCAAGACGACCTTCGTGCGCGGTGCGGCCCGTGCGCTCGGCGTCCCCGGCCCGGTCACGAGCCCGACGTTCACGATCGGCCACCGCTATCGCGGCCTCGTCGACGTGTCTCATCTCGACCTCTTCCGTTTCCGTGACGTGTCGCCGGCGGAGTGGGGGGATCTCGAGCCGTACTTCGAGGACGCGATCGTTTTCGTGGAATGGCCGGAAGCCGGGGCGGGAATGCTGCCGCCGCCCCGCGCGGCCGTGCGCCTCGAGCATGGCGGGGGAGACACGCGGCTTGTCACGATTGAGCACGATGCTGATCCTGGCCTTCGACACGGCGACTGACGTCGCGACGAGCGCTCTCGTCGGGGACGGCGAGGTGCTCGGCGAGCGGACGTCCCGCGCGGTCACGCTGCTGGAGGACGTCGACGCCCTGCTGCGACAGGCCGGAACGCACACGCGTGACGTCGAGGCACTCGCGGTCGGCGTCGGGCCGGGAAGCTTCACCGGCGTCCGCATCGGCCTCTCGACGGCGCGCGGCCTCGCGCTCGCGCTCGGCATCCCCGCCGCGGGGGTCTCCACCCTCGACGCCCTCGCGGCCGGCGCCCCCGGTGCCGTCCCGGTGATCGACGCGCGCCGGCGGGAGGTCTTCGTTCCGGGCCGCGTCCTCACTCCCGCCGACCTCGAGGTCGAGCCGGGGACGCTGCATGTCGGCAGCGGCGCCGTCCGCTACCGCGATGTGCTGGAGGCGGCCGGCGCCGAGATTCCTCCCGACGACGACGAGCGCCACCTGCCGCGAGCCCGCTTCCACGCCCAGCTGGCCCGGGATTTCCGTCCGGCCGAGGAGGTCGAGCCTCTGTACCTCCGCCTTCCCGACGCTGATAGAACGAGACCATGAGCACGACGGCGAACCGGGTCGACTTCCGCCGTCTGGAGCTGCGCGACCTGAACGCAATCGAGCGAATCGAGCGGGCCTCCTACCGCACGCCCTGGTCGCGCTCGATGTTCGCCGGCGAGCTCGCCAAGCCGTCGTCGATCTCGCTCGGGGCCTTCCACCCCGAGAACGGCGAGCTGCTGGGGTATCTGATCATCAGCCGCTACGTCGACGCGTGGCACGTGATGAACGTTGCCGTCGCGCCCAAGCACCGGCGTAAGCGGATCGCGGCTGGGCTGCTCGAGCGGCTCTTCGAGCTCACCGGCGGAGAGGACCGCCGCGGCTACACGCTCGAGGTGCGCGTCTCGAACGACGTCGCGATCAAGCTGTACGAGCAGGCCGGCTTCAAGGCACGCGGCGTTCGGCGCGGCTACTACACGGACAACCGTGAGGACGCGCTGATCATGTGGCGCGACCCTGAACCGGCGCGCGGCTCGCCGTGATCGTCCAGCCGCCGCCGGCGAACGCGATCGCCTTCGTCGATCAGCGGCACGGATGGGCGGGCGGCCAGGGCGGTCTGGTCGGGACGACCGACGGAAGGTCGTTCCGCGTCGAGGTACGGGCGCAGATCATCGGCCTCTCCGCGTTCGACCGGACGCGCGCGTGGGCGATCACCGGTGACGGGTTCGTGCTGCGTACTTCCGACGGCCGGCGCTGGTCTCGGCTCGGCGCGCCGCATCTCGTCCGGATCCAGTTCGTCGACGCCCGAGTCGGCTTCGGCTTGACGCGCGACGGCGTCCTCGTCGTCAGCGGTGACGCAGGCGTCACGTGGGTACAGGCGCGTTCGCCTGGCCTCGTCCAGAGCGAGTGCTTTGCGACGCGCAAGCACGGCTGGGTCGCGCGGGAGGGCTCGGTGTGGACGACACGCGACGGCGGCCGCCGCTGGGTGCGGGTGCGGCTGCGTGCCGGTCCGGTCGAGGTTCCCGAGCTCGGCTGCCGTGGCGATGACGTGTGGGTCGTCTTCCACGAAGGCGCGGCGGCGGGAACCGAGGGCTACCTCGTCTTTCGGTCGATCGCGGGAGGGGCTTGGCGGGTGGTCCTCGCGAGCCCGTTCCAGCGTCGCCTGCCCTCGATCAGCAACTACGCCGGGCCGTTTGGAGTGGTCGGACGGCGCGTCGCGTTCTTCACCGGCACATGCGCGCCGTGTGGCGGTACGGGTACCGCAACGATTGTGCGCACGCTCGACGGGGGCAAGTCGTTCACGCGCGCGACGCCGTTCCGCGGCTACGTCCCGCGGGCAGTTTCGTTCGTCGACGCAAAACACGGCTGGCTCACGACCGGTGCACATGTCGCGTCGGGGACGCCCATCAACAGCGGCCTCCTCTGGAGTACGGCGGACGGTGGACGGCACTGGCACGTTGTCTACCGCTCGCCTCTGCTCGGAGGGTGATCCTCGGGCTTGAGACGTCGTGTGACGAGACTGCCGCTGCGCTGATCTCGCGCGACGGCGAGATCCTCGCCAACGTCGTCGCTTCTCAAGCCGATCTGCACGCCCGCTACGGCGGCGTCGTGCCCGAGGTGGCGTCGCGCCGCCATCTCGAGCTCGTCACGCCGGTGATCCGCGAGGCGCTGCGCGACGCCGATGCAGAGCTCGACGACGTGGAGCTGGTTGGGGTCACGACCGGCCCGGGACTGATCGGCGCGCTGCTCGTGGGCGTCGCCGCCGCGAAGGCGATCGCCTGGGCGCGCCGTCTGCCGCTCGCTCCCGTCGACCATCTACACGGTCACGTCGCCTCGCTCTACCTCGAGCCGGATCCGCTCGAGCCGCCGTTCCTGTGCCTGCTCGCCAGCGGGGGCCACACCCTGCTGCTCGACGTGCAGGAGCGCGGGAGCGTGCCGCGTAGGCTCGGGACGACGATCGACGACGCCGCAGGCGAGGCATTCGACAAAGGCGCGCGGCTGCTCGGGCTCGGCTATCCGGGTGGCGCGGAGATCGACCGGCTCGCGCGGACGGGAGACGCGGAGGCGTACGACTTCCCGGTGGGGCGCGTGCCGGGCCTCGACTTCTCGTTCTCCGGGGTCAAGACCGCACTGCTCTACGCGGTCCGCGAGCTCTCGGCGGACGAGCTCGAGCGACGGCGCGCCGACCTCGCAGCGAGCTACCAGCGCGCGATCGTGCGCGCCCTCGTCGAGCGTACGCAGCGGGCGGCCGCGGAGATCGGCGCGGAGAAGATCGCGATCGTCGGCGGCGTCGCCGCGAACTCCGAGCTGCGGGCGTCCCTTCAGGATGCCGTGGCGGCGCCATTCGCGCTCTGCACGGACAACGCGGCAATGATCGCGTCGGCCGCCCGCTTCGTCGAGCCCGTCGCCTATCCCGGCTATCTTGCGCTCGATGCCTACGCGTCGATCGCGTGAGCCGTTCAACGCGCTGGTACTTGCGGCTCTTGCGGTCGTCGTCACCGCGGTCCTCATCGCCGCAGGCGGCGGCGGCACGCGCCACGTGATCCCTCTGGGCGAGCCGAGCTGGCAGGGCCTCGCCGGCGCACAGCGCCCGCGGGTCGCCGTCGGTCAGCGCGTGATCGTGCTGCTGAAGGCGCCCGCGCTCGCCGACCGGGTCGGCAACGCCGGGGGTCTCGCGACATCCGAGGACGAGCGGCGCTGGACCCAGAGCGCCCTCGCCGTCCAGAAGCTGCTCATCGCGCGCCTGCGCGTGCAGGGCGTCGTCGTCCAGCCCGAGTTCAGCTACACGCACACCATCAACGGCTTCTCGGCCGCCTTCGATGCGCGTGGCATCGCCCTGCTCGAGCGTGCGCCGGAGGTCGCCGGTGTCTACCCGGTGCGCTCCGCCTATCCGGCGACAATCGACTCGAGCACGACCTTCGGCGAACGGCCCGAGATCGCGCTCTCGAATCGCGACGGCCGCGGCGTCACGATTGCATTGCTCGACACCGGCGTCGATCGTGCGCATCCGTTTCTTCGCTCTCGAGTCAGCAGCAGCGGCATCGACATCGTCGGCGGCGACCCCGATGTCTCCGCGGCGCCGCAGCCGGATGAGCCGGCCGAGCTCGAACGTCATGGCACCGAGCTCGCCGGGCTGCTCGTCGGGTCCGGCGGCCCCGGCGCCCTCGCCGGCATCGCCCCGGGCGCGCTGGTGCTGCCGATCCGCGTCGCCGGGTGGCAGCGCGACGCAACGGCACGCTGGGCGGTCTACGGACGGACCGACCAGGTTCTGGCAGGGCTAGAGCGCGCCGTCGACCCGAACGACGACGGCGACGCGCACGACGCAGTGCGCGTTGCGCTGGTCGGGGTGGCCGAGCCGTTCGCCGGCTTCGCGGACGGACCGCTCGCGCGTGCAGCCGCGGGAGCGATGCGCCTCGACACGCTCGTCGTCGCGCCCGCCGGAAACGACGGGCCGGCCGGGCCCGGCTACGGCAGCGTTGCGGGGCCGGGCGGCGCACCGTCGGCGCTGACCGTCGGCGCGCTCGACCTCCGTCCGCGCTACGGAGAGATCCGCGTCGTTCTCCGCGCCGGCCTGGATGTCGAGTACGACGGGACGCGCCCGCTCGCCGGCGCCGTGACTCCAACCGGAGCGCTCGACGTCGGCCTCGGCGCCCCCCGTGCGCGCACGACGGCGGCCGTCGGCTACCGCGGTGCCGTGCCGCTGCTCGACTTCTTCGACCGGAGTGGGCGGAGCCTGGTCGCCGGCCGCGCTGCCATCCTCCCTGCCGGCGCCGACCCGAACGGCACGCTCGCGAACGCGGCGCGCGCCGGAGCCGTCGCCGCACTCTTCTACGGCGCCGACCTTCCTGCCGGTGGGGTCAGCCTCGACCAGACGGGCCCGATCCCTGCGGTCTCGATCCCACAGGAGCTCGCGGAGCGCGTGCTTGCTCGACTCGGCCGCGGCATCGGCGGAACCGTGTCGCTCGGCGCCGTGCGCAGCACCGCCAACGGTGGCGAGGGTCGCGTCGCCCGGTTCTCCTCGTCAGGGCTCGCGTTCGACGGACGCGTGAAGCCGGACGTCGTCGCGCCCGGAGTCGCGCTCGAGACGTCCGAGCCCGGAGTGAGCGCCGACGGTTCGGCGCGCTATGGGACCGTGAACGGGACGAGTGTCAGCGCGGCGCTCGTCGCCGGCGGCGCCGCCCTGCTCGCGCAGGCGCGCCCGTACCTCGACGCCGACGCGCTGAAAGGACTGCTCGTCGGCTCTGCGCGGCCGCTCGCCGACGATCCGGTCACAGCGCAGGGGGCAGGCTTGATCGACGTTGGCGGCGCCACCGCCACGGAGGTGACTGCGGCGCCGGCCTCGCTCGCGCTCGGGCGCGCGACCAACGCCAAGTGGCGCACCCACCAGGTCGTCGCGTTGCGCAACGTTTCCTTCCGGCGGTTGATCTTGTCGTTGCGGGTCGTGGTGTCGCGTGGGGGCGCGGCGCCGGTGCTGTTCGAAGTAAGGCCGCAACGGTTCTCGCTCGCGGCGGGGCGGACGATCCGTGTGCACCTGCGCGCACGCCTCGCAAGCAAGCCGGGAGGGACCGCGCCCGTAGAAGGTCTCCTCGTGGTGACGCCTGCGGCGGGACGCGAGCTGCACGTGCCCTGGGCGATCCTGTTCGGTCGCAAGCTGCAACCGTCGCTGGAGGCGGTCCGTCTCTCCGTGCACGCGTTTCATCCGTCCGATTCGGCACCCGCCTTGCTGAGCTTCGTCGCCGGCTCAGTGCCGCGCGCCGCGGGTCGTCCAGCGGTGCTACCGCTGTCGCGGCTCGACCTCGAGCTGTGGAGCCCGGACGGAGGCCGGATCGGTTTGCTCGCGCGCCTGCGTGACGTGCTACCCGGCCGCTACTCGTTCGGCGTGACGGGACGTGACCCGGCGGGTGCGGTTCTCCCGGCCGGGCGCTACCAGCTGCGCCTGTTCGCGTACGGCACCGAACCGGGGCCGCCGACTCTCAAAACGGTCACATTCACGATCAAGTAGGCTCCGGCCGCCCAGCCGAAATGTTCCCATTTGCGCGGAAAAAGGAGTTGAAGTGACGACTGTCGACGCCCTCGTCTCGCATCTCCGCGAGAACCCATTCGAGATCGCGCGCGAGCAGTTGCGCCGGGTCGCCCAGGTCTTTGCGATCGACCCGAACCTCGTCAACGTCCTCCAGGAGTGCAAGAAGGCGGTGTCCGTCTCCGTGCCGGTGGCGATGGACGACGGCACGACGCAGGTCTTCCAGGGGCACCGGGTCACGCACAACGTCGCGCGTGGCCCGTCCAAGGGCGGCATTCGCTATCACCCCGACGTCACGCTCGACGAGGTCAAGGCGCTCGCGATGTGGATGACATGGAAGTGCGCCCTCTCCAACATTCCGTTCGGCGGCGCGAAGGGCGGGGTCGTCTGCAACCCGAAGACGATGTCGGAGGGCGAGCTGCAGCGCATGACGCGGCGCTTCACCTCCGAGATCATCAACGAGATCGGGCCGGAGAAGGACATCCCGGCGCCGGACGTGGGGACCGACGGGCGCGTCATGGCGTGGATCTTCGACACGTACTCGATGAACAAGGGCCACTCGGTCCTGGGTGTCGTGACCGGAAAGCCGCTGACGATCGGCGGCTCGCTCGGCCGCGAGGAAGCGACGGCGCGGGGCGCTCTCTATTGCGTGCGCGAAGCGGTGCGCAAGCTCCAGATGTCGCTGGAGGGGACCTCGATCGCGGTGCAGGGCTTCGGGAACGTCGGCTCCTTCCTCGCGAAGTTCCTCGCCGAGGACGGCGCGAACGTGATTGCGGTCTCCGACTCCACGTCTGGCCTGCACAACCAGAACGGGATCGACGTTCAGGCCGCCCTCGCGCACAAGCACGAGACCGGAACGCTCGCGGGTTTCCGCGGCGCGGATGCGATCTCGAACGAGGAGCTGCTGCTCCTCGAATGCGACGTGCTCGCGCCGTGCGCGCTCGAGCAGGTGATCACCGCCGACAACGCCGACAAGGTGAAGGCGAAGGTCATCGTGGAGGGCGCGAACGGGCCGGTCACACCGGTCGCCGATGAGATCCTCGAGGACAAAGGCGTCCTTGTCCTACCCGACATCCTCGCGAACGCCGGCGGCGTCATCGTCTCGTACTTCGAGTGGGTGCAGGGCCTCCAGG
>JBKPGW010000016.1:0-3677 GCA_046729555.1 Actinomycetota bacterium | reverse complement strand
GTGTAGTCATCGCCGGCCAGCCGACCGGCGTGGGCGTAATACACCGCCTCGATCCCGGCCACGGTGCCGAAGAGACCGAGCAGTCCTGCGATCGTCGCTCGTAATCCAGGGCGAAGGCGCGGGTAGACCGCCGCCGCGCCGACCAGCACGAAAAGCGGAACGAAGCCGCTGACGAGATGGTCTCCTGCGGAGGTCCCGGGCTGCGGTTGCAGGAAGCTGTCGTCAACGACGTGCAGGGCGATGACGAGCAGACCGGCGACGACCAGCGCCTGCTCACGCACTGCTGTCCGTACAAGCTGTACGAAACCGCTCTCAGGGCGGGCGAGTCGCGCAGCGGCTGTCGTCATGGTGATCGTTCTCCTTCTGTTGAGGGAGCCTTCCGACGGGGCCGCCGCCGAAAGGCTCCCAGCGCCCTTACTCGTACTGGAGCGCCTTGAGGATGTTGAGCCGTGACGCGCGGCGGGCGGGGAACACCGCCGCCAAGATTCCGGCGATGATGGTCGCCACGACGAAGAGTCCAATCGTCCTCCACGGAATTGCGAGCACGACTCCTTCGTCCGAGAGCGCCTGGGTCGTGAGCACGGCGAGGAAGGTGCCGACCACGATCCCCAGCGCGCCTCCGATCAGGGCCGTGACGATGCTCTCGTAGCGGATCATCCGCCGCACCTGCCGGCGGGTCATTCCCACCGCACGCAGCATCCCGAGCTCGCGCGTCCGCTCGAAGACCGACAGCACGAGCGTGTTCACCACGCCGAACAGGCTGATGATCACCGAGAGGCCGAGCAACCCGTACAGCACATTGAGGGTCAAGTTGATGTCGTCTTCCTGCGTCTTTTTGAACTGCTCCGAGGTTTGGACCTTGGCGTCCGGGAACTGGCTCAACGACAGGTCCAGACGTGCGGTGTTCTCAGGCGTGACTCCGCCCTTGATGTCGATCAAGGTCATCAGGTTCTGCGGACTGGCGTAGTTGGCGTCGAACGTCTCGGCCGACATCGTCACGGGGCCGAAGGGCGAGCCACCGTTCGGCGGGTCGAAGATGCCCTTCAGCTTGAGGTGCAGAACCTTGCCCGTCGGAGTCGTGACCGGGATGGCCGACCCGAGCTTCAGATCGTGATCCTTGGCGTAGTCCTTGTCGACGAACGCGCCGTCGACTCCGAGACGGGCGGCGGCGTTTTCCGATCCCGGCAACCAGTCGAGCGGGATCGCGTTCGACAAGTTCGGCTTGACCGCCGTGACCTGAGTGTTGTCGCCGAACACGCGCGCGTCGCCGCCGCGGATCGGTGAGACGGTGGTTACGCCAGGCGTCACCCCGACTGCCTCGTCGGCCTGCTTCGTGAACGGGTCGAAGCCGTTCTCTGCCGTCAACGCATAGTCGGCCACGAACAGCTTGTCGACCGCGTCTCCGAACGAGGTCCGCAACCCGGCACCGAGAATCGCGACGAAGGTGATCAGCGCCAAACCGATCATCAGCGCCGACGCAGTCGAGGCGGTCCGGCTCGGATTCCGCATTGCGTTCTCGCGAGCGAGGGTGCCGGCCACGCCGCCGAAGCGGGCCCCGGGCCAACCGAGGACGGAGGCGAGCGGACGAACCGCACGCTTCGCGTTCGCGGCAACGCCGACAAAGAGGATCAGCGTCCCGAAGCCGAGTGCCAACAGACGGCCGGCGATCGACATGTCGCCGCCGAAGATCCCGTAGACGAGCAGCAGGATCCCGAGCGCGAGCGTCCCGATGCCGAATGCGGGCCCGAAGCGGGAGAACCGCGAAACGGGCAGGGTCGCACCTTCGCGCACTGCGGCAATCGGAGGTACACGAGTCGCCTTGATCGCCGGGCGTAGGCTCGCGATCAATGTGACGACAACGCCGACGACGATGCTGACGACGATCGTGCGCGTCGCGAACACCGTTCCGCCCTCCGGGAAGGTCACGCCGATTCCGGCAAAGAGCGCGTCCAGTCCCTTGGCGATGCCGAGCCCGAGGAAGAGGCCTGCCACCGAAGCGCCCAAGCCGACCACGAGCGCCTCGAGCATGACGGTGCGAAGCACTTGGCGACGGGAGCCGCCGATCGTCCTCAGCGTCGCGAACTCACGGACGCGCTGCGCAATCGTGATCGACAACGTGTTTGCGATCACGAACGCGCCGACGAACAGTGCGATGATGCCGAACGCCAGCAGGACCTTCTGGAAGATGCCGATCGAGCTGTTCACGTCGTCCACGGCCTCGTCCGTCTGTGCCGCTGCCGTCTTGACTTGCGCCGTTTGCGGCAAGAGGGGCCGGATCTCACTGACCAGCCTCTCGGGCGTCACTCCGCTCTTGGCCGCGACCTGAATCTCGTCGAACTTTCCGACCTTGTCGAACAGCTCCTGTGCGGTCGGGACGTCGAAGATCGCGATCGTCGACGCGCCGATGGAGGACGAGGAGGAGAACTTCGCGATGCCCGTGATCTCGAACTGACGAGCACCGTCATCCGCCGCGACTCCGATAGAGTCACCGACTACGTAGTGCTCCTCCTCCGAGGTCCTTTGGTCGATCGCGATCTGACCGTTTCCGACCGGCCATTTCCCCGAGACGAGCTTCAACGGTGTGAAACGCTCGTCGGCGGGCGGATCGACGCTGGCGGCCATGGCCTCGCCGCCCCCGGTCGAGATCACCTTTCCGTTACGGTCGAGGAGCTTGAGCTGATCTCCGACCGCGCCAGCAGCCGCGGCGGTGTCGGGCAGTGCCTTCACCTTCGCCAGCACGCTGTCCGGGAAGGCGGGCGTCTCCTCCGTATTGCTGTTGGTGTTCTTGAACGCGACCTTGCCGCTGACGACGGCATCGGAATTGGAATAGGAGTCGTCGACGACGCCTGTGAAGGCGGCCGTGATCGTGTCCGTGAGGACGTAGGTGCCGCTGATCATCGAGACGCCGAGGACGATCGCCAGCGCCGTCAGAATGGTGCGGAGCTTGCGGCCGAGGAGGCCTTTGAGGGCGACGCTGTTCATCGCGCCAGCTCTTCCATGACCGAGATCACTTCGTGGGCGTCCGACCGGCCGAGGTCCTTGACGATGAGACCGTCGGCAAGGAAGAGAATGCGGTCGGCGATCGCCGCGGCTCGCGGGTCATGCGTGACCATCACGGTGGTCTGGCCGTAGGTGTCGACGGAGTCACGCATGAGCTCGAGAATCTCGCCGCTCGTCTTCGAGTCGAGGTTTCCCGTCGGCTCGTCGGCGAAGACGATCGTCGGCTTGCTGACCAGAGCCCGGCCGATCGCCACGCGCTGCTGCTGGCCGCCGGAGAGCTCGGAGGGACGATGGTCGCGGCGGTTCGCGAGACCGATCTTCGCCATTAGCTCGGCCACCCACTTCGCGTCCGGCTTCTCGCCGGCGATCGCGAGCGGGAGCACGACGTTCTCCTCGGCGTTCAACATTGGCAGCAAATTGAAGAACTGGAAGATGAAGCCGATGTGCTGGCGCCGCAGCGTTGTCAAGTCGGTGTCGTTCAGCTTGGAGATCTTGGTGCCCGCGATGCTGACCTCGCCCGAGGTCGCCATGTCGAGGCCGGCGAGGATGTGCATCAGCGTCGACTTTCCTGAGCCCGACGGGCCCATCACCGCTGTCAGGTTTCCTTCGGCGACCTCCAGCGAGATGCCACGGAGTGCATCGACGGCGGTCTCGCCGTCGCCGTAGCGGCGACACAG
>JBKPGW010000015.1:0-17429 GCA_046729555.1 Actinomycetota bacterium | reverse complement strand
CAACCCGCCCCCCCGCGACACCGTGAGCACGTGCCTTAGGAGGCGACGGCCGTCGAGACGTCGTACGCCTCGACGCCCTTGTTGCCCTCGCGCTGCTCGAACACGACCTTCGCACCTTCGGTCAACGACTTGTAGCCGTTGCCGGTGATGTTGCTGTGATGGATGAACAGGTCCTTGCCGCCCTCATCGGGGGTGATGAACCCGTAGCCCTTCGAATCGCTGAACCACTTCACGGTTCCAGTTGCCATAAAAACACCTCCCTTGCCAGTTCACGAACGGGCAGGGAAAGCGCTACTGCGCAACCGAACTCGCTCTATTCGTCCTCGACGGTAGCGGAAATCTCCGCCGGTTGCTCTCCATTCTCCTCGGTCAGCGGCACTCCAGCCTTGCGTGCCGCAGCCGCAGCCTGCTTCTTCTCCCGCTTCAGCGTGCGCTTCTCTTCCACTCTCCGCTCCCGCTGCAGCTTTGCCATCGTGGTCTGTCTCTTGCTGCTCATTGGCCTCCTGAGGTCGGAGACGCAGCGTACCCGTTTGGCCAGTCAGAGCCGAACCTGCACGCGTTCGTCGCGCTACGTACCGAAAGAGCGAACTGCTGGGGAAAGAGCGAACTGCTGGAGTCTGACCCCAGAGGGGGTCAGACCCCGACGGCCGCGGCGGCCCGCTCGAGCTCGTCGATCTCGATCTTCTTCATCTGCATCATCGCGCTCATGACGCGCTGGGACTTCTCGGCGTCCGGGTCCTCGAGCAGGCGCGGGAGCGCCGTCGGGATCACTTGCCAGGCGACGCCGAACTGGTCCTTCAGCCAGCCGCACGGGCCCTGCTCGCCGCCGGCCGAGAGCTTCTCCCAGTACGCGTCCACCTCGTCCTGTCCGTCGCAGAGCACCTGGAACGAGATCGCTTCGTTGAACGTGAACTCCGGGCCGCCGTTGAGCGCCACGAACTCATGGCCCATGAGCTCGAACCCGACGGTCATGACGGTCCCCTCCGGACGCGGCCCGGCGGAGCCGTAATGGGTGATCTTCCCCAGCTTCGAATTCGGGAAGATCGACGTATAGAACTTCGCGGCGTCTTCGCCCTGGGTGTCGAACCAGAGGCAGGTGACCAGGTCGTTCATCCCGTGTCCTTTCTCGTAGCTACGAGCTCGCGACTCCGACGACGTGACCCTCCGGATCGCGGAAGAGCCCGATGATCACCTGGCCGTCCGCTCCGGTCACGTTCTCCGGGCCCATCATCCGCGACCCGCCGAGGCTCTCCGCCTTGGCGAGCGCGTCCTCGACGTCCTTCACGCCGACGTAGAACGTGACGTGGCCGTCGTAGTTCGGCGCCGAGCCGATCCCGCCGCCGATCCCGACGCCGTCCGGCATCAGGTTGTCCTCACGCCGCACGAGGCCGTAGTTCTGAGGGTTGTTGGCATTGAAGTCCCAGCCGAAGAGCTCGTGGTAGTAGCTCCTGAGCTTGTCGGCGTCCTTCCCCATGATCTCGAAGTGGACGACCGGGTTTCCCATCGCATGCTCCTTTCGTGTCGCAGTGCGCCGTCGAGACTAAGACGGCGCACGCGCGCGAAACTCATCGCACCTCGTTACCGTCGGGCCGAGCCCGCATCTCCTCGATGGTCGGCGCCGCAAGACGGCGCCTTATTCGGCTCTGGCCGGCACACCCTCCGCCCCGGGCACCGGGGCAGCAGCCTCGGTACGGATCAGTGCTGCTCCCACCGCGGCGGCGATCACCGCGAAGCCGGCGCCGATCAGGAACGCGACGTGATAGCCGCCGTTCAGCGCAGCGAGCGGCCCGTGGCCGGAGCTCGTCAAGCTGTCCGTCCGTGATGCGGCGACACTCGCGAGGATCGCGAGACCGAGGGCGCCGCCCATCATGAACGACGTGTTCACGACGCCCGACGCGAGGCCCGCCTCGCTCGGCTCCACGCTCCCCATCGCGGCGAGCAGGATCGGGTTGAAGGTGATCCCGCCGCCGATCCCGATCAGCAGCATGCCGGGCAAGAGATCGACCCAGAAGTTGCCGCCGGTCGGCGCCCGCGCGAAGAGCAGCAGCACGGCCGTGTAGAGCAGGAGCCCGCCGACCAGCGGGACCTTGATCCCGAAGCGCATCACGAGCTTGTCCGACACGAAGAGCGAGCTCAATCCCCAGATCAGCGTTGCCGGCAGGAACGCGAAGCCGACCTCGAGCGCGCTGTAGCCGAGCACGCGCTGGAGGTACAGCGCCGAGAGGAAGAACCAGGCGAACATCGCGCCCGCCAGCAGAATGCCGGTGACGTTCGCGCTCGCAACGTTGCCCACACGCCAGATGCCGAGCGGCATCAGCGGCGCGCTGACGCGGGACTCGACGGCGAGGAACACGGCGAGGAGGACGACCGCGCCGCCCAGCATTCCGAGCGTCTGCGCGGAGGTCCAGCCCTCCTGGTTTCCGTTCACGATCGCGTACACGGCCAGCATCAGCGAAGCGGTGACGGTGACAGCTCCGGCGATGTCCACCAGCCCGCTGTGCGTGGGGCTGTGCGCCGGGAGCAGCAGCAGGCAGAGCACGAACACCGCGATCCCGACCGGGAGATTGACCAGGAAGATCCAGTGCCAGCTCAGCGCGTCCGTGAGAACGCCGCCGAGCAGGACGCCGGCGGTGCCGCCGCCGGAGAGGACGAAGCCGACGACACCCATCGCCTTCGCGCGTTCGGCCGGCTCGGTGAACATGATCATGATCAGGGACAGCGCAATCGCCGACACGATCGCGCCGCCGAGGCCTTGCACCGCACGAGCGCCGACGAGCATGCCCTTCGTGCTCGCCAGCCCGCACGCGAGTGACGCGAGCGTAAAGCCGGCTATCCCGATCAGGAACAGGCGGCGCTGACCGTAGAGGTCGCCGAAGCGGCCGGCCAGCAGTAGGAAGCCGCCGAACGTGAGCAGGTAGGCATTGACGACCCACGCGAGAGACGCCTCCGAGAAGCCGAGATCGCTCCGGATCGACGGGAGCGCGACGTTCACGATCGTCGTGTCCAGGACGATCATCAGATCCCCGAGACAGAGGACGTACAGCGCCAGCCACCGCTTCCTCGCTTCCAGGTCAGTCATGCCACCGCCCCTTTCTCACGCTTTGCACTGTGCAACGCCGTCCCAGTCCGATGAATTTCCACCGCCGGAACCGTCTTTACCCATGTGGACTGCGATGTCGGCCACATTCGCGCGGCGGACCTCGCGACCGTCGACGCTTTGGCGCGGGCGCAGCTGAACGCGCGCCGCCGCGGCATCCGTCTGCGCTTCGTCAATGCGTCGCCCGCGCTCCGTGAGCTCGCCGCCTTCGCGGGCCTCGAAGACGTCCTACTGGGGCGGAACGGGCGGCAGCCCGAACAGCGGGAAGAGCCGCTCCGTGTCGAGGAACGCGTTGAACCCGACGATCCGCCCGCCTGAGAGCTCGAGCACCTGGAGCGCCCACGGCTCGAAGCTCCCGCCGGGCCCGCTCGGCCGGTACTGACCGAACGCCGGCAGTCCGTTCGCAACCGTCGGAATGAGGATCGAGCCGCGGCAGCCGGCACCCGGTCCGGTCCAGAAGCGCAGAATCTCCTCGCTGCCCTGGAGCCACATCTCGTACGGCGGCATCGTCTGCTTCGCGTCCTCGTGGAGCAGGGCGGTCAGCGCCTCCATGTCGTAGCGCTGGAACGCGTCCACGTAGCGCTTCAGCAACTCCTGCTGCTCCTCGTCCAGCGGCTGCAGCGGCTCGCTCGGGGTCAACTCCGTCGCGTCGAGCGACGCGCGCGCACGCTGCAGGGAGCTGTTCACCGAAGCGACGCTCGTCTCGAGCAGCTCCGCCACCTCGCTCGCCCGCCAGTGCAGCACCTCGCGCAGGATCAGCACGGCGCGCTGCTGCGGCGGGAGGTGCTGGAGCGCCGCGACGAACGCGAGCCGAAGCGTCTCTCGCTCCTCGGCGAGCTGCGCGGGATCCCCGTCGCTCGGCAGCACGTTGCCGTCCGGGACGGGCTCCAGCCAGGCCTCCGCGGAACGGGTCGTCAGCGGCGAGTCGATCGTTCCGGCCGGCCCGAGCTCGAGCGGCCGGATGCGCCGCTCCTTGCCGTTCAGCATGTCGAGGCAGACGTTGGTCGCGATCCGGTACAGCCAAGACCTCAACGCGGCCCGACCCTCGAAGCGGTCGAGGCTGCGCCAGGCCCGCAGCATCGTCTCCTGGACGGCGTCTTCGGCCTCGAAGGCCGACCCGAGCATCCGGTAGCAGTAGCCCGTGAGCTCCCGGCGATAGTCCTCGAGCTGGCGCTCCAGCTCGGCTGGCGAGGCGGCCGTCGTCACCTACGTGAGCCTACCGATGAGTTTCCGGGTTGCGTCCGGTCTAAGGGGCGTGATTGCGAATTCCAAGGAGGCAAACGGCATGAGCGAGACCATGGACACCCGGAGGCGCTGGCTGGCCCTCTACGTGCTTTGCCTGGCGAGCCTGATGATCGTGCTCGACGTCACGATCGTCGGCGTCGCGCTCCCGTCGATCCGCGAGGACCTCGGCTTCTCCGAGACCTCGCTGGCCTGGGTCGTCAACGGGTACCTGCTCACCTACGGCGGGTTCCTCCTGCTCGGCGGCCGGCTCGGTGACCTCTTCGGCCACCGCCGGCTGTTCATCGCCGGCATCTCGCTCTTCACGATCGCGTCGCTCGCCTGCGGGCTGGCGGAGACGCAGTGGTTCCTGGTCGGCTCACGCTCGGTGCAGGGACTCGGCGGCGCGGTCGCGTCGGCGGTCTCGCTGTCACTGATGATGAACCTCTTCACGGAGCCCGCCGAGCGGGCAAAGGCGATGGGCATCTTCGGCTTCGTCGCCTCCGGCGGCGGCAGCATCGGCGTGCTCCTCGGCGGGATCCTCACTGACACGCTCAACTGGCACTGGATCTTCCTCGTCAACTTCCCGATCGGCGTGCTGGTCGTCCTGCTCACGCTGCGGTTGGTGCCGGCTCCGCCCGTCGCCGCCGGCGGCGGACGCCTCGACGCAGCAGGCGCGGTCACCGTGACGGCGTCGCTCATGCTCGCCGTCTACGCGATCGTGAACGGCAACGAGAAGGGCTGGACTTCCCTCCAGACCCTCGGGGTGCTCGGCGCGGCCGCGCTCGTGTTCGCCGCGTTCGTGACGATCGAGTCGCGCGTGCGCCTGCCCCTGGTGCCGCTCCGCCTCTTCCGGCTGCGGAACCTCGCGACGGCAAACGTCGCCGGTGTGCTCTGGGCCGCCGCGATGTTCGCCTGGTTCTTCATGGCCGCTCTCTATCTGCAGCTCGTGCTGGGCTACAGCCCGCTGCAGATCGGCCTCGCGTTCCTCCCGGGGAACGTGATCATGGGCGTGCTGTCGATCGGCCTCTCGGCGAAGCTGGTCATGCGCTACGGGATCAAGAAGCCGCTGGCGACGGGCCTGCTGTTCGCCGCCGCCGGCCTCGCGCTGCTCGTTCGGGCGCCGGTCGACGGGCACTTCGTCGTCGACGTGCTCCCGAGCATGATTCTGCTCGGCCTCGGCGCCGGCATGGCGTTCAACCCGGTGCTGCTGGCGGCGATGGGCGACGTCGATCCCGCCGAGTCGGGTCTCGCTTCCGGCGTCGTCAACACCTCGTTCATGATGGGCGGCGCGGTCGGGCTCGCGGCCCTGGCGAGCGTCGCGGCCTCGCGCACGAACACTCTCCTCGACGCCGGGCACACGCAGATCGCGGCGCTGACCGGCGGCTACCACATCGCCTTCCTGCTCGGCGCGATCTTCGCGGCGGGCGCGGCGATCCTCGGAGCGCTGTTGCTACGGACAGGTGCTCCCGCGCCGGCGCACGAGGAAGCGGTCGGCGAGCCGGCCGCCGAGTGCGCCTAGAAGTAGCTCGTCACGAGCCGTCGCTGCGCCCGCCTTGGGCGTAGCGCGGTTCGTGATGGCTCATCAGCTCGAGTAGCAGCGAATGCAGCGCTTCGCGCTGCTTCGCGTCGAGTGGAGCGAGAAACTCGTCGTCGACACGCGCAGCGATTGCGCGCAGCTTGCTCAAGGCGCGCTTGCCGTCCGTGGTGAGCGTGACCAGGTGTCGTCGCCGGTCGGCCGGATCGCGGCGGCGCTCGACCAGGCCGCGCTCCTCGAGCTCGTCGAGCATCCCGACTAGGTGGCTCCGGTCGTACCCGAGCGCGTCGGCGATCATCGCCTGCGTCTCGGGCGTGTCCTCGTCGAGCACGATGAGCACCGCGTGGTGGTACGGCGTCAGACCGCCTTCCGCATACGCGGTCATGGCGCGGTCCTTGACCATCCAGCCGAGGCGCTTGAGCAGGTGCGACGTGCTGGAGACGAGCTCGGCCGGTGGCCGCGCCATGGCGGGCTTGACAGCCAGATCAGGGTTGGTGAGCGTCATCGGGAATAAGTGTAGCCCACCCCATCGTTGATTGGTCTTATCGTGGCAAACTCAGACGATGTTGGGAGGCTATAAATGACATTTGCCTCGATCAGTCCGGAACGCGACCGCGGCCGCTGGGGCGGCCTGGCCCTGATCGTCGCGGCCCAATTCATGGTCATCCTCGATGTGGCGATCGTGAACGTCGCGCTCCCCTCGATCAAGACCGATCTTCACTTTTCCGAGGCGAACCTGCAATGGGTGATCACCGCCTACGCGATCCTCTTCGGCGGCGTGCTTCTGTTGGGAGGCAGGCTCGCCGACCTCTTCGGCCGACGCCGCCTCTTCGTAGCCGGCCTCGGCGTCTTCGTGGTCAGCTCGCTGCTGTCGGGCCTGGCCTGGTCCGAGGGCTCGCTGATCGGGTTCCGCGCAATACAGGGGCTCGGCGGCGCGCTGCTCGCCCCGGCGGCGCTCTCCATCCTGATGACCACCTTCGCCGAAGGTCGCGAGCGCAACCTCGCGCTCGGGATCTGGGGCGCAGCCTCGGGCAGCGGCGGCGCCGCAGGTGTGCTCCTCGGTGGCGTGCTCACTTCGTATCTCAACTGGACGTGGATCTTCTTCATCAACGTTCCCGTCGGCCTCGCGGTCATCGCCCTGACGCCCTGGCTGCTGCGGGAGAGCACCGGTCTCGTCCAGCACCGCCACTTCGACCTGGCCGGAGCGACCTCCGTCACGGCGGGGCTGATGCTGCTCGTCTACACGCTGACGCGCGCGACGGAGGACGGCTGGTCGAGCGGGTCGACGCTGACGCTGCTCGGCGCCTCGCTCGTCCTGATCGCTTCGTTCGTCGCGATCGAGCTCCGCTCGCGCGCGCCCTTGCTGCCGTTGCGGCTGTTCAGACTGCGCACCCTCACGGCGGCGAACGTCGCCGGCGTCGCGGTCGCGGCCGTCGGCTTCTCGATGTTCTTCCTGCTGACGCTGTACATGCAGCAGGTGCTGCACTACTCGGCGATCCAGACGGGGGTGGCGTTCGTCGCGATCACGCTTACGATCGTGGTCGTCTCGAACATCGCGCAGGGGCTCGTGACCAGGCTCGGCGCACGCCGTGTCCTGACGGTCGGACTCCTCGTTCTTGCCACGGCGCTCGTGCTGTTCGCGCGCCTGCCGCAGGACGGCCACTACTTCTCGAACATCTTCCCGGCCATGGTGCTCGGCGGCATCGGGATGTCCCTCTCGTTCGTCTCGATGACGATCGCCGGGCTCACCGGCGTCGAGCGGGCGGACGCGGGCGTCGCCTCGGGACTGATCAACACCAGCCGCCAGATCGGCGGCGCGGTCGGCCTCGCAGGGGTCAGCACGCTGGCGACGACCTACACCAACCAGTACGTCGACAGCCATGAGGGCGTCACCGCGCTGAGCGCAGCGGCGCTAACGCATGGGTTCAACGTGACGTTCTACGCGCTCGCGGCGTTGGCGATCGCCGGGGCGCTCGTCGCTGGGATCTTCATCGAGCCGCAAAGCCGGCTCGCGCCGGTCGAGCAGATCGATGAAGAAACCCTCGCAGTGATCGAGGAGGCCGCGTGACGACAACCGACACCGTGCTCAACCGAGAGATCGACGACCTCCTGCTGCACGTGCGAGGGCTCGTGCTCGTGCGCGAGCTCCTCGCACGGCGCGGGGCGACGGCGGCGGAGCTGGACGCGCACGACCGTGAGGCCGATCGCCTCCGGAAGGAGCTGATGCGGAGACTGCTGGCTGTCTAACGCGGCGCCGGCACGATCCTGATGTACGGGCGCGGAGACTCCCAGCCCTCAGGATAGGTCTCCTTCGCTTCCTCGTCCGAGACCGACCCGGCGATGATCACGTTCTCGCCCTGCTTCCAGTTGACCGGCGTCGCCACCTTGTGCGTCGCCGTCAGCTGGAGCGAGTCGATCACGCGCAGCACCTCGTCGAAGTTGCGACCGGTCGTCATCGGATAGATGAGGATCAGCTTGACCTTCTTGTCCGGCCCGACGACGAACACGTTGCGCACGGTCTGGTTGTCCGCCGGCGTGCGTGCCGTCGGATCACCGGACGTGTCGGCCGGCAGCATCCCGTAGAGCTTCGAGACGTTGAAGTCCGCGTCGCCGATGATCGGATAGTTGGGCGCCGCGCCTTGCGTCTCCTCGATGTCGTGGACCCACTTCTCGTGGTTGGCGATGGGGTCGACCGACAGCCCGATCACCTTCACGTTGCGCTTGTCGAACTCCGGCTTGATCTTGGCCATGTAGCCGAGCTCCGTCGTGCAGACGGGCGTGAAGTCGCGCGGATGCGAGAACAGCACCGCCCACGAGTCGCCGATCCAGTCGTGAAAGCGGATCTCGCCCTCGGTCGTCTGCGCCTCGAAGTCAGGCGCCGTATCGCCGATCTGCAAAGCCATCTTGTGCCTCCTTGTCCCAGGGGAACGCCCCCGTGCGGGTTCTCTACTAGACGAGACAGGGAGCGTCATTATTCCCGCCCATGGAGAAGGCGGAGACGTTCCGGGCCTTGCACGAGGGCAACACCTTCATCATTCCGAACCCTTGGGATGCGGGCTCGGCGAAAGTGCTGGCGCGACTCGGTTTCAAGGCGCTGGCGAGCACGAGCTCCGGGTTCGCGTTCACGCTCGGGCGCCGGGACGGCAAGGTCTCGCTCGACGAGGTGATCGCGCACACGGCCGAGCTCGACGGCGCCACCGATCTCCCCGTGGCGATCGACCTCGAGAACGGCTACGGCCCGGAGCCCCAGGACGCCGCACGCGCTATCGCCCGAGCTGCCGAGGCCGGTGCGGTCGGCGGCTCCATCGAGGACTACGACCCGTCCGGGACGATCTACGACGTCGGCCATGCCGCCGAGCGGATCGCGGCCGCGGCCGAAACCGCGCGCGCGTTGGAGTTCCCGTTCATGCTGACCGCGCGCGCCGAGAATCACATCCGGGGCAATCCCGACCTTGACGACACAGTCGCGCGGCTGCAGGCGTACGAGAGCGCGGGCGCCGACGTGCTCTACGCGCCGGGGCTGGAAACCGTCGAGGAGGTGCGCGCCGTCTGCGACGCAGTGGCAAGGCCGGTGAACGTTCTCGCACGCCCCCAGTTCAAGCTGAACGAGCTTGCAGCTGCCGGAGCGCAGCGCGTCAGCGTCGGCGGGGCGCTCACGTGGGTGGCGGTGGCGGGCCTCGTGTCCGCCGCGCAGGAGATGCAGGCCCGCGGCGATTTCTCTTCGCTCGCCGAAGGCGTCATGATCGACGATTGGCTTTGACGTACGTCCCCGCCGCAGACCGGTACGACCGCATGCGCTACAACCGCTGCGGCCGCAGCGGGCTGCTTCTCCCCGCCGTCTCGCTCGGGCTCTGGCAGAACTTCGGCCACGAGCGGAATCTCGAGAACAGCCGCGCGATCCTCCGCCGTGCCTTCGACCTCGGCATCACGCACTTCGACCTGGCCAACAACTACGGGCCGCCGTACGGGTCCGCGGAGGAGAACTTCGGCCGTATCCTGCGCGAGGACCTGCGGCCGCTCCGTGACGAACTCGTCATCTCGACGAAGGCGGGCTACGACATGTGGCCGGGGCCCTATGGCGAGTGGGGCTCGCGCAAGTACCTGCTCGCCAGCCTCGACCAGAGCCTGGAAAGGATGGGGCTCGAGTACGTGGACATCTTCTACTCGCATCGCTTCGACCCCGAGACCCCGCTCGAGGAGACGATGGGCGCACTCAACACCGCCGTGCGGCAGGGCAAGGCGCTGTACGTCGGCATCTCGTCGTACTCCGCCGCGGACACCGCCGAGGCAGTCCGGCTGCTGCGTGACCTGGGCACGCCGCTACTGATCCACCAGCCGTCGTACTCCATGCTCAATCGCTGGATCGAGCCTGAGCTGCTCGACACGCTCGAGCGGGAAGGCGTCGGTTGCATCGTCTTCTCGCCGCTCGCGCAGGGAATGCTCACGGACAAATATCTAGACGGGATCCCGCGCGACTCTCGCGCGAGCCGCGACGGCTCGCTCTCGCCGACGCTGATCACCGATGAGACCGTTGCGAAGATCCGCGCGCTGAACGACCTCGCGGCGCAACGCGGGCAGAGCCTCGCGCAGATGGCGCTCGCCTGGACGTTGCGCGACCGGCGCGTCACCTCGGCGCTGATCGGCGTCAGCAGCCTCGCACAGCTCGAGGCGAACGTCGCGACGCTGGACAACCTCCACTTCGCCGACGACGAGCTTGACGAGATCGACCGTTACGCAACCGAGAGCGACATCAACGTCTGGGCACGGTCCAGCGAGAGCTGACGGCTTAACACGAACGCAACACCCGCCGACCGCGGATCGGCGCATACTCAGAGCATGTTGCGCTTGCGCAAACCCCCTCGCTCGTTCGTCGTCTTCCTGCTCGTCATCGTCGGCGTCGGCGCAGCCCTCGGGCATGTGATCAACGCCGCCGGCCTGGCCGCGTTCTTCTTCTTCATCGCCTCGATCGAGCCGAAGCCGGCCTGGAAGTTCTGGTACGGCAAGCCGGGCAACCAGTACGACGGTCGCGGCTGGGCCTTCAACAGCTACCAGCGCGTCGGTGCAACCTCGCCCAAGGAGATACGCCGGTTGCCCAAGCTTCACTAGGCTGCGCGAGCGCCGGCCGCACAGGCGCCGGCGAGTGCATCGAGCAGGTCCTGGCCGCTCGCGAGGGCCACGAGGAACGCCGCAGCAAACGCATCGCCCGATCCGAAGGGCGACGTGCCTTCCACGCGACTCACGGCTGCGTTCGCCACCTGATGCCGCCGGCGCGCCAGCGCACCATTCTCGAGCTTGATGCAGACGATGTCGAACTGCTCGGCGAGCGCACGTGAGGCCGGCTCGGGCTCGAGGCGCGTCGCAGCCTCTGCCTCCTCCGCGGTTGCAAAGACGATGTTCGCCCCGACTGCAAGGTCGGCATCCGCTGCAAGCCTCGGCGAGGAGAGGTCGATGGCCGCCCACTCGCCCTCGAAGCGGTCGAGCGCAGCACGCGCGCCGTCACGGGAGCCATCCTGGAAGAGCGCGAAGCCGGAGACGAGCAGCACATCCCCCGGTAGGTCGGACGGGACGTCGTCCGGTGCCAGGCGTGCGTTTGCGCCGCGATCCGCGACGACCGCCTCCCCGAGCGCGACGGCGACACCCGTGGAGAGCTCGCCATCGCGAGCGAGGTGTGTGGAAACCCCGCGCGCGGCGAGACTGGTGACAACGAGGTCGCCGGCAACATCGCTGCCGATGCGACCGACGACGGTGGCGTCGGCACCGGCTTCGGCGGCGGCGATGGCCGCATTGACTGCCGAGCCGCCCGCCCGCAGCACAGTCCTGCCGTGCAGCCGTTCGCCGGGTTGCGGAAGACGCTCGCACAGGACGTCCACCATGACGTCTCCGACCGCGATGAAGTGCACGGCGCCTACGTCGCCGAGCGGATCTCTTGCACAACCGGCGACTTGGCGAGCATCGCCGCGCGCGACGGTATGAGCGAGGCGCTGAAGTCGTCGACGATCCTTGCCGCTTCCGCGTACGCAGTCGCCGCCTCGTCGTCTCGGGCCAGTTCGTAAGCGATGCGGCCCAGGGCCGCGCGCGCGTTCCAACGCGCGTACGGGCTGACGATCCTGTCGGCGATCTGCACCGCCGAGCGAAGCGCCGAGAGGCCCTCATCATTGCGGCCGAGGCGTACGAGAGCCCGGCCGAGCGACGTGAGCGAGCGCGCTTCGTACTTGCGCCGCCGCGTACGCCGCGCGACGTCGACCGCACGCTGCGCCCACTCGGCGGCGGCCTCCGGGGTCTCGGCTTCGAGAGCGATCTCGGCGCGTGTCGAGAGCAGCCGTCCCGCGATCAGCCACGTTGTCCAGCCCGTCGCGTGCTCCGCCTCCGCCCAGCGAAGAGGCCAGTCCGTCTGCGCACCGCCGATGTCACCCGCCAGGATCTGCGTCCAGAGCAGATCGGAACCGGCGAACTGCTTCGGCATTCCGAATTGCATCCCGGCGGACAGCTCCAGAGCCTCGGAGCTTCGCGCGCGAGCCTCGTCCAGGTCGTAGACCTCGCGATACGCGAGCGACGAGTAGTTGAGCAACCCGCGGCGGTTCTGGCCGAGATCGCGCGCGAGCTCGAACAGCCTCTCCCAGATGGCGATCGCCTCCTCGTGCTGACCGAGCCCGGCGAGTGCGAGCGCCTCCAGCCCGCCGCCGCGCAGCAGCGCCTCGGCGCTGTGGACGTCACTTGCCACGGCGGCCGTGCGACGGGAGAGCTCCACTGAGCGCTCGTACTCGCCTCGCCACGCGGTCGTGTTCGCGTGGAGGTGGAGGAGGTTCGCCAGCTCGAGCTCCCGCGTTCCGGGAACCCAACATTCGAGCGCGCGGTCGCCGACCTCGAGCGCGCGATCGAGGTCGCCTTCAGCGCCGCGCATCGCGAGGCCTTCGCTCTCGAGGCCGAGCGCAGCGGCGAGGCCCGATTGGTCATCGAGCTCGCGGGCGAGGGCGAGCGCCTCGTGCGCGGTCGCAATCGCGTCGGCGTCGCGCTCGGTCCACACATATGAGAGGCCGAGACCGTTCAACGCGTCGAGCTTGTCGGATCCACTCAGCTCGGGCAGGAGCGCGCTCAGCTCCTCGACGGCCGCCCCATAGTCCTCGAGGTGCACACGAGCCAGGCCCCGCTGCAAACGGATGCTCCGGCGCAACTCGTCGTCTTCGGCAAGCTCGAGCGCCTTCGTGTAGAGGTCGATCACGGCGCCCTGCGCCCAGCTACGCCTGGCCGCGTCAGCGGCGGCGAGGAGGTACGGAATCGCGCGGGCGGGCTCCCCGGCCTCGCGCCAGTGGTACGCGAGGATCGTCGCGAGCGTCTCGCCTGTCAGCATCTCCTCGATGTAGCTCGCGACCGCTGCATGTCGCTCGCGGCGCGCCGCACGTGGGACGGTCGCGTACGCCACCTCGCGGATGAGCATGTGCTTGAACGTGAACTGGGCGTCGCCCGCGAGCTGGCTCGACGGGTCCCGGCGCACCAGATCGCGCGCCTCGAGCACCTGCAGCGCGTCGTCGACGTCAGCGATCTCGCCGACCGTCTGGAGCACGCCGCGCCAGAACGTCTTGCCGACCACCGCTGCGGAAAGCAGCGCGTCACGCACTGCAGGCGGCAGGGCGTCGATGCGCGCGGCAATCGCCTCGCGCACTGTGACGGGAAGCTCGTCACTGTCACCCAGCTCGACGATGGATGCGGCCAGCTCCTCGAGGAAGAGCGGATTGCCTCCCGCGACATCGACAAGGCGCGCGGGGTCGACGGCACCCGCCGCTGCGACCAGGCGGGAGGCGAGTGCGCGAGCAGCCTCCGCGGTGAGTGGCTCGAGGGGCAGCGTCGTCTGTCCCCCGAGCCCCGCTCCCCAGTTCGGCTGCACGTCGAGCAGCTCCGGTCGCGCGGTCGCAACGAGCAGCGTAGGCACATCGCGGACGTGTTGAGCCAGGTAGCGGAGCAGGTCGAGCTCGCTGTCGTCCGCCCAGTGGACGTCTTCGAAGACGAAGACCGTCGGCTGCGCGACCGACACACATTCGACGAAGCGCCGCGCGGCGAGCAGGAGCAAGCCACCTGTCGGCACCTCGTCGTCCGGCGCGAGCCCGAGCAGCAGCAGCAGGTGACGCAGCGTCTCTTGCGCCTCGTCTGGCGAAAGCAGGTCGTGGACGGCGGCTTCGAGCTTCGTCCGCGCATCGGCCGGTGAATCGGACTCGAGGATGCCGCTGACGTCGAAAACGACGCGGGAGAACGCCTGGTAGCCCGCGCGTTCCTCGTAGGGAAGGCACCGGCCGCGCAGGATGCGCCCGCCGCTCGTGGCGACGAGCGAAGCGATCTCGCGACAGAGCCTTGATTTCCCGATCCCCGGGGGCCCGACGATCGTGACGAGGTGAGGCCTGCGCTCGTCGACGGCGCGAGCCCAGACCGATTGCAGGACCTCGAGCTCGCGGTCGCGGCCGACCAGCGGCGTCGCGGCAAGCGGGCGCTCGGCCGGAGCCGCCGACGCCTCGACAGCGAGCCACGCCTCGACGGCATCTGCCTTCCCCTTGGCCTCGATCGCCGCGACCTCTTCGTAGCGGATGGCGTGACGCGTCCCGCGATACGTCTCGGCGCCGACGATGAGGCGTCCCGCCGGCGCAGCGTTCTGCAGGCGTGACGCGGTGTTGACAACGTCGCCTGTCGCGAGCGCACCACCCGTGCGCGCGTGCTCGACGGAGACGAGCGCCTCGCCGGTGTTGACCGCCGCGCGCGCGGCGAGATCGAGCTCGTGCTCGGCGTTCAGCCTCTCGATACCTTCGAGCACGCGCAGGCCCGCGCGCACGGCACGCTCCGCATCGTCTCCGTGCGCGACGGGCGCGCCGAACACCGCCATCACCGCGTCGCCGATGAACTTCTCCAGCACGCCGCCGTATTGCTCGATGCAGTGCTTCGCTTCGCGGTGGTAGATCTGCAGGACATCGCGAACGTCTTCGGGGTCGGCCTTGTCGGCCCGGGCGGTCGAGCCGACGAGATCAACGAAGAGCACCGACACGAGCTTGCGTTCCTCTTGCGGAGGGGCGAGATCGCCGAGCGGCGCGCCGCAGCTACTGCAGAAGCGCGAGCCCGGCGCGTTCGAGCCGCCACAGTTCGCGCACTGGATCTCGACCGCGGTCATCCGGCCCTAAGTGTCACGCTAGACCAGCCGCCGTTCAAGGAAGATCGCGAGCCGCGTGAGCGGGAACGAGATGCAGAAGAAGGCCGCCATCACGGCGGCGTAGATCGCGAACGCGTGCGAGTTCGCTCCCGGCTCGAACTGGAGGCGCTCAATCGACCGCTGACCCGTGGCCAGAAGTTCGGGAACGCCGATCAGCGACGCGATCGTCGTGTTCTGGATGACGTTGGCGAGCAGGCTTACGAGGGGCGGGAGCAGGCGACGGAGCGCCTGCGGCAGGATCACGCTGCGGTGCCGGCCGAGCCAGCCGAACCCGAGGGCGGCCGCGGCCTCGTGCTGCTCGCGGGGGATCGACTGGACGGCGCCGCGGGTCGCCTCCGCGACCTGGGCGCTGCCCCAGAGCCCGAGCCCGATCACGGCGCCCGTGATGACGCCGAACCGGTGGTGAACGACCGGGGCCGTCGGCAGCGCGTAGTAGACGAGGAACACCGTGACGATGATCGGGAGGCCACGCCAGATCTCGATGTAGAGGCGGATCAGCGCCTGCAGCGGCAGGAAGCGGATCGTCATCAAGGTCCCGAGCACGATCCCGACGGCAGTGCTGCCAAGGACGGCGAAGACGGCGATCTTGGCCGTGTTCTTCAGGCCCTCATGAAGCATGTAATGCGCAACGGGATCGACCCAGTCGGGCATCAGCGCGACTCCGGGATCGCGAGCCGCCACTCGACCGCTCGGACCAGCGCGGAGAGCGCCCAGACCACCAACAGGTACGTGACGCCGAGGGCGAAGTAGACCTCAGTCGCTCTAAAGGAGACGCTCTCCAGGCTGTATGCCGTGTTCGTCAGCTCGGCAAAGCCGATCGCCGTCAGCAGCGACGTGTTCTTCAGCACCGAGATGTACGTGTTGATCGACG
Source organism: Actinomycetota bacterium (assembly GCA_046729555.1). GTDB lineage: Bacteria > Actinomycetota > Thermoleophilia > Gaiellales > Gaiellaceae > 3-1-20CM-4-69-9. The sequence goes on along the minus strand of JBKPGW010000015.1, from coordinate 1,516 downwards.
ACGGCAGCGCGATGCGGCCGCCGATCGGCAGCGTCACGTTCAGGAAGTTCTTGAAGCGCGAGAAGCCCAGCGCGAGCCCCGCCTCGCGGTAGCGGTACGGGACCGCCTCGAACCCGGCGCGGAAGTTTTCCGTGTTGTAGGCGCCGCCCCAGACCATCACGCTGAGCCACGCGATCGTGAACGGCTCGAGCCGGATCGCATGACCGGGCAGATGCGGCAGCCCTCCCGCGATGAAGAAGATCTGGACGAGGATCGGCGTGTTGCGGATGACCTCGACGTAGATCGCCGCCAGCCAGCTCAGAACCGGCAGCCTGTGCGCCCGTGCCGCGCCCAAGCTGACACCGATCGCAAGCGAGCCGGCGATCCCGATCGCCGCGACCTTCAGCGTCGCCTTCAGCCCGTCCCAGAAGTCCGGGATGTGCTCCCAGATGAAGTGCCAGTCGAAGCTCGCGAGCAGGGTCATCGCCGGGGGAGCGAGGGGCGGCCGGAGCCGCCCCTCTCAACGTCTTACGGGCAGATCGCTGTGACGTCCTTGCCGAAGGGATACGTGAACCGCGTCTTCGGCCGCGGCACGCTGTCGAAGAACCCGTTGATCAACGCTTGCGATGAGCCGAACCGCCTGCCAACACCCTTGAGGATGGTGGCGAACTCGTCGCGTGCCCGCATGTAGCGAATCGCGGTGTTGACCCACGCTGCCATCTGGCCCTCACCCCTCCGGATCCCGACACCCCACGGAATTGTCAGGAACTTGTCGTTCGTGAGCTTCAGCGTCGGGTCCTGCGTTGCGATGCCGATCAGGAACGCATCGTCGAACATGAACGTGTCCGCGCGCCCGTCCTTCACTGCAGAGGTGGCCAGCGCCGGCGAATCGACTTCCAGCAGGCTGGAGTTCTTGAAGCAGTTCCGGACCCACGTCGCGTACAGCGCGCCACGCGTTGTGACGACCTTCTTTGAACCGAGATCTCGCAGGGAGCGGATCTGCGAGTTGTTCGGCACGAGGAGCCTTCCGCCGGCGTTGTAGTAGGGGATCGATTAGGCGATCACTTCGGTGCGCGCCTTCGTCCAGGTCAACGTCGAGATGATGATGTCGACGCGGCCCGACTGCAGCGTTGGAATGCGGCTCGGTGTCGTCACGCAGACCAGCTCCAACTTCGTCTTGCTCCCGAACGCCAACTGCGCAAAGCGACGGGCGACCTCGACGTCGTAGCCGTCGTTCCTACCGTTGGCAGCGACGTACCCGAACGGCGGGTAGTCGCACTTGACGCCGATCACCCACGTGCCGCGCTGTCTGACGGCGGCCGGAAGCTTCGACCGCGTCGGCTTCGGCGGCAGTTTCGGCTTCGCCGCCGGCGCGGCAGTGCGGGTCAGCTTCGCTCCCGGTGTTCCGAAGCCCCAGGCGGCGAAGACCGTCGCCCCGACCGCGAGGGCCAGCGTCGCGAACACGAGCCGTCTCATTCAACCCCGCCTGGTTCGTCGATGGTCCGCTCTTCCAGAGAAACTACGAGCTGGAGAGTGC
>JBKPGW010000014.1:0-1289 GCA_046729555.1 Actinomycetota bacterium | reverse complement strand
GGACTCCTGCATTGAAGAACGGAGCGTCGGGGTCGAGTCGGCGTTCCTTCCAGTCAGCGACTCCGTCGGAAGAAGCGACGGTCGGGATCCCGGATGCCCGGACTGCGGCGATCACGTCGCCCGCCTTGAGTGGCAGGTGGGCGAGCCGAGAGATGTCCCCAATGGTGAGCGTGTCGGCGTCGAGATAGAGCGTGCGAGGAGCGAGCGGGCCGGACGCGTCAACGACACGGAGCCGCCCATATGTCGCGCGCGAGAAGTGGAATCCCGTAGGAAGCGAGCCGAGATCATCGAGCCGAGCGTCGACGTACCTGAACGGGATCGCGCACCGATGAAAGGCATCGCGCACGGCGCTCGCGAGATCTGCATCGAGCTGATCACCGACGAGAACGCAGGCGACGGGCACGTTGCTGTGAGCGGCCGCGGAGAGCAGGGAGAGCGCCGCCGGCCATGCATAGCTTTCGTCGGCCGAGGCTGCCACGACCATCGCGAATCGCCGATCGCCTGACGGCATGCGTCCAATTCTCTCAGGAGCCTCCGAGTCGTCGACAGCGCCGCGTTGGCCGAGAAGAAATTACGGGGCCAGAACGCGCCGCAGTCCCAGCAGGCGACCCGGAGATTCCGTGCTCATTCGACGGCGAGCCCATCTCCCGCTCGATCCAAGACTCATCGTCGATCGCGAGGAGTGAGAACGTCTCATTGTTCCGGTGTGTCGTCGGAGGCCGAAGAAGAGCCGGATCAGTCCTTTGACTGCCCAGGGGTCCTGGAGCCGAGCTACGGCCTCGTTTTGTCGGGTCGGCGAGGTTCGTGATCCCCGCTTCGCTTGCGTCGTTCCGGCGGCGAGGATCTGGTTGAGAGGCGGTCGTCAAAGCCGCGTTGAGACGCGCCACATCGAGCGTTACCTCAGGGACTGCGACCGCCCAGACACGGGAAGCGGGAGCGGTCACCCGCTCCCTTTCCACGTGCAGTCTTGCCGGTCAGCAAATCTGGGCGACCACAGTTCCGGTGCCGGCGTGCCCCGGATCGGGCGCGTACCCGCCGTTCGTGTGGACGATTACCAGGTGGACGGTGTTCCCGGAGATGGTGGAACCGGACTGACCGGTCGAGCTGGAGACGATTACCGCCATGTACGCGGGCAGCGGTCCGATCGGCGGCGGCGGGCTGTTGCCGGGCCTCGTTGACCAGTTCGTGCCGCACGTGACCGACGTCGGCGTGGTCTCGAAGCCCTTGAACGCCGCCGGCGCAGCTCCGCCGCTGAGGCTGTTCAGCTTCCACCACTGAGCACCCCAGAA
>JBKPGW010000013.1:0-11438 GCA_046729555.1 Actinomycetota bacterium | reverse complement strand
ACTCCAACCCCCCCCAACGTCGGGATTTGCCCGACTTCGCCCATACCCCTATTGCCCGCGCGGAAACATCTGGGCGCGCGAAGCGAGCCGGTTTCCGCGCAGGATATGCGCCCGGCATGATTCGAACATGCGACCTCAGCCTCCGCAGGGCTGCGCTCTATCCCCTGAGCTACGGGCGCTCTGAGGCCGCACCAGTGTAGCGGGGTAGGGAAGCCGTTGTGCAGCGCGAACGCTGCACAATGGCGGACACGCCCGCCTTCCTGACGCTTCGCCGCAACCGCGACCGCGTGGGCCGTCACGAGGTGCCGCTGCGACGCGCGCTGCTCTCGGTGGTCGGTCTGTTCCTGCTCGCCGGCCTGCTCAACGTCTTCGGACAGCGACCCGCGACATCGGAGGCCGCAGCGCCCGCGGCGTCGCTCAAGGTCTACGCGCCGGACCGCGTCCGTGGCGGGCTGTACTACGAAGCACGCTTCACAGTGACCGCGCGCCAGGACGTGAAGGATGCGACGCTCGTGCTCGACTCCGGCTGGGCGGAGGGCATCACGATCAACACGGTCGAACCCTCACCCGTCGGTGAGGCGAGCCGCGACGGAAAGCTTGCCCTCGAGCTCGGCCACGTCCCCGCGGGCACCTCCTACATCCTCTTCATGCAGCTGCAGGTGAACCCGACGAACATCGGTCATCGTTCGCAAGACGTCGCCCTCTACGACGGCGACACGTTTCTGACCTCGGTGGACCGAACCGTGACGGTGTTTCCCTGATGGACATCGTCATCCGCGCGACGTTTGCGTTCCTCTTCATCCTGCTGCTGACGCGGATCGTCGGGCGGCGTGAGCTCAGCTCCCTGGAGCCGTTCGACCTGATCCTGCTCGTCACGATCGGCGACCTCGTGCAGCAAGGAGTGACCCAGAACGACTTCTCCGTCACGGGCCTGACACTCGCGGTCGGCACGATCGGCCTGCTCACGGTGCTCTTCTCGTATCTCCCGTGGCGCTTCCAGGCGTTGCGACCCGTGCTGGAGGGCGAGCCGGTGATCCTGATCGAGGACGGCAACGTGATCGAGAAGAACCTCAGGCGGCATCGGCTGACACAGGAAGAGGTGGCTGCCGAGGCTCGGAGCCAGCAGATCGACTCGTTCGACGAGGTGCGGTGGGCGGTGCTCGAGACGAACGGGAAGATCAGCTTCATCAAGAAGAATTAGCCGCCTGACCCTGTTCCTCTCCGAAAGCCACGTGCAGGACTTGCTCTCGCCCGCGGACGCGGTCGAGGCGGTCGAGGGCTGCTTCCGGCGCATGGCAGAAGGTGTCGTGCACCACGCGCCCCGGCGGCGGCTCGAGCTCGACGATGGCCGGCTCGCAGACATGGCCGCGTCCGACCTGGGTCTCGGCTACGCGGGAGTCAAGGCCTACGCCGGCTTCAGTGAGGGAGCCGCCTTTGCGGTCGCGCTCTTTTCGGCCGAACGCCCGGAGCTCGTCGCGCTGCTCGAAGCAGATTGGCTCGGCCGTCTGCGCACTGGTGCTGCGAGCGCAGTCGCCGCGAAACACCTCGCGCGCGAAGGAGCATCGTCGCTGGGGGTGATCGGGTGCGGCGGGCAGGCGGAGACGCAGGTGGCGTGCATCCGCGAGGCCGTGCCCACGCTCGAGCGTGTCGTGGCGTACTGCCGCACAGAGCGGAGCCTCCAGGCGTTCTGCAAGCGCGTCGGCGCCGAGGCCGGTGAGAGCCACCGCGACGCGGCGGCGCAGGAGATCGTCGTGACGATCACGACGTCGCGCGATCCCGTGTTGCGCGGGGAGTGGTTGCAGGACGGCGCGCTCGTGTGCGCCGCCGGCGCGAACAACGGCAAGTCGCGTGAGCTCGACAACGTCGTGCTCGAGCGCGCGTCGTTCGTCTGCTGCGACTGGCTTCCGCAGGCCCGCGTCGAGTCGGCCGACCTGATCGAGCCCGTCGAGACAGGCGTGCTCGACTGGCTCGAAGTGCACGAGCTCCATGAAGTGGTCGGCGGGGAGTTACCTGGCCGGCAGTCGCCGGACGACATCGTCGTCTTCAAGTCGAACGGGATCGCAGCATGGGACGTGGCGATCGCCGCCGCGGCAGTCGAGCGTGCGCGTGAACGCGGAGTGGGTACCGAGCTTTAGGCGCCGACTCGGCGGCGCCAGAGGCGTCGCGGGCTCTGCCCGCGGGGCCGTCCTAACCCGCTCGCGCGGATTCCAGCTCGCGCCTGCAGTCGTTCACGGTCTCGTCGCCCAGCGCCTGGATCATCTCGGGCCGGTCGAGCAGCCGCAAACGCTGCTGCGGCGTGAGCCGGTTCTGCACGTAACGGTCTTCGAGGATCTCGCCGAGCCCGCGACCGCGTCCGTGCTCGCGGATGACGTACGCGGCGACCCGCTCCTCGGTGCTCGAACGGGCAAAGAGAAAGGAGAACGGCGAGCGCAGCAAGCTCCCGAATCGCTGCATCAACCCAATTGTATCCTTGTGCCGTGAGGCGGAAATCGACGGAGGGCCGCTTCGCCGAGAGGGTCGTTCACGGCGTCGACGACGCAGGGGCGGAGGAGAAGATCCTGATCTGGATCGAGCGCAAGCAGGGTGCGCTCTGGGCCGTTGGCCGCGCTGTCAATCTGCAACATCGTTCGAGCGACGAACCGCGTCGCGACGACTACTTGTTCGAGGGCTTCGAGCTCGAGGATGCTTTAACGGCCGCGAACGAGGCGCTCGAGGACGACGTCAGCGTCTCAGAACGCGACGGCCGCCCGGAGCATCTGAAGCCGTTCACGCGCGACGAGCTGCTGAAGCCCCTCGAGCGTTGGTTCTTCGGCCGCCGCTAGAGCCGGGCCACTCGAGGTTGGCGTCGGGGATCGGGTCCCCATGGGGGTCATGCGTCGGGAACCCCAGCGCCTTGTCGATGCGTTCTTCCAGCTCCTCCGAGATGACGTGCTCGAGGCGTTCCGCCTCGTCGTGCACCTCGTCCACGTGCACGCCGAGCGTCTCCGCGAGGTAGAGCTCCAGCAGGCGGTGGTGGCGGATGACCTCCAGGGCCACCTTCTCGCCCGCCGTAGTCAGCGTGATGCCGCGGTACGGCTGGTGCACTGCGAGGCCGAGCGCCGCGAGCTTCTTCACCATGGCGCTCGCGGACGCGGGCGAGACGCTCTGCCGCTTCGCGAGCGCGGTGACCGACACGCGGCCGCCGTCGGCGCCGAGCTTGTAGATCTCGCGTAGGTAGTCCTGGATCGCGTCGGTTAACGCCGGCTTGGCCATGCACACAGTCTAGGCTCCGGTCCATGCTGATCAGAGTCGGCCATTCCGCCGATCCCGACGATGCCTTCATGGCCTGGGCGCTCGCGACGGGGAACGTCGATGCGCGCGGCTTCGAGTTCGAGTTCGTGCCGGAGGACGTCCAGGTGCTGAACGAGTGGGCGCTCGAGGGCCGGCTCGAGGTCACCGCTCTGTCGCTCGCGACCTATCCCCTCGTGCAGGATCGCTACGCGCTGCTGCCGCACGGCGCCTCGATCGGCTCCGGCTACGGCCCGATCGTCGTTGCGCGCGAGCGCCTCTCGCTCGCCGACCTGCGCGAGCTGGAGATCGTCGTGCCCGGTCGGCTCACGACCGCGTTCCTCGTCCTCGGGATGGCGCTCGGCGCGCCGTTTGCCCATCGCACGCTGCCGTTCGACAGGATCCTCGGCGAGGTCAAGTCCGGGGACGCCGACGCCGGACTGCTGATCCACGAGGGACAGCTCACATACGCCGACGAAGGCCTCGTCAAGGTGCTCGATCTCGGCGAGTGGTGGCTGCTGGAGACGGGACTGCCGTTGCCGCTCGGCGTCAACGTCGCCCGGCGTGACGTCCCTCGTCTCGACGAGCTCTCGGAAGTGTTGCGCGACTCGATCACCGCGGGCCTCGAACACCGCGAGGAGGCGACCGCCTACGCCCTCGAATTCGCGCGTGACCTCGACCGTGAGGACGCGGACCGTTTCATCGCCATGTACGTGAACGAGCTGACCTGCGACTACGGCGACGAGGGTCGTAAGGCCGTCGAGGAGCTGCTTCACCGTGCCGAGGCGACGGGTGCGTACGAGCACCCCGTTCGCGTCGAGTTCGTCTAGCCGATTACCCTGACCGTATGAGTCGCGCGGTCGTGCTCTCAGGCGTGCGCACCCCGATTGGCCGCTACGGCGGGGCGTTATCGGATGTGCGTCCGGACGATCTCGCCGCGGCTGTAATTGCGGAAGCCGTTGAGCGCGCCGGCGTTGCGCGGGGCGAGATCGAGGACGTCTACTTTGGCAGTGCGAACCAGGCGGGCGAGGACAACCGCAACGTCGCGCGGATGGCGGTGCTGCTTGCCGGGCTCCCGGAAACCGTGGCGGGCGTGACGATGAACCGGCTCTGCGCATCGGGTCTCGCGGCCGTCGTCTCCGCGTGCCACGCCGTTGCGGCCGGCGACGGCGACCTGTTCGTCGCGGGCGGCGTCGAGTCGATGAGCAGAGCGCCACTCGTGTTCGCGAAGCCGGAGCACGCGTTCCCGCGCGGCAACCAGACCGTCTGGGACACCACGCTCGGCTGGCGCTTCCCGAATCCGCGGATGGAAGAGATGTTCCCGCTCGAATCGATGGGCGAGACGGGCGAGAACGTCGCGGAGCGCTGGAACGTGTCGCGTGAGGATCAGGATGCTTTCGCGCTGCGCTCGCAGCAACGCTGGGCCGCCGCTGCTGAGGCCGGCCGCTTCGACGACGAGCTCGTGGCCGTGAACGGTGTCGAACGCGACGAGCATCCGCGGCCCGACACGAGCGCGGAGAAGCTTGCCGCGTTGAAGCCGGCGTTCCGCTCGAACGGCGGCACTGTCACTGCGGGGAGCTCGAGTGGCATCAACGACGGCGCCGCTGCGCTCGTGATCGCGAGCGAGGAAAAGGCGCAGCAGCTGGGCGTCGATCCTCTCGGCGCGTTCGTTGGTAGCGCCGTCGCGGGTGTCGATCCGCGTGTGATGGGGATCGGGCCGATTCCGGCGGTGCGCAAGCTCCTCGAACGCACCGGCGTCGACGTCGACCAGATCGACCTCGTCGAGCTGAACGAGGCGTTCGCGTCGCAGAGCCTCGTCGTCATCCGCGAGCTCGGTCTCGACGAGGAGAAGGTCAACGTGAACGGTGGTGCGATCGCGCTCGGCCATCCGCTCGGCATGAGCGGCGCCCGCTTGGTCGTCTCGTTGCTGCACGAGCTCCGCCGGCGTGGCGGACGGTACGGACTGGCCACGCTGTGCGTCGGCGTGGGGCAGGGTCAGGCCGCGCTCTTCGAGCGCGGTTAGCTGAGCGGCGGGCGGATGTAGATCACGCCGTCGTGCTTGATCGGCACGAACGGCGCACCGAGACTCTCGATCATCCCTTCGATCTCCGCGAGCAGCTTGTCGTCGCTCGTCTGAACCTCGATGCCGACCTCGTCGACTGGGTGCGCGTCGAGCCCTGCATCGCGGAGCTCCTGTAGCAGGCGGTCGCGGTCCGGGATGCGCGCAGCTTCGACCTGAGCGTGTTCGCCCATACCCACCTCTGCCCGCGGCGTGGAGCTCGGAAACCCGTATCCTGCGCGCCGATGGCCGTCGCAACGGGGCGTGAGTACGGGCTGTTCATCAACGGCGAGCTCGTTGAAGCGCAGTCCGGTGAGCTGCGTGACCTGACCGAACCGGCGACCGGCGAGTCGCTCGCGCGTGTCGCGGTGGCGGGAGAGGCCGACATCGATCGCGCGGTCGACGCCGCTCGGGCTGCTCTGGACGGCCAGTGGGGCAAGACGCCGCCGACGGAACGCTCGCGCCTGCTGCACGCGCTCGCCGACGCGATGGTCGCGAACCGCAAGGAGCTTGCCGAGCTCGAGGTGCGCAACGTCGGCAAGGCGATCTCGTCGGTGAAGGCCGAGCTCAACCAGGGCGTCGAGAACTTCCGCTTCTACGCCTCCGCGATCGCGTCGATCGCCGGCCGCTCGAACCCGCTCGGGGGCTCGCTGCTCTTCTACTCGCTCAAGGAGCCGGTCGGCGTCGCGGGACAGATCGTCCCCTGGAACTACCCGCTGATGATGACGACCTGGAAGCTCGCGCCCGCCTTGGCGGCCGGCTGCGCGGTCGTGCTCAAGCCCGACTCGGCGACGCCCTTGACTGCGTTGCGCCTGGGCGAGCTGGCCGCCGAGGTCGGCTTCCCCCCGGGCGTCGTGAACATCGTCCCGGGCCCGGGCAAGACGACCGGCGCGTATCTCGTCCGTCATCCCGGCGTCGACAAGGTCGCCTTCACCGGGTCGACGGAGACGGGCGGCGAGATCATGCGGATGGCGTCGTCCCCGATCAAGCGGATCACGCTGGAGCTGGGCGGCAAGAGCCCGAACCTCGTCTTCGCGGACGCGAACCTCGACGACGCGATCCCGAGCTCGGTGTGGTCGATCTACTACTCCGCCGGCCAGAGCTGCGAGGCGCGCTCGCGCGTGCTCGTCGAGCAGTCGCTCTACGACGACTTCGTCTCACAGTTCGCGGAGAAGACGCAGCAGCTGCGCGTCGGCGACCCGCTCGATCCCGAGACGCAGATCGGCTCGCTGATCTCCACCGAGCATCGCGACAAGGTGCATGGTTTGGTCGAGCGCGGGCGGGAGGAGGGAGCCGAGGTCGTGACCGGCGGTGAGTTCGACGACGGCAAGGGCGCGTTCTACAAGCCGACGGTGCTGGCGAAAGTCGAGAGCGCGATGACGGTCGCGCAGGAGGAGATCTTCGGGCCCGTTGTGACCGTGATCCCGTTCGAGGACGAGAAGGACGCGATCCGGATCGCAAACGACGTGCGCTACGGGTTGATGGCGACGGTGTGGACGGGCGACCCCGCCCGCGGACATCGCGTTGCGACTCGGATCAAGGCGGGGACGGTCGGCATCAACATGCCGTACACGGCTTTCCCGGGAATTCCGTTCGGCGGGTACAAGCAGTCAGGCTTCGGCCGCGAGCTCGGGCTCGAGACGCTCGACCTGTATCTCGAGACCAAGAGCATCCTCGTCTCGACGAGCCCGAAGCCGTTCAATCCGTTCGGGCTCTAGCCGAACTGCTGGGGTCTGACCCCTGCGGGGTCAGACCCCTGCTTTTCTCGTCGCGCCGCCGCCGGGAGGAGCTCCACCAGCACCCAGCCGGAACCAAGCGCGCCGAGCAGGCCAAGCTGCGCCTTACCGCCGCAGTTGAGGTCGACCTCGTTCCAGGCTCCGAAGAGGAAGACGAGCACTCCGAGGAGTCGTCTTAGGAGTCGATCCACAAGCGTTCAATCCGTTCGGTCTCTAGGGCGCAGCGCAAGCAACGCCGCAACCAGGCCGCTGAGGAAGGCCGCCGCCGAGACGGCGAAGAACGACAGCTCCAGATTGAGGTCCTGGTCGCTGCCTGGATTCACCTTCAGTGGCCCAAGCGCGATCATCACGGCCACCGTGCCGGCCAGTAGGAACGTCAGCGCGGCCCACGGCCACCGGCGCACGACCGAGACGAAGAACAGGATGCCCGCGGCGAAAGCCGCCGCGCCGAGCGCGCCGAGCGCATGCCATTCCCACGCACCCCGCGTGTAGCGCCAATCGGCGCTGTCCGGCCGGCAGATCTCGTCGCACTGCATCGCGTTGATGAGCAGCCCCCAGAGCAGCGCGGCGCCCGAGTAAAGCAGAGGCGGGACGGCAAGCGCGATTGCGACAACCCTTCTCATCTCACACGTGCTATGCCATAGCAAAACTGCAATGTCAATCCCTCATGCGAGATGATGCGGCGATGCGCGTGTTAGACAGGCTGGAGGAGCTCTACGCGATCGGCGAGGAAGAGGGCGCCGACCGCGTCGGCGGCAGCGAGGGCGAGGATCGCGCGCACGAGCTCGCGGCCGGCTGGATGCGCGAGGCCGGCTTCGAGGTGGTGGTCGACGACGCCGGCAATTCGTTCGGCCACACATATGACCCGCGTGTGTGGACCGGCTCGCACCTCGACTCCGTCCCGAACGGCGGCAGGTTCGACGGCGCCCTAGGCGTCGTCGCCGCGATCGAGGCGGTCGAGCGCGTCGGCCGGGGAACGGTCGCCGTCTTTCGGGACGAGGAGCGCGGCTGCATCGGCAGCACAGCCTTCGTCGAGCGCGGCGAGCTTCCGGAGTGCTTCCTCGAGGTGCACGTCGAGCAAGGGCCGGTGCTCGAGCGCGCCGGGGCGCCGCTGGGGCTGACGCAGGGAGTCGTCGGGATCGTGCGCGGCGAGAGGATCTTCGAGGGCCACGCCGGCCACGCCGGCACCGTGCCCATGGCCGGCCGCGCGGACGCGCTGGTAGCGGCTGCCGAGTACATCCTCCGCGTGCGCGACCTCAGCGCGGCGACCGCCGGCGCGGTCGGCACGGTCGGGCAGATCTACGTCGAGCCCGGTGCGGCAAATGTCATCCCCGGGCGAGTCCGCGTCTCGGTCGACGTCCGCGCGCCCGACCGCGAGCGCCTGGACACGCTCGTGACGGCGCTCGAGCTCGTTCCGGACTTCCGGCTGGAGCCCGTTCCGATGGCCGAGCGGCCCCTCGGGGCGCTGCGTGCGCAGCTGGAGGCGCGCAGGGTGCCGATCGTCGAGCTCCCATCGGGTGCGGGCCACGACGCGGCCGTCCTGGCCTCCGCCGGCGTTCCGACCGCCATGCTGTTCGTTCGTAGCTTGAACGGCGGCGTCAGCCACTCCCCGCAGGAGGAGTCTTCGCCAGAGGACGTCGAGCTGGCCGTCGACGTCCTCGCCGGCGCCCTCGAGAGCCTGGCCTAGGCAGCGCGTGCCGGCGGCCCTATAGTCGCGGGCGGCCCCCCGCACCACCAGGAGAGAGGAGACCATGAAGAGACGGAGGTTCGTCTTCGCCGTGCCGCTCGCACTGCTCGCTGCGCTCGCCGTCCCGCTCGCGGTGTCGACCGGCTCGGCCGGGCCAGACAAGCAGTCGGCCGCGTTCAAGGCCGCATGGATCTACGTCGGCACGCGCGACGACCACGGCTGGTCGCAGGCCCACGACAAGGGACGGCAGTACGTGCAGAAGATGCTCGGCTCGAAAGTGAAGACCACCTACAAGGAGCTCGTCCCGGAAGGCCCGCAGACGTGTCAAGTGATCGAGAGCCTCGTACGCGACGGGAACAAGATCATCTTCGCGACGTCATTCGGCTTCCAGAACTGCATGGTGTCGGAGGCGAAGAAGCATCCGGACGTCAAGTTCGAGCAGGCGACCGGAACCGCCCAGTCCAAGAACCTTGCCGAGTACTTCGGCGCCGGTGAAGACACCATCTATCTGTCGGGCATGGCCGCGGGCGCCGCAACGAAGAAGGGCGTCATCGGCTACGTCGTGCCCTTCGCGATTCCGGAAGTGATCCGTCACGCCAACGCGTTCGCACTCGGTGCGCAGGCAACGCATCCCGGCGCGAAGGTCCGCCTGATCTGGACGAACGACTGGCTCAACCCCGGCAAGGAGAAGAAGGCGGCGCAGAATCTCGTCGCCGCCGGCGCCGACGTGCTGGGCCAGAACGTCGACAGCCCTGCGACCGGCCAGTACGCAGAGTCGAAGGGGATTCCGTGGGTCGGCTACGACTCCGACGCGCACACGTTCGCGCCCAAGCAGTGGTTGACCGCGGCGATCTACAACTGGGGGCCGTACTACCTGCGCAAGACGAAGGCCGCGATGGACGGCACGTGGAAGACGAACTTCTACTACGGCAGTATCAAGGACGGCTTCACGGGCCTCGCGCCGTACGGGCCGAAGGTAACGGCGAAGACGAAGCAGGCGATCGCCAAGAAGAAGGCGGCTCTGCTCAACGGCACGTTCTACGAGTTTGCAGGTCCGCTCTACGATCAGAAGGGCAAGCTGCGCCTGAAGAAGGGCCAGCGCATGTCCGTCAAGGACCTGTACGCAATGAACTGGCTCGTCAAAGGCGTGATCGGTAGCGCCAAGGGCTGACAGTTCCGGCGGGGAGGCTCACGCCTCCCCGCCAGCTTCTTCCGGCGTCGCGCTGCGGGGCATCACGAAGCGATTCCCCGGCGTCGTCGCGAACGACGGCATCGACTTCGAGGCTGCCGCGGGGGAGGTGCACGCACTGCTCGGCGAGAACGGCGCCGGCAAGACGACGCTGTCGAACATCCTCACCGGGCTGTACCGCCCCGACGAGGGCGAGATCGTCCTCTCAGGGACGCCCGTCGAGTTCCACTCGCCGCGTGACGCGCTCGATGCCGGCATCGCGATGGTCCATCAGCACTTCCGGCTCGTCTCGCCGTTCACGGTCGCGGAGAACGTCGTGCTCGGCGACCACCGCGACGTCGGACGGACGTTTCTCCTGCGACAACGGGCGATCGAGCGGCGCGTCGAGGAGCTTTCGCGGAGGTATGGGCTCGCAGTCGAGCCGCGGGCAAGGATCTGGCAGCTCTCGGTGGGCGAGCAGCAGCGCGTCGAGATCCTGAAGGCCCTCTACCAGGACGCGCACATCCTGATCCTCGACGAGCCAACTGCGGTACTGACCCCGCAGGAGGCGGGAGGCCTCTTCGAGACGATCCGCGCGATGGCCGACGACGGCCGCACGGTGATCTTCATCTCGCACAAGCTGCACGAGGTCAAAGCTGTCGCAGACCGGGTCACCGTGCTTCGGCGCGGACGTTCTGTCGCGACTGTCGAGGCATCCGATGCGACGCCGCGCTCCCTCGCTGCATTGATGGTCGGACGCGAGGTCGAGATGGGACGTGCGGACGGCGTCCGCACGCCTGCCGACGAAGTGGTGCTCGAGCTCGATGGCGTTTCAGCCGACGGAGACCGCGGCGCGCCGGCGGTCAGAGACGTGTCGCTGCAGGTGCGATTCGGCGAGATCGTCGCGGTCGCCGGGGTCGCCGGGAACGGCCAGCGCGAGCTTGCGGAGGCGATCGCGGGGATCCGCGAGCCGACTGGCGGGGAGGTCCGCGTGCGCGGCAGGCCGCTACGCCGGGGCGATCCTCGTGCGGCGATCGCAGGTGGTGTCGCCTACGTCCCGGAGGACCGGCTCGGCACCGGAGTCGCGCCCGGCCTCAGCTTGGCCTCGAACGTCGTGCTCAAGTCGTACCGCGCTGCTCCTGCCTCGCGTGGGCCGTTGCTGCAGCTGCGGCGCATTCGCGAGCTCGCCCAGCGCGTGATTCAGAACTACGACGTGCGCACGTCCGGGCCGGACGTGCCGGCGTGGCAGCTCTCCGGCGGCAACCTGCAGAAGGTCGTGCTGGCGCGCGAGTTCTCCGGCGATCCGGTCGTTCTCGTCGCCGCCGCGCCCACGCGCGGGCTCGACGTAGCCGGGATCGAGACCGTGCACGAGTACCTGCGGGGCGCGGCGACGCTCGGTGTCGGCGTCCTGCTGATCAGCGAGGACCTCGACGAGATCCTCGCGCTCGCGGATCGCGTCGCTGTCATGTACGAGGGCGAGATCGTCGGCGAGTGCGACGCCGCCACCGCGACCGTCGAAGA
>JBKPGW010000012.1:0-8078 GCA_046729555.1 Actinomycetota bacterium | reverse complement strand
GAGCTCGGGTTTCGAGACGTCGCGGCAATGTCCGCGGGCGCCAACGGCTGGGCCGAAGCCGGACTGCCGCTAGACCGCTTGTAGGTACACGCACGGCCGCGAGTCACCAGGCAGCGGCGACGGCGCGACCTTCGTCACGCGCAGCTTCAGCTCATCCTGCTCCACCTCGGCGCCGACGGCCGGCACCTCGCCGTCTGCCTCGCGTAGTTCGTAACCGCTCGGCTTCCAGACGAAGAGGAGGTACGTACCCCTGTGATCCACGGCCGCGGATGCTAACGAGCGGTCGCGTACGGCGGCAGGACCACGCGGACCGTCGTCCCGCCGGCGGCGCCGTGGTCGACGGTGAGGTCGCCGTTGAGCGTGCGGGCACGCTCCTCCAGCTCCTCGAGGCTGCTCCGGCGCCGTTCGCCCGGCGCATCGTCGGCAACCGAGGCTTCGACGCCGCCGTCGCTGGTTGGCCGGATCGTCACGGACAGCGTCTGCGGTGGGCCGCGGCGGACCGCCTGGTTCACCGCCTCGCGGATGATCTGGTAGAGCGCAGCCTGCGTCTGCTCGGCCAGCTGATCGGCCGCGTCGACGTCGAGGTCGACGCGAACGTTGTGCGCGAGCTCGATCTGGTCCGTCAACGCACGAACCGCCGGAGCGAAGCCCTGGTCGCGCAGCACGACCGGCTCGAGGTTGAAGGAGAGGCTGCGGAGCTGGCCGATCGTCGAACGGTGCCGCTCCAGGGCGCCGCTGATGATCTGCCGCGCTTCGTCGCTCCGCCCCTCCTGGATCGAGTTCAGCCCGGCGTCGAGCAGCAACGCGACGCCCGACAGCGACTGCACCGCGCCGTCGTGCAGCTCGTTGGCGAGGCGGCGCCGTTCGTCCTGCTCGGCGGTGATGATCTGGTTCGACAGCCTGGAGCGCTCAGCCTCGCGGACCTGCGCGTCCTCGAGCAGCTGCGCATTCTCGTGCTCGCGGGCGGCGAAGTCGCCCAGGACGGTCGCGCGGACCACGTCGTCGCGGTCGAAGGGCCGCTCGCGTGTCAGCCGCAGCGCGCCAAGCTCTTCGTCGTGTGTGCGCAAAGGGATCACGATCGCGTTCTCGGCGGGCGCACGCCTCGGCCGCTCACCGGGCTCCAGCAGCCGGGCGCGCGCTTCGAACAGCCGCTCCGCCTCCTCGCGTGTGCGCTCCAACACGTCCGCGCTGCCGGCGATCGAGCCCATCGTCTCGACCAGAGACTCGAGGAAGCGCGCCTCGCTCGTCAGCTCCTGCTCCGCCGCCTCGTGCCGCCGCCGCTCTGTGACGATCAGGTAGGCCGCGACGACTCCCGCGAATGCAACCGCCAGGGCGAGGCCGACTACCGTGAGCGCGCCGCTGCCGAGCGCGACCCCCACGACGGCCACCACGGCCGCCGTCGCGAACGCCAGGACGAGCAGCCCTGCTCTAGTCGATGATCGCTTCGCGAAGCGCAATCGCCACCGCTTGCGTCCGCGTGTCAGCCTCGAGCTTGGCGAGGATGTGCCGGACGTGGCTCTTGACGGTCTCCTGGCTGATGAAGAGTTTCGCAGCCACGTCTTGGTTCGACATGCCGTCCGCGAGCAGCTGCAGGATCTCGCGCTCGCGGCCCGTCAGCATCTCGTCCTTGTCCTTGCCGGTCAAGAACGCAGGCATCAGAGCCGGGTCGACGTATCCCTCGCCCGCGGCGACTTTCTCGATTGCACGCAGGAGCGTCTGGTGCGGGGCCTCTTTGAGGATGTAGCCCTTCGCGCCCGACTCGAGGCCACGCCCTAGCAGCGAGCGCTCGCTGTACGCGGTGAAGATCAGCACCGCCGACTCGGGAATCTTCTCCGTCAGGATCTTGGTCGCCTCGAGCCCGTCCATGCCGGGCATGCGCACGTCCATGATCACGACGTTGGGCCGGCGCCGCTCCGCGAGCGCCACAGCGCTCGCCCCGTCGGACGCCTCGCCGATTACGCGGATGTGCGGCGCGCGCGACAGCGACAGGCGCAGGCCTTCGCGGACGACCTCATGGTCGTCGACGATCAGGCAGGTGATCTCTGGCGGGGGGGAGGACACCTTTTGAGGATCTTATTGGGCCCAGCCGCCGACATCGGCGGCGGCGCATAGAGGCCGTGCGGGCTTTTGCCCGTGCGGCCGTCTTCAAAGGCCCAGCGAAAGCTGCTCGGGCTCAGGCGGGGGCGCGAGGCGTCTGGAACGCCGATCGCCGATCTCATACTCGCGGGCCAACCTGGAGACCTCGGCGCGAACGGGCTTTATCAGGTCGGCGCCGAGATAGGCTCTGCCGGCGTAGATCTCCTCGTAGAGCGGCAGCTGCTCGGGCCAGTCCTCGGCGAGGTGGGCCAGGAAGTGCTCCCGGGTTCCCGGGCGGAGGAAGAGCAGATTGGCCCAGATGCCGGTCGCGCCGGCCTCGCGCGCCGCGCGGACGACCGCGCGGAGCTGCTCGGGCCGGTCGGAGATCCCCGGCAGGATCGGCGCCATGCCGACGCTCGCCTTCACGCCGGCGTCGACAAGCGTCTTCACGGCCTTCAGGCGCTGGCGCGGATGCGCGGTCGACGGCTCGGTCCGCTTCCAGACCTCCTCGTCGACCGTCGGAACCGAGAACGTCACCGAGACCGATGCACGCCGCGACGCTTCGACGAGCACGTCGAGGTCACGCACGATCATCGGGCCACGCGTGATGATCGAGAACGGATTCGCGGCGTCGCGAAACGCCTCGAGGCAAGCTCGCGTCAGCTCGTAGCGCCCCTCGGCCGGCTGGTAGGGGTCGGTCGCGGCGCCCACGGCGACGTGCTCGTGCTCCCACGAGGCACGCGCGAGCTCGCGGCGCAGCACATCGGCGACGTTCGTCTTCACCCGGATCGACGTCCCGTAGCGGTCGTCCGACGGCCGGTCGGAGCGGTGCTCGAAGTGACGCACGTAACAGAACGTGCAGCGGTGCACGCAGCCCATATAGGGGTTGAGGGACCACTTGAAGCCCATGCCCTTGACCGGATTGAGGGCGCTCTTGCAGGGCTCTTCGCGATACTCGACCCGCATGGCCTCAGCAGGGAGTATAGAACAAACGTTCGTATTGCTCGAAGACGGGATTCAGCGCCTGACGCTGCCGCTGCCGACTGGGCCGAGGCATGTGCACTGCTACCTCGTCGGGGGGACGCTCTTCGACACCGGGCTCGGTCTCGGGGACGCGCCGTGGAGCTCCGTCGCGGTCGAGCGGATCGCGATCACGCACTTCCACCCCGATCATGTCGGCGGCGCGGCTGCCGCTGCGGCTGCGACGGGCGCGCCGGTCTTCCAGGGCGGGCTCGACTATGCGCAGTGCGAGCGGGTGTGGGGCAGCAAGGACTGGCCCGAGCGGATGGCGGCCTGGTTCACACGGCACGGCGTGCCGGCGCCGGTCGTCGACGACCTGATCGAGCAGGGGCATGCGTTCGCGCCGTTCATCCGCTACGCGCTCGATCCGGAGCTGCTGTACGAGGGCAGCGAGCTGGGCGGCTGGGGCGTCGTCGAGCTGCCCGGCCACGCGGACGGACACCTCGGTTTCCTCCGCGACGGCGTCCTGATCGCCGGCGACCACCTCCTGCAGAAGATCTCTCCCGCCGTCGGTCTCTATCCGGAGAGCCGGCCCGATCCGCTCGGCGACTACCTCGCGTCGCTCGAGCGCACGGTCGAGCTGGCCCCGCGCGTTGTCTATCCGGGGCACGGTGAGCCGATTCACGACGCCGCCGGGCGTGCACGCGAGCTGATCGCCCACCACCGCGAGCGGCTCGACGTGACCGCCGCCGCCCTGTCCGGCGAGCCGCGGACCGCGTACGACGTGTCGCTGGCGGTTTTCGGCTCCGAGCAGGGCCCGACGCAGCGGCGGTTCGCCGTCGCCGAGACGCTTTCGCACCTGGAACGGCTCGTTCGTGAGGGCCGGGGCGCGCGGGCTGGTGACGGCGGGACCCTTACCTATACTGGGCCGTAGTTGGACGAAGACATCCCTCCTAGTACCAACGCCCACGGGGTCGGGGCGTGACGCTCCTCTTCGAGCTCATCGCGGTAGGCGTTCTCATCCTGCTGAACGCCTTCTTCGTCGCGGCCGAATACGGTCTCGTGACGGCGCGGCGCACGCGCATCGTCGAGTTGCACCATCAAGGCAACCGGCGGGCGCGCGACGTCCTGCGGATTACGTCGGATCCCCCGAAGTTCATCGCGGCGATGCAGCTCGGCGTGACGCTGACGTCCCTGGGCATCGGCGCGCTCGGCGAGCAAGCGCTCGCCGACGCGTTCGGCGACTTTCTGGCGACGGTGCTCGCAGTGCTGATTGCCTATCTGCTCCTCACCTTCCTGCACGTCGTGATCGGCGAGCTGGTGCCGAAGGGGATTGCGCTCGGGCACTCGGAGGGGGCGGCGCTCTTCGTCTCCGCGCCGGTGCACGCCTTCTTCATCGGCTTCCGCCCGCTGATCTGGTTCCTGCAGCGCTCGACGGAGGTCGTGCTGCGCTGGCTCGGGTTGCAGCCGCCGGGCGCCGAGGACGCCGTCCTTTCCGAGGCCGAGCTGCGCATGGTCGTGTCGCAGTCGACGCGGCACGGCGAGATCGAGGAGCAGGAGCAGGAGATGCTCTACAAGGTCTTCGACTTCGCGGACAAGGAGGCATCGGACGTCATGGTTCCGCGTCCCGAGGTGGTCGCGCTGTCGGTCGATCTCCCGCCGGAGCAGTGTCTCGAGGCCGTGATGGATTCGCCCTACACGCGCTATCCCGTGTATCGCGAGTCGCTCGACAACGTCGTCGGCATCCTGCACGTGCGCGACCTCTTCTCCGCGCTGCGGGAGCGCGGCATGCACGAGGTCAAGGTGGAAGAGCTCGTGCGGCCCGCGCACATCGTCCCGGAGACGAAGGATCTCGCCGCGCTGCTGACGGAGTTCCGTCGCACGAACCAGCACATGGCGATCGTCGTCGACGAGTACGGCGAGATGGAGGGGATCGTGACGCTCGAGGACCTGCTCGAGGAGATCGTCGGCGAGATCGAGGACGAGTTCGACCTGCCGGACGAGTCGGTCGAGCAGGTGGACGACGACACGATCCGCATCGACGGAACCTTCCCGATCGACGACTTCAACGAGCGCTTCCGCACCGACCTACCGGTCGAGGACTACCACACCGTCGCCGGCTTCGTCTTCGGGCTGCTCGGCCGTCAGCCGGAGGTCGGCGACGACATCTCGCACGACGGCATGCGCTTCGACGTGCTCGAGGTCGAAGGCTCCCGCATCAACAGGCTCGCCGTGACCTTCGAGAGCCGCCGCGATCAGAAGGACCGCGACGACGAAGAGCGCGACGAGCTCGAAGCCGAGCTCTTCGACGCGGACAACTAGCTACCGACGCGTAGCGTCCGTCCGCGAAGCGGACCGGTGGAGGGTCTGCGGGAACCGGGAGGGTTCCCCCAGCTACCATGCCCCGGAAGACAATCCGGGAAAGGGGCCACATCCTCATGAATCGCATCACGCTCGCGCTCGGGGTCGCGCTGGCGGCTCTCGTCGCGGCCGCGCCGGTTGCTGCCCGACCGTCCACCGCGACGGCGACAACCGACAAGGTGACGATGAAGGAGTTCAAGTTCACGCTCTCCAAGACGTCCGTCAAGCACGGCACCGTGACGTTCACGCTCGTCAACAAGGGCAAGCTGCCGCATGACTTCGCAATCGCCGGCAAGAAGAGCAAGCTGATCAAGCCCGGCAAGACGGGCACGCTCACCGTCACGCTCAAGGCGGGCAAGATCGCCTACAAGTGCACCGTCCCGGGGCACGCTGCCGCGGGCATGAAGGGAAAGCTCACCGTCACGTAGCTCGAAATCCGCTTGCGACACCCGACCGTAGGTAGAACAAGCGAACAAGGAGCAACGATGAGACGAATCGGGCTTGCACTAGCTGTTGCACTGGCGACCGCCACGGTCGTGCTCGTGCCCGCCTACGGGAAGTCGAGTGTCGTGACGCTCAAGGGCGAGGTCGGTCCCGGCTTTACGATCGAAGTCGAGAAGGCGGGCAGGGACCTGAAGACGATCAAGGCCGGCACCTACAAGATCAGGGTCGAGGACAAGGCCACGATCCACAACTTCCATCTGTTCGGTCCGGGCCTGAACAAGAAGACCGGCGTGTTGTTCAAGGGCCAGACGACCTGGACGATCAAGCTCAAGGCCGGCCGCTACACGTACCAGTGCGATCCGCATGCCGCGGGCGGCATGAAGGATCGCTTCCGCGTTACTGCGTAACGGGCAGAGATTCGATCTGGCCGTCTTCGATGCGGAAGGCGGCCAGGTCGTCCTGCCGCATCGAGTAGACGAGATACGGCTTGCCCGCCCAGAGCCCGATGTTCTCGACGTCCGTGCGTGACGGCCGCGCGGGCGCGCCGACGTGTGAGTGGAAGACGGCGAGCTCGTAGCCTTCGTCCTCCGCGTACCAGATCTCCGGATCGTCGAACTCGAGCTCGAAGCGATAGGGCGACGCCGCGGCGTTGCGCCCCGGCTCGTAGCGCTCGGCCTGCCCGTCGCGCAACAGCACCAGCCCGCAGGCCTCGTTCGGCGCCTCTCGTTCGGCGTGCGCGACAAGCGCCGCACGCACGTCGGCGGGAATCACCACCAGACGGTCTGCTCCATCGAGCGTTCGACGTCGGCGGCATCCCAGAAATCGGCGGAGAGGTATTTCCAGCCGCCGTCGGCGAGGATCGCGACGACGACGCCTTCGTCGAGCTCGCCTGCAAGCCTGCGCGCGAGATGCCCGACGGCGCCGGACGAGACGCCTGCGAACAGACCGTCCTCGTCCAGCAGCCGCCGCACCTCGCGGACAGACTCGTCGTTCGAGACGAGCACCTTCCGGTCGAGCTTCGACACGTCGAGGATCGGCGGGACGTAGCCCTCGTCGAGCGAGCGCAGCCCCATCACCGGATCGCCGGGCAGCGGCTCGGCGGCGGCGACGACGACGCCCGGGAATGTCTCGCGCAACCGGTCGCCGACGCCCATCAGCGTCCCGCCGGTGCCGAGGCCGGCGACGACGACGTCGACCCGATCCAAAGCCACGGCGATCTCCGCGCCGGTTCCCTCGTAATGCGCGCGTGGGTTCGCCTCGTTCGCGTACTGGAACGGCATGAAGTACTTCGGCTCGCGCTCGGCGAGCTCGAGCGCCATCCGCACGGCGCCGTTCGATCCTTCCTCCGGGGGTGAGAAGACGATCCGCGCGCCAAACAGCCGCAGCAGCCGCTTGCGCTCCTCGGTCGCGTTCTCCGGCAGCACGCACGTGAGCGGATAGCCCTTCAGCTTCGCGACCAGGGCGAGCGAGATGCCCGTGTTGCCGCTCGTCGGCTCGAGCAACTCGCGGCCCGGCTCGAGCTCACCGGACGCCTCCGCCGCCTCGATCATCGCCTTCGCGATCCGGTCCTTGATCGAGCCGGTCGGGTTCTGGCCCTCGAGCTTTGCGTAGATGCGCACGTCACCGACCGGTCGCAGCTCGACCAGCGGCGTGTTCCCGATCAGCCCGAGGAGGTTCTTTGCAGTTCTCAACTCCATCGAGCGAAGCGAGGATCTACCTCTTCAACCGGCGAGAGTGCGCAGCACTTTCGCCGGCTTACCCACCGGCCATCGCCGGCAGCAAGATCACGGTCGACCCGGGACGAACTTCGGTCTCGAGCCCGTCGAGCGTGCGCACGTCCTCGCCCTCGACGTAGACGTTCGCGAACGGCAGTTGCTGCTCGAGCGTCGGAAACCGACTCATCAGGTCGTCGAGCAGCTCGCGTACCGTGTCGCCCTCGGCCGTGAGCTCGCGCTCGCCGCCGGTCTGCTCTCGCAGCGTCGGTGGGATGCGCACCTTCGTCATGCCGGCTCCCTCGTGCCCGCGCAGAACTCGACGTAGTCGATGTAGTCGGTGATCGTCGGATGCTCGCCGCAAACCGGGCAGTCGAGATCACGGCGCAGCTTCACCTCGGTGAACTCCGCCGCGAGCGCGTCGAAGAGCAGCAGCCGGCCGACGAGCGGCTCGCCGATTCCGAGCGCGAGCTTCAGCGCCTCGTTTGCCTGCAGCGATCCGATCACGCCCGGCAGCACGCCGAG
>JBKPGW010000011.1:0-33100 GCA_046729555.1 Actinomycetota bacterium | reverse complement strand
GTAGTAGAGCGGCACCTTCTGTACGTAGCCCTTGTACGGGTCGTCCGAGCGCTCTTCACCGCGGCCGTCGACATAGGTGTACGGCTTGACGAAGCGCGAGGCGAACCGGTCGCGCCGGATCGAGAGCACGCGCGTGTCCGGGTGGGCAGCGCGCCAGGTGCTCCACGGCTGCTCGACCGCGGGAACAAGCTCGAGCTTATGTCCGCGCATCCCGCCGGTGACGGCGCCCGCCGCCAGCTGGCTCCAGAGACTTCGCGTCTGCAGGTCGTAGAGCACCTGGTTCGCCTGATAGAGGAAGCCGGAGACGCCGAAGCTGAGGGTCTTGCCGGCGACGCGGCGATCGAAGACGAGCGCGCTCGAGCAGAGCGGACACCAGGTGACGACGATCGGGCGGCCGCCGACGACGTCGTTCACCACCTCATGCAGCGAGAGCAGCTTGACCGGGTACGCGCGCGCGTCGCGCTCGATCTCGACCCCGATGACGAAGTCCGTCGGGCGCAGCAGGCGGCTCGCGACGGTCGGCGACTCGAACCACGGCCGCACGATGGCGGGAATGCTTTCGGGCGACGCGCTCGCGACTAGATAGCGCGGGTCGAAGCCGCTCAGCACCGCGTGCCCGTGCTGCGTGCTCAGATCGAAGCGCGTGGCACGCGTCCCGGCTCCGGGCGACGGGCCGGCGCGATCTGAGCCGCAGCCAGCTACGGCCATCGCGACGATGAGCGCGAGCAGCGCCTGCTTCATCGAAGGTGAGATGCATGATGCCGCAGGCGCGATTCGAGGCTGCGACGATCCGGTGTCGACAGCACATGCTGAAGACCGAGGGCGAGCTCTGGACCGAGGAGCTCCTGGACGGCCTCCGCGCCGGTCGCTTCAGGCCGGTCGCGTGGCGCCGGTTCCTTCAGGAGTCCTTCGCTCGATCGCGCCGGAACCGTCGCCGGCACGCGCGTGCGCACCGGCAGCTACTCGCGCTCGCTGGCGCCGGGCTAGGTGCGTGCATCGGCGGCGCGGCCTCCGGCCGCCCGCTTCTCGCGAGCGTCGCGGGAGGTTGGTGGCTGCTCGTCCTCCTGATGGCCGACTGGCACCTGGGCATGCTGGAGCGGCCGGACGGGAGGCGACTTCCCGGTCTCGGCGTGGCGAACACGCTTACTCTGCTTCGGGCAGCCGCGGTGCCGCTGCTGCCGGCCCTCGCGCCAGCCGCGCTTGGTCTCGCGGTACTCGCCACCGGCCTGACCGATGTCGCCGACGGCTGGCTCGCACGCGCGCGAGCGGAAGCGAGCCGCTTCGGCGCCTGGCTCGACGGCGCTGTCGACGGAGTGCTGCTCAGCATGGCGGCCGTCGCCGCGGCCGACGATGCCCTACTCCCCGGCTGGGTCGCGGCGCTGGTCCTTGGCCGTTATCTCGCTCCCGGGCTGGTAATCGCCGGCGTCTACTTCGCAAGCGCCAGAGCGCCGTCACGGGAGGGATACGTGTCGGGGCGGGCGCCCGGCGTCGTGGTCGTCGTCGGACTGGCCCTGGCGGCGTTGGGCGTTCCGGAAGCTGCGTTCGCGGCGGCGGCCGGCGCGCTCGGCGGTCTGGCGACCTTCGCCGCCACCATGGTGCGGGGCTTCAGTCGCGCTCGACGAGCGCGCGCCCGAGCGGAAACAGCTGCGCCGCTGCCTGCTGCACCGCGAGCGTCTCGGCCGGATAGGGATGGATCGTCTGCGTCAGCCGGCCGGCAAAGCAATGCGTCTGCATCGCGAGCGCGCACTCCTGGATGAGCTCGCCCGCGCGCGGACCGACGATCTGGGCGCCGACCAACTCGCCGCCGCCGACTCGTCCGAGGAGGCGGCGTCCGGCGGTGACGAGCTTGACGAAGCCGACCGCTCGCTCTTCGATGCGCGCGCGGTCGACGCGGCGCATCGGATAGGTGACGATCTCGACTCCCGTGTGCCGCTCGCGCGCCTCTTCTTCCGTCAGGCCGACGTGGGCGACCTCGGGATCGGTGAAGGTCACCCAGGGGGCGACGCGCTCGTCGATCTTCGCGCGCTTCCCGGCGGCGTTCAGCCCGGCCACGCGCCCCTCGTGGCCAGCGACGTGGGTGAACTGGAGACCGCCGGTGACGTCGCCGGCCGCGAAAATGTTGCCCACGCTTGTCCGCGCGCGGACGTCGATCTTGACGTAGCCGCCGTCGAGCGCGACGCCGAGCCCCTCCAACCCGAGGCCGTCGATGCTGCCGACGCGCCCGACTGCCATGAGCAAGGAGTCGCCGCGTAGCCCGCCGTTTCCGAGCGACAGCACGATCTCGGCTCCATCCATCTTCACCGCTTCTGGCTCCGCCCCCAGCCGTAGCTCGACGCCTTCGCCGCGGAGAACCTCGGCGAGGAGCCGCCCCGCCTCCGGTTCCTCGCTCGGCAGCAGCCGCTCGAGCATCTCGACGACAACGACCTCGCTGCCGAAGCGCCGGAACGCCTGCGCGAGTTCGAGCCCGGTCGCGCCTGCCCCGAGAACGAGCAACCGTTTCGGCAGACGCTCGAGATCGAAGATGGTGCGGCTCGTCAGGTAGGGAACATCTTCGATGCCGGCGAGCGACGGGACCGCCGGTTCGCTCCCCGTAGCGATCACGAACCCCTTGCCGCGTAGGCGTTCTCCCGCGACGTCCAGCTCGCGTGGCGAGATGAAGTGGGCCTCGCCGCGAACGAGCGCGATCCCGTGCCGCTCGAAGCGCTCGTCGCGGTCGTCGGCCGCGATCTCCTCGACGATGCGACGCTGACGAACGGCCGCCTTGCCGAAGTCGACGCTGGGCGGCTCGGCGAAGATGCCCTCGCCCGCGGCGCGTCGGGCGTCGTGGACGACCTTCGCGATCTCGAGCAGCGCCTTCGAGGGCACACAGCCGTAGAAGGTGCAGTCGCCGCCGAGGCGCGCTTCACGCTCGACGAGCGCGACCTGCGCTCCCGCCGAGCGCGCCGTCAGCGCGGTGGCGATGCCGGCTGTGCCGCCGCCGACGACGACGACGTCGTAGTCCCTCATTCAGCCTCGCGTGCGCGCTGCCAGACCTCCAGCTCCTCTCGCAGCCTCATGCGCGCACGATGGATCCGGCTCTTCGTCGCCGCCAGCGAGAGGTCGAGGATGTCGGCGACCTCTTGGTTCGACCAGCCTTCGATGTCTCGCAGGACGAGCGGCGCGCGAAAGTCGATCGACAGCCGCCGCACACGATCCAAGAGGAACGCCTGGATCTCGTGGTCCTCGGCCAGCTGATCGGGAGGACGCGGACGCGGGCCGGCAGCGCCCTGCTGGTAGTCCAGCACGTCGAGCAGCTCCTCCTCGAGCGGCTGTGTCTCCAGCCGCCGCCGCCGGGCCCGCTGCAGCGCCTCGTTGACCGCGATCCGGTACAGCCAGGTGAACGCTGCCGCGTCGCCGCGGAAGCGCGAGAGGTTCCGCCATGCCTGCACGAACGTGTCCTGTGTCGCCTCCTCGACATCGCGCTCGTCACTGAGGAGCCGGCTGAGCAGACCGCGCACGCGCCGCTCGAACAAGCGCACGAACTGCTCGAATGCTGCCAGGTCGCCGGCCTGCGCCTCGATCAGTAGCGTCGTCTCCTCCTGCGCGGTCATCCCGCGAAGCTTGAACGAAGCCGGCCTCTCTAAGCTGTGGAGGTGCCCGGCATGGAGATGGCTTTGTTCAACCGCTTCGTCGCCTCCTGCGCCGAGACGCGGGAGCTCCTCTCCGACTACGCCGAGGGCGAGCTGCCGACGAGCGCGCGCCGGCGCGTCCTCCGCCACTTGCTCATGTGCCGTCGCTGCCGGGCGGTGCTGCGGTCGCTCAAGGCGACGATCGCCCGCCTGAATGCGATCGGGCCAGCCGATCCGCCGCCCGACAACAGCGTCGCCGACGCGGTTCTCGCCCGCGTTCGCAGCGAGCGCGACGGCGGCGCCGGTCCCTAGCGCTACGCCGCCGAGAACGTCAGCGCTGATCGAGGAGCGCGTCAATCGCTTCCACGAGGGACGCGACTCGTCGCGGTTCGGGGACGGGTAGCGGCCAGCGCCGCTCCAGCCGGTCGACCCAGATCGCGCCGAGACCAGCTGCGCGCGCACCGACGACGTCCCAGGCGTGCGCGGCGATCAGCGTCGCCTGCCCGCCCTCGACTCCAAGCTCGGAGCGAACATGCTCGTACGGCCGCCGGTCGGGCTTGTACGCGCCCACCTCGGAGACGCTGAAGAGGCGCTCGAAGCGCTCGAGCAAGCCGGGTCCCTGAAGCAGTTCCTCCGTCTGCTGCGTGCCGCTGTTCGTCAGGGCGACAATGCGGATGCGCTCCTCCGCGAGCCGTTCGAGGGCAGGCGCTGCATCGTCGTACGGCCTGACCTCGGTGAGGCCGCCGAGGATCTCCTCCGTCTGTGCGATGTCGAGCTCCAGTTGCGCCAGCGTCGTTTGCAGTGCTGCTCGTGCCACCTCGCGGAACGGTCGAAACTCGCCGACCGTCGTCAGCGTCAGCGCGCCGTGGAGCGTGCGCTCGAACCAGGCTTCGAGCGTCGCCGCGGGCGCGCCGATCTCGGACAGCTTCGCCCGCACGGCGTCAAGGCTGAACAGCGTCCCCAGCACATCGAAGATGAGCAGGCCCTCCATCACCCTCCTTTCGTGTTAGCCGGGTAGGCTCGCTGCGCCAGGATCGAGGCGTAGCCGAGACTGCCGTCGCTGAGCGCGCGGCGAGCCGCGCGAACGATTTCCCGCCCCACGTCGATCCCACCGTCGAGGGAGCCGCCGAGGAGGGCCGCCATTCGCAGCCGGGATTCGACGCGGTTGAGCAGCCGTGCGAGCGCCGCGTCGTGTCGCTCCACATGCGCAATCACGAATCCGGCCCGCTCCAGCAGCGCCGTCAGCTCCCTGAGCGGCAGCGCCGCACCGACGCAGGCGACCCATGCGGCGAGGCCGCGAAGCTCGTCCGGGAGCTGTTCGGGTTCGGCGACCATGTCCGCGAGCACCAGGCATGCGCCGGGGCGCAGGACGCGCGCGAGTTCGGCGGCGGCCGCCTCCTTGTCGGGGAAGGTGCAAAAGGCACACACGCAAAGGCCGGCGTCGACGCTGCCATCGGGGAGCGGAAGCGCCTCGGCGTCGCCGACGACGAAGCGCACCTGCTCGCTCAGGCCCAGATCAGCCGCTTCCTCCGCGGCGGCGGCGACGTTCGTCGGCGACAGCTCGACGCCGACGACGTCGCAGCCGAGCTCGCGTGCGAGCTGGAGCGCGCTCGTTCCCAGACCGCTCGCGACGTCGACGACGGTCGAACCGTCCCCCACGCCGAGCTGCCGGATCAGCCTCGACGTCAGCGCGCCGCCGCCGGGGTGAAACGAGTCGCCGAGCAGGAAGCGTGCCGCCGCGGACGAGTAGGCGGCGGCGCAGCACGACTTGAGTTCGGCCGGCCCCGCGGTCATCGCTCGAGTCGCCGCCCGAGATTGATCGCCGAGCGGCCGTTCCCGTTCGCCGTCGAGGCGGTCATCGAGCCGTACCGTGTCGGCTGTAAGAGCGGCTGCAGCGGGAGTGCGTTAGGAGCGACCGGCTCGACCGCGACGCCCGAAAGTTGGGCGCGGATC
This sequence comes from Actinomycetota bacterium, assembly GCA_046729555.1. Classification (GTDB taxonomy): domain Bacteria; phylum Actinomycetota; class Thermoleophilia; order Gaiellales; family Gaiellaceae; genus 3-1-20CM-4-69-9. Next base: position 27,539 of record JBKPGW010000011.1, on the reverse strand, counting down.
TGCTCGCGGTACCCGACGGAGTTGTAGGCACAGAAGGGAATGAGCCGCCCGTCCGGGGTGATCTCCGCGACGCAGCACTTCATCAGCTGCCGAACGTTGAGCGTGTATGCGTCCTGGAAGTCCTGCACGATCAGCATGAAGAAGTGCCGGTCGATCTCCCGGAGCGCGTCGGGCAGGTCGATCCCGCATGCTTCGCAGGCGAGCAGCGCACGCTCGGCACCGGGCGTCGCCGAGGACGAGAACATCGTCTCCAGCGCCTGCCGCACGGTCGGGTCGGGCCCGATCCGGTTGCTGACGTAGTCGAGGTAGTCCTCGATCTCGAGCAGCCGTGTGAACGGGATCACGCCCTCGCCGTCGATGAGCATGTAGCTCATCGAGCGACAGCTGGGAAAGCAGCAGGGGACGGGCACGAAGTCGTCCATGACGAGCCACTCCGGGATCTGCTCGCAGATCAGCCGCATCACGTCGGCGTTCGTCAGTCGCTCGAGCGGGTCGAAGGCGAGATGGCGTCCGGAGTGGGTCACCGGCTGGAAGGCGACCGCGCGGACCACCGGATGGGCGACGCCAAAGCGCACGATCGCGCCCAGCTCGTGCTCGTTCACGCCGCGTTCGACCGCCGCTACCAGCGTCACGTCGAGGCCCGCCTCCGCACACGCCTCGAGCGCCCGTTGCTTGAGCTCGCGCAGGTCACGGCCGCGTATCGCCAGGTGCGTCGGCTGCTCGAACCCGTCGAACTGCAGATAGACGTCCGGCTTCAGCGGCGCCAGCTCGGCGACGAACCGCGGATCCTTGGCGAGCCGGATCCCGTTCGTGTTGATCATCACCCTGCCGATCCCACGCTCCTGCGCCATCGCCACGAACTCGACGATCTGCGGGTGGATCGTCGGCTCGCCGCCCGAGAACTGGACGACCTCCGGGCTCCCCTCGGCGGCGACGAAGGTGTCGAGCATGAACGCCACCTGCTCCCGAGTGAGCGAGTAGCCGTCGGGCTGGTGGCCGGAGTCGGCGAAGCAGATCGGACAATCGAGGTTGCAGCTCGTGTTCACCTCGATCAAGCCCAGGCATGAGTGCTGCTTGTGCTCGGGGCAGAAGCCGCAGTCAAGCGGGCAGCCCTCCTTGGCCTCGGTCTGAAACTCGAGCGGCAGCGTGCCTGGCTTGTTGAAGCGCAGCTGACGCATGTACAGCTCGGCGTCCGAGTAGACGAGCGCCTCGAAACGGCCGTGCTCCGGGCAGCGCTTGCGCAGCAGCACGCGGTTGTCACGGATGTTGACCTCGGCGTCGACGACCACCTTGCACACCGGGCAGATCGACTTCGTGTACTCGAGGAAGACCTCGTCGCGGTCGACCTTCTCGCGTTGCTCCGTCAGCGTCATCTCGCTCCCTTGGTCGGCTCCGGCCGCTGGTCAGATGCGGCCGCACCCTGAACCGCTTCTGCGCTACCTCGCCTCTAACCCCGGGAAGCCAACCATCCCGGGAGGAGACTGGATGCCGAAAGCAGCACTCGTGATCTTCGCCGGCACGGAGGGCCGAGAGGGCGTCGGCCGCGTCGCCAACGCGCTCGTGACGGCCAAGGAGTTCAAGGAAACGGGCGACGAGGTCACCATCGTCTTCGACGGCGCCGGCACGACCTGGATCGGCACGCTCAACGACCCCAGCCACCGCTACCACGACGCCTTCGAACAGGTCCGCGACCGGATCGCCGGCGCCTGCAGCTACTGCGCCGGCCGCTACGGCGTCACCGAGCAGGTCGAGCAGGCAGGGATCGCGCTGCTCGACGAATACGAGCAGCACCCGAGCATCCACGGACTATTAGCCGACGGCTATCAGGTGGTGACGTTCTGATGCGCGTGCAGCTATTTACGGTTTCCTAGTACCGATGGACAACGACCGAATCGCATGGGTGAATGTGGCGCAGGGCGCAGGCGAGCTAGCGAACATCCTCGCCTCCCACTCGCTCAACCCCGACGCGCTCGCGGCGCACGTCCGTCTCTACAGAACGATCATGTTCGGCGACTCGCCGCTGACGCGAACGGAACGCGAGGCGATCGCCATCGCCGTCTCCGCCGCCAACGACTGCCACTACTGAGTGGTCCAGCACGGCGAAGCGCTCACCCGCGAATCAGGTGACGCTTCGCTGGCGGAGGCGGTCGTCTCCGGAAACGTCGAGAAATACGGGCCGCGGCTCGCCGCGCTGCTCGAGTACGCCCGCAAGCTGACACTCACACCAGCGGAGATCGTCGAGGAAGACCTCGAGCGGCTGCGCGCGCACGACCTCGACGACCGCGCGATCGTCGACGCAAACCAAATCGTCTCTTACTACAACTACGTCAACCGCGTCGCCGACGGGCTCGGCGTGCAGCTCGAGCGCGACTGGCCGCCGGAACAACGCCGCCTGCGCCGATACCCCGGCCGCGACCTGCCCTTCCCAGCGGTCGCTGCCGACTCGGTTCCCTGGCTGTCGGTCGAACAGATGCGTGAAGTCGACCGGCTGATGCTCGACGAGTTCGCGATCGCGCTCGAGCAGATGATGGAGAACGCCGGCCGCAACCTGGCGCTGCTCGCGAGGCATCTGCTCGGCGGCGATGCGCGCGGCCGCCGCGTGCTTGTCCTCGCCGGCAGCGGCGGCAACGGCGGCGGCGGACTCGCGGCCGCCCGCCATCTGCTCGTTGCGGGCGCGGACGTCGGCGTCGTTCTCGCCGCCAGGCCGGAACGACTGGCGCCGGCCACGCGCAGGCAACACGAGATCCTCGCTCGCCTCGGCGTCCCCTCTTCGATAGAGCAGCGTCCCGCCGAGCTGCTCGTCGACGCGCTTCTCGGTTACGGGCAGCAGGGGTCGCCCTCGGGCGAGAGTGCGCGCCTGATCGAGGAAGCCACAAGCGCGCCCGTGCTCGCGCTCGACGTGCCGTCGGGCCTCGAGCTCGAGACGGGCCGCTTGCACGAGCCGCATATTCGAGCGGCCGCGACCCTGACGCTGGCGCTGCCGAAGGAGGCCCTGCGCGCCGGTGACGCAGCCGACATCGTCGGAGACCTGTACCTCGGCGACATCTCCGTTCCCCCCGCCGTCTACGAGCGCCTGGGCCTGTCGTTCAGCTCGCCGTTTGGCCGATCGCCAGTCGTCAAAGTCAGAGGTGGCGCGAGCGACCTCGCGCCACCCCTTGCGGGCACCGGCTCTTAGGCGGGAACGTGTCGGAAGCGCGCCCGGCGCCGCATCTGCGTCGGGAGGCCGCCCGCAATCCCCTGCCTCGCAACGGCGTAGACGAGGCCAGCCGTCACTCCCAGCGCAGCGTGCGCAACCCACCACACCCACTGCGGACTCACGAGCGAGTGCGTGAACAGAACCTTCGTCGAATCGCGCAGCGGCAGGATGCCGTAGCGCATCAGCACCCACAAGAGCAAGCCGTACACGATCCCGGACATGACCGGTGCGATCAGACCCCGGCTGCGCGCTGCGGCGAGGAGGGCGACGAAGATGATCCCTGCGATCATCGAGTTCATCATGTGACCGCCGATCCCGAGGATGATCGGCCACACGTGGTTCCCCGGCCGGCCGAAGTGCTCGAGTCCCGCCACCCACGCCCAGATCGCCATCGGCGCATCCCAGAAGCGGTGGCTGTCGGAGACCCAGCCGTAGATCATCTCGACACCCGCCATCATCATTCCGGATGCAACTCCGACGATCGCGCCGAGGATCACGATCGAGCGGGCGGTCCAACCGCGCGTTTCCTGAGCCGTCGTCGGCTCCATTTCCACCTCCTGAATCAGTCGATGAAAGTGAGATGCGCCGACAGCGGACCCAGATTCAGCCGCGAGCGAGCAGCGTGTCGGTTGGGCCGAACTCGTCAGCGCACAGATTCGCCGCTCTACGTTTCCTGACGGCGGCCAAGCCGACGGTACGGCGCGAGATCGCCGCGGCGATCGCCGAGGAGATCGGGCGCAGCGTCCATTACCGGCCCGCTGAGGCGGCGCCGCGCGTGCCGCGAAACTGATCGCCGGGCTGCTGTAACGCGCCGACAGCGGGACGATGCCCCTGGGGTCCACACCCGCGTGTCGAACGTAAAAAGAGGAGAGGCCTCGTGCGATCCCGTCCCACGCTCCTGTCTGGAGGCTGACGTCGCGGAAGCTCGCCTCCCCGCAGGTCATCTACAGTCGGGCGCGACGGTGATCGACCGTCCCCGACACGACGCCGAGGACACGACACTCATTGCGCGCCTGGCGCGCGGAGACCTGCAGGCGTTCGACGTGCTCTACGACCGCTATGCCCGGGACGTCTACGCGCTCGCGGTTCACGTCGTGCCCCGAGCAGACGCCGAAGAGATCGTGCAGGACGTCTTCGAGCGTATCTGGAGGAGCGCCGTGCGGTTCGACGAGGAGCGTGGCTCGTTCGTCGCGTGGCTCATGACGATCGCTCGAAACCGCGTGCTCGACGAGCTGCGGCGACAACGCACGACGCGCCACTCCCTCGAGGAGATCGAGGAGGTATTGCTGCACAGCGCCGATCCTTCCGTTGACCTCGAGGAGAGCGTCTGGTCGAAGCAGCGCCGTCGGGCGGTGCTCGAGGCGCTGCGAGCGCTCCCGGAGGAGCAGCGCCGGGCGGTCGTGCTCGCCTATTTCGGCGGACTCACGCGCGCATCCATCGCTCGTGAGCTCGGCTGGCCGCTGGGCACCGTCAAGAAGAGGATTCAGCTCGGTCTGCAGAAGCTCCGAAGGGCCCTGAACGAGAACGTCAACGTAGAGGAAAGAGAGACCGACGAGCGCGAGGTACCGACATGAGAGAGGACTTGAGCTGTGAGCACATCCGAGAGCTGCTCGAGGCGTACGCCCTCGGAGCCCTGGAGGAGGAAGAGCAGGGGGCCGTCGAACGGCACCTGTCGGCGTGTCCGGAGTGCCGGGCGGTTGCGGCGGAGCTTCGGGAGGCGGCACACGCACTGCCGCTCGCCTTGGCGGCGGCATCGCCGGTCCGTCTCCCCTCGTCGCTGAAGGGGCGCGTCCTGCAGGCAGTCGCCGGAGACGGCGGAACGCCGAGCAAGACCCGCGCGCGCCGGCTCTGGCGGCCGCGGGTCGCAATCGCGCTCGCCACCCTCGCGGTCGTCGGCGGCTTCAGCGCCTGGAATGCGCACCTCAGCTCGGCGCTGTCGCAAGAACGGTCGATGCGGGAACGGCTCGCACAGCTCGTCGGCCGGCAGGAGACGGTGCTCGACATCGTCGACTCGCCCAGGGCGAGGCGGGCAGTGCTGCGGCCTCCCGCAGGCGCAGACTCACGTGCATACGGGAAGGTCTTCACGACGCCCGACCTCCGCGACGTCGTCGCCATGGCCGCGCGCCTGGACGAGCCTCCCGCTGGGGAGACGTACCGCCTCTGGCTGACCGAGGCGGGCCGAACACGCTCCCCGGGGCGGTTCGCCGTGAATGCCCAGGGCTTCGCATTGCTCGTCTTCAAGGCGGAGCGGCCCGGCCCGGCCTTCGACGAAGCACGCGTCGTCCTTCAGCGCAACGACGCAAACAAGCCGGCGGGCACGACCGTGCTCCTCTGGCGCTCTGCCGGGTGAGACCGGCGTAGGGGGCCAAGCGCCCGGCCGCTGCGTACCTCCGAGAGAGGAAAGCCACAGATTGGGGGGATTGGCATGACGCCCAGCCGTACCGCCGCCGCGATCGCGCTTGCGGCCGTCGTGGCCATCGGCGTCGGCTCCGCCGGCGCCCGTAACGCGAAGCCGACCGGCGCAGCCGCGGCGCCAGCCTCGATCGTCTCGGTCGCGCAGGCGATGTTTCGCGTGAACCCGTTCCTCGGCGGCCAGGTCGCGCCGAGGTTCTACGTCTGGGCGAACAAAGACGTGCTCCTCTTCCTGCAATTCGACCGTCCCCGCCTCGACGAGGCGAAGGCTCTCCGATACGTCGGGATCGGCGTCAGAGGAACCTTCTGCGCCGAGACACAGCCCGGCGGGGCGAAGGGCGGATTCACGCACTTCCACCGCCTCACCGCACCGGTCTACGCGCAGGGGCACGGAGGACCGCCCGGCGCGGAGGGCTACTGGCTGATGTGGGTGTCGGTGGACAACTTCGACGCAGCCGACGGGCGCACGATCAGCCCCGGCATCGACTACGGCTTCTCACCGACGCAGCCGCCGAGCTGCGGCGGCACACCGAAGCCAAGCTTCGCGGGGCCCGGCGCACACGCGCTCACAAACGGCGAGATCAAACAGCTCGCGGCCGCTTTCTACGACAGTCCATACCGCGGCGGCCAGCGCGTCCCTCGCCTCTACCGGTGGATCACCGGTGACACGCTCGTGTTCGTCCAGTTCGACAAGCCCGACCCGGCCAAGGCGCGGGCTCTCCGCTACGTCGGCGTCGCCAAGCGAGGCCGCTTCTGTACTGCCGACCGCGGGCCGAGCGACTTCACGAGCTTCCAAGCGCTGAACGCCCGCACCGCCGCAAAGGGCCGTGGCGGCAAGGCGGGCCGGATCGGACTCTGGCACCTCGCGGTCGCGGTCGGGAGCTTCAAGATGCCCTGGGGCAACGTAACCCCGGGCGCGGACCGGAAGTTCTCGGTCACACGAGCAGCCGACTGCCCAAAAGCGTAGAGGGCCCGGTCGCAGCCGAGGTTCGGCTCGTGTCCGCGCCCGGAAGCCCCGACCATCCGTTTGCGTTCTCACCCGCGGCGGTAACCGTGGCGGCCGGGTCGGCCGTACGCTGGATCAACGACGAGAACGTGTTCCACACCGTCACGTCGACGGATTCCATGGCGGTCCGGCGCCCGAACGGCCTCTTCAGCAAGTCCCTCGCGAGGAAGGGCGGAACCTTCACGTACACCTTCACGAAGCCTGGGATCTACCACTACTACTGCCAACCCCACACCGACTTCATGTGGGGAGAGGTGACGGTGACCGGCTGACCAGCAACCGCAACCGTGCCTCGAAAGGAGGAGCCGTGTTCACGACCACCATGGCCAAGCGGATCACCGTCGTCGCGGCGTCGGCTGCCCTCACGGCCGTGGCCATTCTCACCACGAGCGCGCTCGTTGGCCGGGCAAAATGGCGCGACTGACAACCTTCGGCCGATCTGCAACGACTTCATCTTCAACATGCCGGGCCGTGTCGACGAGTCGGTGACGATCTCCATCCGCCCATACGCCGCAGACCCCGATCTCACACCCGTCAGGCTCGTGTCCGCCGCCAACTACGGGGCGCAGATCGGCACGGTGAGGGTCGCCGGCGACCACGAACTCGAGTTCACACTGAAGACCTCCACTCCCGGAACGGTCTGGCTCTACTGGACCATCTCTGATGGCTCGCTGACCACGCATTGCTTCGTGTATGGGTCGAACGAGGAGCCACCGGACAACGGCTAGCTTTCTCACCCACAGCCGCATCGTGGGCTGCCACAATCCGCTCGGTTGGGGCTAGGTTCTGGGGACAGGTTCGAGGGTTTCCGGGGAGCCTCAGGGTCTTCGAGAGGAAGGGTGCACCGAGCAGATAAATCAGCCGAATTGCAGGGAAAGCGCGCTACCAAGCGCTGTTCCCGCGTCGCATAGCCTCAGCCCCAATCCTCCGTGGTAAGGAGGGGGTCGACGGTTCGAGTCCGTCAGAGGGCTTTGCAAAAGCGCCGCACGTCGGCGCTTTTTCGTTCAGAAGGACTTGCTCCGTATAAAACATGGAGTAGGTATGGAGCCCGTTATGGAGCCTTCAGGTCGAAACGCCCTGTCGAGAAGCGGCCAGACTCGAGTGGCTCGCGTTGGCGCGAGAGGGCGGCAACGCGGCTCTCTGACTTTCCGCTCGAGCTCCAGGGCGAACGTCATCTGCGCCAGGCCATACGCGTTCTGCCCTTCCTCGCTGAAGTAATGGCGGCACTTTCGGAGCCACGTCTCGAGCTCGTCACCGCAGCCGCTCGGCGAGGCCGGCTAGCGCTTCACCCAGAGCTGGTCGGCGAAGAGACCCCAGTACGGGTGCGACTCGTAGTTCGCGACACGCGTCGAGAGGAAGCCGATCCCGCGCTCGTTGATCATCGGCAGCCACGCGGCGCGGTCGACGAGCTCGCGGTCGATGCCGGCCCAGACGGTAGCCGCCTCGCGCGGGCGGACGGCCAGCAGCGAACGCGCGCGCGCGTTCAGCCGGTCGATCCGACGGTCGCAGAACCACCCGTGGTCGTTCGTACCGTCGCAGGCAAACCATGTCGCGAAAAAGCCGTACGGAGTGTCGCCCCACGCCGCGGCGATCAGCTGAATCGAGTCGAAGGTGCTCGGCGGTGGGTGCACGAGCGAGCGGTGCGACACGAGATGGACGTCGGCGCGATAGCCGAGCCGGCGAAGGACCGATGCGACATACCGGACGACATCCACGCTGATCGTCGGGTGGTCGGTCCACCCCCACACCGTGACGCGCTGACCGCGTGTGCCCGACGCCTGGACGAGGCGTCGGGCGCGGGCGAGCTCGGACTCGTACGGGCAGTACCGGCGGTAACCGGAGATCCCCGGCGGAAGCACCTGACAAGTCGCGGTCGCGAGCGCCGATCCGCCGTACAGGCGCACGATCTCGCGCCGGTCAATCGCCATGTTGAGCGCGCGGCGGACGCGCACGTCGTTGAACGGCGCACGCGTCGTGTTGAACTGGAAGAAGTCGGTGGTCGGGATGACGAAGCTGTGCAGCTGCGAGGGGCGGTGCGTGCGGATTCCCGGCAGAAGAGATGCGGGGATGTTGTCGCTGAGCGCGTCGGCGCGCGCCGCCTCGATCTCGTGCACCTCCTGCACGGGCGAGAGCCCGAACCGCATCACGATCCGGTCCGGCTTCCCGGCGGGCTGCGCCGCGTGAGACCACTCGTGGAAACGCGGATTGCGTACCCACACGATCCTCCGCGCGTTTGCCTCCGTGATTCGGTACGGCCCCGTGCCGGGGATCGGCGTCGGGTCGGTGCGACGCCAGGGCGTTCCCGGTGGCACCGGGCTCGCGGCGGCAGCGGTGAGGTTCGCCAGGAAGTCGGGCTGCGGCTCCCGCAGCCGAAACGTGACGGTGCGTGCCGATTCATCGGCCACGATGCCGCGTGAGAGATCGCAGCGCGACGGCGTGCACGCCTCGGCGCCGACGAGACCCTTGAAGGCGTCCTTCGTCAGTGCGTCGAGCCGGAACGTCCGCTCGATCGCGCGGCGGTAGTCGGCAGCCCGCACGAGACGGCCGTCGGAGTAGCGGATCCGCGGTCGCAGGCGGAAGGTGTACTTCGTCCCGCCGTCCGTCGGGACGGGAACATTCACTGCCAGGTCTGGAACGAGCCGTGTGCCGGCGACTCCCTCGGCGTGCTCGTAGGTCACGAGCTCGTCCCGCGTGAGAGCGTCCGATGCCAACGGCAGCACGTCCACCTGCAGCGCCGGGTCGATCGTGATGGGACGTGCGTGTAGGAGCGTCACGGTTCCACCGCGACGCTGCGCGACCGATTGCGTGCCGACCCACACTCGCCTACCGAGAACCGCGAGCGCGGTCGGGCTTCCGCCGACGGCCGCCGTTCCGACGACAACATCACGTTGCGAATCGATACGGGAGACGGAGCCGGCGTACTGGTTCGCCACCCACACCGACCGGCCTGTCACGGCCAACGCCGCTGGGCCGCTTCCCACGGGCAGCGTCGCCGTCACGGTGCCGGTGCGTGTGTCGATCCGCGAAACGGTCGAATCGAGCGCATTCGCGACCCACACGCTTCCAGACGTCACCGCGAGGGCGCTCGGGCCGCCGCCGACGCGAACAGTCGCAAGGATGTTGCCCGCCCGCGGCTCGACCTCGCTGACGGTCCCGCCGTCGTAGTCGGAGACCCAGAGCGCCTGGTCGGTCACGGCGAGCCCACTCGCCGGCCTCGGCAGCGTCACGGTGCGCCGGACCGTCCCATCGGCGGGATCGAGCTCGAGTAGCGACGCGTCGGTCGCGTCGGCGATCCAGAGCGCGCCACGACCAAAGGCGAGCGCCGACAGCCGGCTGCCGCCGAGCGGGATCGTCTGCGTGACCGTTCCGGTCGACGGGTCGATCCGCGCCACGCTGCCGCCGGCGACGCTCGCCGCCCACACCGAACCTCCTCCGACGGCGAGGACGCCCGGCGCGCCACCGATCGTGATCCGGTCTGTGACGGTCAGCCGCTCGGGGTCGACCCGCTCGACGCCGCCACGGCCCGGATCGGCGATCCACACCGAGCCATAGCCGCTCGCGACCGCGGCCGGCGTGCCCGTCAGCTCGACCGCCGCACGCGCGGCATCCGAGTGGGGCGCGAGCTCGACGAGCCGGTCCGCCGAGCTCGAGACGACGGACGGAGACGAGCCTCTTAGGACGAACGCCGCGCCGACCGCGGTGCCGACCACCGCGGCGGCCGCCGCAGCCGCCACGATCCGTCGGCGGTGCGCGGATCGGAGCGGCGCGGTGTCCCGCGGAGGAGCCGGCAACGCGAGCGTCGGATCGTGCGCGAGGATCGCCCGTTCGAGCTCCTGCAGTGCGCGCCCAGGCTCGAGTCCCAACTCGTCGGCGAGCCGATGCCGATGCGCGCGGTACGCGTCGAGCGCGCGGGCTTGCTGGCCGGACCGGTACAGCGCGACCATCAGCTGGCCGAGCAACCGCTCGCGAAGCGGCTGCTCCCGAACGAGCCGCTCGAGCTCCCCAATGGACTCACCGGCACGGCCGCAGGCGAGGTCCGCGTCGATCCGGTCCTCGAGCGCGCTCAGGCGCCGTTCCTCGAGCGCTGCGGCAGCCTCGGCGGCAAACGGCTCGTAGAAAACGTCGGCGAGCGCCGGCCCGCGCCACAGTCCGAGGCCCGAACGCAGCGTCGCGGCAGCATCGGCCACCGCACCGACCGCCAGCTCCTTGCGCCCCCGGGCGATGAGGTCGTCGAAGCGGTCGACGTCGACCTCGGCCGCGTCTGTGCGCAAGACGTAGCCTCCAGCGCGACGCGTCAACCGGTCGGCGCCGAGGAGCTTCCGCAGGCGCGACGCGTACGCATCGAGCGTATGAGCGGCCGACGCCGGCGGCCGCTCGCCCCAAAGCGCATCGATCAGCCTGTCCCGCGAGACGACGGCGTTCCGGTCGAGAAGGAGGACGGCGAGCAGGGCGCGCTGCTTCGGCCCGCCCAGCGACACCTCCCGTTCTCCGTCGCGCGCCTCGATTGGGCCGAGAACGCTGAACTCCACATCGCTAGTGAAGCATTCCTGCGACGCGATTACGACATTCCTGCGAGGCGCCGCGGTCACAGTCGAGAGCATCAACCCGACGGGAATAGGAGGTTTTGCCGATGTTCCGGCTACTGCTCCTCGGAGCCCTCGCAATGATCGTGGCCACGGCGATCTCGGCTGCTGCGGTCGGCAGCAACCAGCGCCTCACCGTGACCTCGAGCATCGACGGAAAGAGGGTGCTGCCGCAGGTGACCCGCTGGCTCGCACACCCGAACGTCGCACCCGCCGACGTCGCCGAGGTCGACTTCCTCATCGACGGCCGGCTGCGCTGGGTCGAGCACCGCTCGCCGTACACCTACGCCGGCGACGACGACAAGGGTCACCTCGGATACCTGTTCACGAGCTGGCTTGCGCCGGGAAAGCACCGGTTCACAGCCCGCGTCAAGACAAACGCCGGCCGAAGCGCGACCGACGTCGTCACCGCGCGCGTCCTTGCCGCCCCCGCGCCACCCGCGGCCCTCGCGGGGACGTGGACGCGGGTGCTGACGACTGCAGACACCAAAAAGGCTGACCCGAAGTACGGCACCGACAACGTTCCGCCGACGGGGACCTGGCGGCTCATCGTCGACCGGACGGGCATCTGGGAGCTCGACCCGCTCGGAACCGGGATCGCGCAGGGCTACTCGGTCCGTGGCGACGTGCTGCGCTCGCTGGCGCCGATCCAGATGGTCCCGCGGAAGCCGAGCGGCGACCCTGGCGAGATCAAGCGGTTCGGCTCGCGGGTAGACGCCGGCGGCGGCATCGACTGCGACGAGTCCGGGCCGTTCGGCACGTACCGCTGGTCCGTGACTGGGGACGCGCTGACGCTCAGCGCCCTCCGCGAGCCGTGCGGCCAGCGGCGGGCAGTCTACGAAGGGACGTGGACGCGCCGGCAGTAAGTCGACGCGACCCTTGCAAGGAGCCAGGTTCATGGCTGACGCGCCTCAGCGTCAATCGGTGTCGAAAGCCATGAACCTGGTTCCGGCTTCGCCGAGATCGGATCTGTCGCCTTCGCCGGCAACAAAGGATGGAGCTCTTATGGAGCCCCGTGGTTGCAACCGGTGGCAATCAGTGGCAAATCGGATTCGTCCGGACCCCGAAATCAGGCCGAAACCGTTGCCGCTGGTTGCGACCAGTTGCCGTTCGCAGCGCATGGTAAGGAGGGGGTCGACGGTTCGAGTCCGTCAGAGGGATTGAATAAAAGCCCTGCAAACGGGCATATAGTGTTGCCTGCGATGGCGAGATTTCGACGCCGCGCGGCGTCAATGAAGAACGCCGCCGGCTCACCGCCGACAAGCAGAAGCAGACCGTGGACCTCCCGCTGACGCGGGTCCGTGGGCAACCAGCGCTCCGGCATCAGCTCTGTTGTAACAGCGCGCCTCGCCAAGCCCGCGCAAGCGCCGGGGGCGGCTGGCTGCTAAGCCGATGCGACGAGAGATGCAGTCACTAGACCTTTCATTCGTCGCGCGGACGCGAGCATCGGCGTCGGGCAGTCGGCTACAGAAACTGACGATTCACCGCAAGCCATGCCCGCTCGACTCCCAGCGACCGCCGCACGAGATGACCATCCTGACCGAGCCACTCCTGACCGCCCTACGCGACAGCACCGGGACGACGAGCGCGTAACTCGAACCCGGGCGCGGGTGATACCGCCGCGCACGCGCCGGGTCAGGCCGAGGTGTTGTCGAGGAGGATCTCTGCGACGCGTGCGGGCTGCTCCAGGGCGGCGAAGTGCCCGGTGTGACGAAGCGAGACCGACCGGGCGCCCTGTAGCAGAGACAGGTTGGCCTCACGCTCGGGGATGCGCGACCAGTCGTGATCGCCGTAGATCAACGTGACCGCCGCCGTGACGCGACCGTAGAGTGCGCGGGCGGCAATCATGCTGCCTACATTGCGGTAGACCTCGCGTGCCACGCGCGCATAGCCGCGGCGACGGCCCACGCGACGCAGTTCGGCGAGATAGTGATCCGGCAGCTTGCTCCCGTCAACCAAGCCGCCGCGCAATACGAGACCCAGTGCCGGCTCGTTCTCCATCTTCGCGACCACCGGACCGATTGCGGGTAGGCGTGCACCGCCGATGTAGATCGAGGCGACGCGATTGGCTCGACTGACGCCTTCGAAGTAGTCGTACGGGTTGAACGCGAGGATGCGTCGCACACGGTCTTCCAGTTCGGTCGAGGCCGTTAGCGACACCGTCGCACCCATCGATTCGCCTGCGAGCGTGACGTCGTCGAGATCCAGCGTCTTGACGAACTCGACGATCGCGCGGCGGAGCGCCGGCTCGGCATAGCTCGCCCCCGGCGCGATGTCAGACCAGCCCATGCCCGGCATGTCGACGGCGAAGACCGTGAAGGCGTCGACGAGTTTCGGGATCACGAACTGGAAGTGATCGAGCTGGGTGCGAACCGTGTGCAGCAGGATCAGCGCCGGGCCGGATCCGGCCTTCAGGTATCGCAAGCGCGTCCCGTCGGCGAGCGCGACGAACTCGATCTCCCCTGACGGAGACCAGACTCTCGTGTACTCGCTGTTCGGGCGGGGTTCTGTTTCCACGAGGTTCTCCTTCCGCGGACTCCCGCGTAGGTTGTTTGGAGCATGTTTTGCGACAAATCCGGAGGCCTCTCCAAGAGGCGCCGCGCCGTGTGCCGGCGCCGCCGTGTCATCAGGCGCTCTTTCGGTCGAGGTACTGCAGAAGCTCGTGTGCTGCCAGCTCGATCTCCTTGTGCCGCCACTCCGCCGCACGGTAGTGGCAGGCGATCAGCCCCATCCGGTGCAGACGGCGGAAGTCGCCGTAGACAAACGCGTAGCGCGCCCTCCCCCCTCGTCCGCGCCCCCGGTGAGGCCGAGATGCCAGGCGGCGTACTCCTCCCAGGAGTGCGTCCTCAGGAACGCGTTCTGCTCCCGTGCGCGCGGCTGCACGTCCTGCCAACGCGAACGGAGCACGTACTGGCGCGCGTCGATCAGCCGCTTCGCGTGCCTGACCGCGTCCTCGTTCACCGTGTAGGCGAGCACGCGCGCATTCTCGCCAACCCGCGCGTCGCTCTGAAGATCGTCTCCTTCCACGAGCTCTTCCCGCCCGAGCGCTACCTCGGCCACATCAGCATCGGCGCCGTCTCCCATGCGGAGGTGATGGGCGCGATCGAACTCTTCGGAACCCAGGTCGCGCCGATTGTCCAGTCCGGAACGGCGCCAGGACCCACGGCAGCAGCAGAACGCGGGCCACAGCTGCGTCCAAGACGTGCCCGCTGCGCAATATCCTCGGCAGGAGATGGCTCGTCAGACCGTAGGTCCCCGCCGCTCCGCCTCGCTTCGGACATACGCGCGCTCGACGCGGATCATCGGTGGCATCAGCGTGCTTGTCCTCTCCGGGGCGGTCGCCTGGGATCTCGTCACCGACGAATTCTGGTTGCGGCACACGCTGCTCACGGCCCTCGTCGCGAGCTTGATCGTCGTCGCGGTGACCGCCGCGGTGGTCAACGAGGTGCTCGAGCGTCGCCAGCGCGAGCGCTGGTCCGTGCTCGCGCAGTACGCACTGTTCGACCTCGTCCAAGCGGCCCGCCTCGTGTGGACCAGCCTGCTTGAGCTCACCGGTCTCGTACCGGAGGAAGAGCTCGAGGATGGTTTGCTCGAGGCCGGCACCGCGGCGGTACGTGATACGCCGCGTCTCGCCGCCGCGATCGACGAAATGTTCGCCAGCGCTGAGAGCCGCGAACAGCTCCACCGGCTGATCGCCAAGCTGCTCGATCACGGCCAGGAAGTCCTCGGACGCTGGGCCAATGTGATGGTCAACTCGGGCCTGTACGCGGAGATCGTCGATCGTCACGTCGAGCTCTACAGTCGCCTGTACTGGTGGGGCAGCGTCCTCGACGAGTCGGACCCGCTCGAGGAGCACCTGAATCGCCCGAGGTTGAGCCGGCTCAGCCCGGCGACTCAGACCAGCGGGCCAGTCGAGGACGAGTGGCTACGCGACAACCTCGTCGCCATCGCCCAGCTCGCCGAGTCCCTCGATCGAGCCTCGTTCGAGCTCGCGATGCGGATCGTCCCTATCGAATGGTGGACATCACAACTGCCTGACCGACCTTCGACGACCTGACCTCCGTCGCCAGCGGTCTCTTTACGGCCAGTTCGTGCGGAACGACCACAACGCTGAGGCAGGCGAGCGGCTGGCGAGCTGCGTGCGCGACAGGACGCGGCAGGCTAGTCGGGCAAGCGGTTGGCGAGCTGCGTGCGCGACGTCACGCCGAGCTTGCGGAACACCTTCTTCAGGTGGTACTCGACGGTGCTCGGGCTGATGAACAGCTGAGCGGCGATCTCGCGATTCGTGTCCCCTTGCGCCGCGAGTCGTGAGATCTGCATCTCCTGCGGCGTGAGTTGCCCCAAAGTATCGACAGTGCGTTTGCGGGCGTGCTCCCCCGTCGCCAGCAGCTCGCGTTCGGCGCGGCGCGCGAACGCCTCGGCGGCCATGCTGGTGAACGCCTCGAGCGCGGTGCGCAACTGCTCGCGGGCGTCGAGGCGGCGCCGTTCGCGGCGCAGCCACTCCCCGTAGAGAAGCTGCGTCCGGGCGAGCTCGAGTCGTACCCGGGTACCGGAGAGGTTCACGATCGAGTCGCGGTAGTGAGCGTCGGCGACATCGCCCTCGCTGAGCAGCGCGCGCAAACGGGCTTCGATTCCGCTCGCCCAGCGGGAGCTGATGACGCCGGTTCGCTGAGAGAGCCACTCCCGGGCGTGGTCGAGCAGAGCGTGATCGGCGGTCCGGGATGCTGCCTCGGCGAGCTCGGGGAGCAGCAGCGACCCGTAGCCGATCGGGTCTGGTCGGATCGCCTCCCAGGCTGCATCGCGCGCGGCGTCATGCCGGCCGAGGCCGTTGTTGAGCACGGCTCTGGCGTAGTTGTTCGACGTCCATCTCTGTGCGGCCGCTTCCTCGGCGCTGGCTTCGATGAGCTCGCATGCCTGCGCCTCATCGCCGCGCCAGGCGGCGAGAATCATCGGGGCGTTCACGAGCCCCGGATTGCCGGTCGCCTCGGCGACCGAGCGCGCTTCCTCGAGCAGCAGCGCAGCCGCAGTCAACTCGCCCGCGAGCATGTGGCTCCGCGCCAGGAAGCTGAGCGCGAACTCCAAGTGCAGAAGCGCGCCTTTGTCGCGAGCGACCTGCACCTGGCGGGCGGCGAGCAGCTGCACAGCCTCGTCGTCCCAGAGCTCGAGCGCGAGCATGTTGCCGTCTCGACTGCTCGAGAGCGAGAGCCGCCGACTGATGTCCTCGGCGGCGATGTCGGTCGCGAGCAGGCGCTCGAGCGCCCGGGCGAGCGCCGGTGCGGCGGCGGCGAATCCGTCGGTCAAACGGGTCGCGAATGCGTCCAGCACCACGTCGACCGTCCGCGTCGGAACCGCGCCCGACTGCGCGGCCCGTGCGGCGGCCGCGACCGCCGGCGCGCCGCCGACGACCTCGATATCGCTGGTCATGGCTCCGCCGAGGGCCTCGAGGTAGGTCTCGCAGGCGAGCTCCGGGTCAAGTGACTCGAGGCGGGCGGCGGCGCTCAAGAAGAGGCGGCCGGCGTCACCGCCGCGCCGCTGCTCAAGCGCGATCTGGGCTTGCAAGAGGTCGACACGGGCGCGGCCAAGCTCGTCGAGCGCGCCGGGGTCGACTCCTGCTAAGAGCGCAAGGGCGGCCTCGAGATCGCCTGCGTCTCGCTGGGCGGCGGCAGCCGCGAGCAGGCGCCGCGCGCGGTGCGTCGACTCGGGCGTGAGGGCGGCGGCGCGTTCGAGAAAGGCGGCGCCGGCCGCGAATCCACCGCGGGCCTGCGCCCGTCCAGCGGAACGCTCGAGCTCGGTGGCCAGCTCCTCGGCAGGCGCGGACGCCGCCTGTGCCCGGTGCCAGGCGCGCCGATCCGGGTCGAGCTCAGGATCGGTGGCGTCCGCCAGCGCGCGATGAACCTCTCGCCGTTCGTTCGGCTCGGCCGAGCCGTACACCGCCGAGCGAACTAGAGGATGACGGAACGCCACCGCACCATCGAGCGTCAGCAGGCCGTCCGACTCGAGGGCGTGGGCGGCCGTCTCCGGAATCCCGAGCCGTTGTGCGGCGCGCCACAGAAGCGCCGGGTCGCCGAGCGGCTCCGCGGCCGCCAGGAGCAGCAGACGTCGCGCGTCGCGGGGCAGCCGCGCGAGGCGCCGGGTGAAGCTCCGCTCGATCCCGGTGGACAGCGGCGCCGCCGGCAGGCCGAAGCCCCCAGCGAGCTGGGCGGGCGACAGCCCGCGAGGGAGCTCGAGGATCGCGAGCGGATTCCCTCCCGTCTCGGCGACGATCCGCTCCAGCACCGGTTCGTCTAGGCGCGCCGCGAGGGCGGACTCGAGCAGGGCGCGCGAGTCCCGGCGCCCGAGCGGCTCGACCCGGAGCTGCGGGAAGCGCGCGAAACCAGCGGCTGGGTCGCGTGTCGCGACGGCGAGCGCGACCCGCTCCGCGAGCAGCCGCCGGGCGACGAACGCGAGCGCCCGCGCCGATGCGCCGTCGAGCCATTGCGCATCGTCGACGAGGCACAGGAGCGGCTGCTCCTCGGCGGCTTCCGCCAGCAGGCCGAGCGCGGCAAGGCCGACCAGGAACGGACTCGAGGCGTCTCCCGCGCTGAGTCCGAACGCGACGTCGAGCGCTTCGCGCTGGGGACCGGGCAGCTGCTCAGCAAACCCCGAGATCGGCGAGCAGAGCTGCTGCAAGACCGCGAAGTCGAGCTCCATCTCTCCCTCGACACCCGCGGTCCGGATGACGCGAAAGCCCTCACCGGCTTCGATCGCGTATTCCAGCAAGGCGGTCTTGCCGACGCCTGGGTCGCCCTGCAGAACGATGGTCGCGCCGTGGCCGCCGCGGGCCGCGGCGAGCAGGCGCTCGAGCACCGCGCGCTCGCGTTGTCTCCCCAGCAGCATCCCGCGGCCAGCCACGACCACCATCGCAGCAGCATGCCAGTCGGGTCACGGACTACGGATTTCCGGGATTCGATCATCCGGCCACCGAAGCAACGATTGCCTGCGATGCAACCGGAGCTAGGAAAGGAGTCGGTTTGACAACCGCAATCATCGGCGTCGGCAACATCGGAAGCACGGTGGCCCGGCACCTCGTGGCCGGCCGCGAGACCGTCGTCCTCGCGGCGAAGGACGAAGCACACGCGCAGGCCCTCGCGAACGAGCTCGGACCGTTGGCACGCGCCACGTCCGTCGACGAGGCCATCGGCGGCGCCGACAGCGTCGTCCTCGCTCTCTGGCTCGACCAGATCAAGGAACTCGTCCCGGAGCAGGCGGCCGCGCTCGAGAACAAGGTCGTGGTCGATCCCTCCAACCCGCTCGGGTTCGACGAGAGCGGCCAGATGATGCGGACGCTGCCCGACGATCAGTCGGCGGGATCGATCGTCGCCAGTCTGCTACCCGCGAACAGCCACTACGTGAAGGCCTTCGGCACGATCAGCGCCGAGTCGCTCGCAGAAGCCGCAAACCGCGAGCCGCGGGTCGCCCTGTTCTACGCGACCGACGACGACGCCGCCGCGACGACGATCGAACGGCTGATCCGGGCCGCTGGCTTCGACCCGGTTAAGGCGGGCGGCACGGCCGCCGCCCTGCGGATCGAGATGCCCGGCGGCGACCTCCATCAGATGGGCCTGAGCGGCGAACTCGTCGACCTCGACCAAGCGCGCGCCGCGGTCGCGGGGGCGGAGGTGAAGGCGTGAGCGCGACGGTGAGCATCGATCAACGTGTGGCGGCGGTTCGCGATTTCATCGCCCGCGTCTTCAACGAGCGCATGCCGGAGCACGCGCGTGAGTACATGACGCCCGACGTTGTCTGGCACGGCGGCACGCTCGGAACGGTCAGCGGAATCGATGACATGGTCGGCCTCCTGACCCAGTTCCTGGGCGCGTTGTCCGACCTGCACGCCGAGGAGCAGGACGTGATCGCCAGCGGCGACCTCGTCGCCGTGCGACTCGTCGTCAGCGCAACACACACCGGCGACCTCCTCGGAATCGCCGCGACCGGCCGCCCTGTCCAGTGGGACGCGGTCGACATCTACCGAGTCACCGACGACGGAAAGATCAGCGAGGAGTGGGCCGTCGACGACATGGCCGCCTTCGGCAGCCAACTCGGCGCCTTCAGGTTGCCCTGGGCGGGGTGAGCCGATGAGCACGCGAACCCTTCCTGACTACGCGCCCGTCCCGCGCTCCGCGCTCGGCCCCGCGCTCAACGAGCAGGGCTACTACGTCGGCCGCGTGGAGCGGAACCTCTACTGGGTCACCGACGGCGTCTACCAGTGCGCGTTCCTGACGACAACGGACGGCGTCGTGGTGCTCGACGCGCCGCCGACGATCGGCCACAACATCCAGCGGGCCGTCGACGAGATCGCCGCCGCCAACGGTGTCAGCAACAAGGTCAACTACCTCGTCTACTCGCACCACCACGCCGACCACGTCGGCGCCGCCTCGCTGTTCGACAAGAACGTCACTCGCATCGGGCACGAGGAGACGCGCAAGCTGCTGCTGCGCGACGACGACCCGGCCAGGCCGCCGAACGATGAGACGTTCCAGGACAACCGCACGCTCGAGATCGGCGGCGAGCGGATCGATCTCGCCTATTACGGCCCGAACCACTCGCCCGACAACATCCTCATTCACCTGCCCGACCACGACACGCTGATGCTGATCGACATCGTCAACCCGGGCTGGGCGCCGATCTACCTCTCGAACCTGACCGAGGACATCCCCGGCTACCTCGAAGCGCCCGCGAACGCGCTCGCCTACTCGTGGAAACACTTCATCGGCGGCCACAACGGCCGGCTCGGCACCCGCGACGACGTCACGCTGCACCAGCAGTACATGGCTGACATCGCTGACAGCTCGCGGCAGGCGATCGACAGCGTCGATCCCACGCCCTACTTCGTGAAGTACGGCGAGAACGTCTGGGCGGGGCTCAAGGGCTACCTCGACGACATCGCCGCCACCGCGGCCGCGCCCGTGATCGAGAAGTACACGGGCCTGATCGCAGCCGCGGACGTCTTCACCGAGAGCACGACCTTCCAGGTCATGCAATCCATCCGCCTCGACCTCGGCCACGGCTCACAGGTGCACCCCTGATCGCCGGCAACGCAACGCCGGATCCGGTCGCACCCTCTCCGCCGACGGACCCTACGCGGATTCGCGAGCTGATGCTCGCGAATCTCTTCGCGGTCTTCAACGAACCCGATCCGGAGCGTCGCTTGGAGGCGATCGCGCACAACTACACGGAGGACGTGGTCTGGTCGGACCCCGACGGGACGACCCACGGGCACGAAGCGCTGAACGAGCAAGCGCAGAAGCTGCTCGACCGGATGCCGGGCTTCGTATTCAGCGCCGCAGGACCGGTCCACACCAGCCGCAATCTCGGCCTTCTGACCTTCAACCTGGGAATGCCGGAGCAGCCGCCGACAGTCAGCGGCGTTGACGTGGCGCTCGTGCGCGAGGGTCGGATCGCCGTGTTGCACACGCTCTTGACCACGGAGGCGCACGCCTGATGACCAGCCTGCCGGTACGCGACCCACTCGGCGACCACCTGCTCACGCCGCAGAACTCGGCGATGGTCGTGATCGACTACCAGCCGTCGCAGGTCGCAGCCGTTCGGTCGATGGACACCGATCTGCTGCGTGACAACATCGTCTCCACGGTCAAGACCGCGAAGGCGTTCGACCTTCCGATCGTCCACTCGACGATCAACGTGGCGACGGGCCGCGGTAAGCCGACGGTGCCCGAACTCGCCGAGCTGCTCGAGGACTACCCGCCGATCGACCGAACATCGACCAACGCCTGGGAGGATGCCGACTTTCTCGCCGCGGTGCGAGCGACCGGGCGGCGCAAGCTGATCCTGTGCGCTCTCTGGACGGAGATCTGCATGGCGTTTCCCGCTCTCGACGCGATGCGGGAGGGTTACGAGGTCTATCCGGTCGTCGACGCGATCGGCGGCACGAGCGACGAGGCCCACCGCGCCGGGCTCGAGCGGGTCGTCCAAGCGGGAGCCCATCCGATCGGCTGGGTCTCGCTTGCCGTCGAACTCCAGCGCGACTGGGCGCGCGAGGAGACGGTGGCCGACGTCATCGAGATCGTGCTTACCGAGCGGCTGCTAAAAGCATGAGCGTGGAGGCTCCACCCCGCAAGCGAGCCGCGATCGCCGATCCCGAGGCGCGCGAGTTCCTTCGGAAGGTGGACCCGGTACTCGCGCGGCTGATCGAGGCGCGGCCCGATTTCCGTCCGCGGGCCTGGCTGGACCAGCTACCACCGCTCGATGCCTTCGGGACGCTCGTCTTCCAGGTCGCGGGCCAACAGTTATCCGTCAGCTCGACCCGCGCGATCATCTCGCATCTGCAGCAGCGTTTCCGAGGGCACCTGCCGTCACCGGCCGAGCTGGTCGCTGCCGACCCGCGGGTGCTGCGCGACAGCGGCTTCTCTGCTCGAAAGGGCGAGACCTTGCGCGCGCTCGCGGAAAGGTTCGTCGACGGACGCCTGAGCGACGAGGCGCTCTCGCGCATGACCGACGAAGAGGTCGAGACCACTCTGACTGAGGTGCCCGGAATCGGGCCGTGGACCGCGCGCGGGTTCCTGCTCGTCGCGCTCGATCGGCCCGACGTCTTTCTCTCGGGCGACCTCGCGCTCCGACGCGCGATCCAACGAGCGTACGGCTTCGACGACCTCCCGACCGAAGACGAGGTGGCTCAGATCTCGGACCGCTGGAGACCGTATCGGAGCCTCGCGGTGAGCTACCTGTTCGCGTCCGAATACGACGGACCGTCGTGACCGACTGAATGGGAGACCGAATGACCGTCCACTCCGAACTCACGCCGATCGAAGCCGCCGACCGGATCGCCCTGCGCGAGCTCTTCGACGCGTACGCCCACTGCGCCGACCGACGCGACGCCGAAGGGCAGAAGGCGCTCTTCACCGACGGCACTGTCTTCGCCGTCTACATGGACGGCGAAGACAGCGAGCCCACCTACGTCCTCAACGGACGAGAAGCGCTCACCCCGGTCTTCGAAGACCTCAACCGCTACGAGACCACCACGCACTTCAACGGCCAAAGCACCATCACCCTCGACGGTGACCGCGCAACCGGCGAGAGCTACACGATCGCCCACCACGTCTACACCGAGGACGCTCGTCGCAAGATCATGATCGCGTCGCTCCGCTACCTCGACACGTTCGTCAAGCTCGACGGGAGCTGGTACTTCGCCGAACGCAACCTCATCGTCGACTGGACCGAGACCCGAACGCAGGAGGAGACCTGACGGGGTGGCCGACTGGAATCAGCAAGTCATCGACGAGTTCCGCGCCAATGGCGGGCGAGTAGGCGGCAGCTTCGAGGGTCGAACGCTCCTCCTGTTGCATCATCGCGGCGCGAAGACGGGCGCCGAGCGGGTCAACCCGGTCGCCTACCAGCGCCTCTCCGAGGACTCCGTCGCCGTATTCGCTTCGAAGGGCGGCGCCTCGACTAACCCGGACTGGTACCACAACATCGTCGCGAACCCCGATGTCACTGTCGAGCTTGGCACGGAGACTTTTTCGGCACAGGCGCGCATCGCAGAGGGTCCGGAGCGCGACTCGATCTGGGAACAGCAGAAGCGCGACTGGCCGGGTTTTGCCGAGTATGAGGAGAAGACAAAGGGGATTCGAGAGATCCCCGTGGTCGTCCTCGACAAGACTGGCCCTAGCTTCTAGTTCGGACGCGGTTCGCGAGCCGCCGCTCTACCTCTGACTATCAACAAACGCGCCAACCAATGCGCGACGCGCGTGCGCGTGATGGATGGAAAGGATTTGGAAAAACGGGGGCGCAGCGGGGCGCAAACACGTCGTGCGTTCTCGAGCCGAGGAACCCATGATTACGCCGATCCGCTTGCCGCGGGTTGCCACTGGTTGCGCCGACCCCAAAATGGTAAGGAGGGGGTCGACGGTTCGAGTCCGTCAGAGGGCTCTGCTGTTTGACCTGCATTCGAATGCGGCAGCCAGAGAGATCCGGCGACCACCAGCGTGTCCCTTCGGTTTCGGTCATGGCGCCGTGTCGGTGTCCGTGGTGCTCGGCGCGGCTGGCGTCAGTCCGAGTTGGGTCAGCATGTCGAGTTGGTCGAGATAGACGTGTTCTGACGCCACCAATCCCTCTTTGATGTGCAGGATCGACGCGAAGTGGAGAGAGACGCGCCTTCCGGTCGCGGGGATCGATCCTTGGGGTGTGGGCATCGGACCTGTGTGCGTGCCGGTAAACACGAGTTCGGTGGCCGCGAGATCCTTGCCGAGAACCTGCTCACCGAAGCTCAGCGCTCCGTCGGGAAAGGCAATCCATTGGGTTTCCATGTACTGGCGCACCTGGTCGCGTCCGTGGAGCGTCACGCCTCCGGGGAGCACGAGTTCAACGTCCGGCTGCTGGTTGGCGAGGTACGCCTCGATGTCCCGGGCGTTGAGTGCTGTGATGTTGCGTGCAAGTACACGTCTTGTGACCTCGGTCTCGTGCTCGTTCATGGAGCCTCCTATCGGTTGAGTCCGTGTTCGAGTTGTCCGGGATCGTGGGCTGGGCCGGTGGGGGTGCCCCGCCGTTGAGTGCCGGGCCGGCGGGCCAGACGGGCTGAGCGGACGACGTGGTGTGCACGTGTGTCTAGGCGGGCTTGGTGGCAGTTGCGGTCTTGCGCAGGAGCAGGGCCGCGAGGAGGGCAAGCAGCAGGGTGGTGGACGCGGCTGCAGTGGCGACGGTTTGGAGGCTGTCGGTGAACGCTCCTGCGGCGGCGTGGAGGAGCTCGCTCGAGGCGGGTTGCGCGAGGTGGCTGCTGGTACTCGTTGCGTCCGCGAGGGTGCTGGTGGCGGCATGTTCTTGCCCGGAGGTGAGCCCCGCCGGGAGCCTGTCGCCGAGGTGGATTCGGTAGACGGCGAGGCCGATGCTGCCGAGGACGGCGATGCCGAGTGCGCCGCCGATCTCGGCGCCCGTCTCGGAGATCGCGGAGGCGGCACCCGCGCGTTCGGGTGGGGCTGTGGCGACGATGACGTCGGTCGCGAGGGTGCCGACGACGCCGCTGCCGATCCCCATGATCAGGGAGCCGGCGAGGAGCGGCGTGAGTCCGTGTCCGGGCTCGATGCGGGTGAGCAGTGCGACGCCGCCGGCGGCGGCGAGGAGGCCGCCGACGAGCACGTGCGCGGCGGCGATGCGTCCGGTGAGAAGCGGGGCGAGCATCGATCCGGCGACGAGGCCGCCGGTGGCCGGCAGCAGCCAGGCGGCCGCGGTCAGGGGCGTCTTGCCGCCGATCAGCTGGAGGTATTGGGAGAGGAAGAGGAAGGTGCCGTCGATGACGAAGACGGCGGCGAGCATCGAGCCGAGCGCGCTGCTGATTGCGGGCGAGCGGAACAGGCGCAGGTCGACGAGAGGGTCGGCGAGGAGGTGCTGCCGTCGTACGAACGCGGCGCTCGCGGCGAGACCGACCGCAAGCGCCGCGACGGCTTGGGCGTCGAGGCCGCCGCGCGCGATCTCTTTCAGGGCGTAGATCAGGCCGAGCAGGCCGAGCAGGGAGAGGGCGGCGCTCGCCGGGTCGAGCCTCGCCGGCTCCGGGTTGTGGTGTTCGGGGAGCAGGCGTGGCCCGAGCGCGAGCAGCAGGAGCATGACCGGCACCGCGACCAGGAAGACCGAGCCCCACCAGAAGTGCTCGAGCAGGGCGCCGCCCACGAGCGGGCCGATGGCGGCGCCGAGGCTGAAGCTCGCCGTCCAGATCCCGACGGCGAAGGTCCGCTGCCGCTTGTCGGTGAACATGCCGTGCACGAGCGAGAGGGTGGAGGGCGCGAGCGTCGCGCCGGCGATCCCGAGCAACGCGCGTGCTGCGATCAGCATCGGTGCGCTGGTCGAGAAGGCGGCGAGCAGCGAGGTGACGCCGAACGCGGCCGCGCCGATCAATAACAGGCGCCGTCGGCCGATGCGATCGCCAAGGCTTCCCATCGTCAGGAGCAGCCCGGCGAGCATGAAGCCGTAGATGTCGGTGATCCACAGCAGCTCGACGCTGCTCGGATGCAGATCGGCGCTGAGTTTCGGCACCGCCATGTAGAGGACGGTCAGGTCCATCGAGTAGAGCAGGCAGGGCAGGGCGAGCACGCCGAGCCCGATCCACTCGCGGCGGCCCGCCCTCATTCGGCGAGCGCGACGTCCAGGTTGTCGAACGAGTTCTGCCAGCCGGCGCGGTAGTCATCGGTCTCGGCTTCGGGAAGGCCGGTGTGGGTCATCACGACGGTGGTGCGCTCGCAGTGATCGGTGAACTCGACCTCGACCAGTTGCCGCGCCGAGGGCTCGTTCTCCCAGGCCCAGGTGAAGGCGAGCCGTCGCGGCGGATCAAGGATCGTGAACTCGCCGCGGCCCGCGTACTCGCTGCCATCGGCGGGGTTCCGCATCACGAGTCGGATCGCGCCGCCAACGCGGACGTCGACCTCCGCGATCTGGTCTCCCAGCTGTGCTCGGCGTGCCACCAGCGGCGCAGCACCTCGGCGCTTGTCCACGCGGCGAACACCTTGCGCGCCGGCGCGTTGAACGTGCGCTCGATACGAAGCACGCCCGGACCGCCGCTCGCGCCACTCACGTCTCTCCTCTTTCGGGCTCCTCTTCGAGGTACTGCTCGACGACGTCGAAGAGCCGCTCCCAGCGCGCCCGCTGGCTCTCGAGCCAGCCTTCCGCCTCGGTCAGCGGCCCCGTGTTTAGGCGCAACCGATGAGTGCGCCCCTCGACCACGCGAGTTAGCAGCCCGGCGTCCTCGAGCACCCGCAGATGACGGCTCAGCGTCGGCTTCGACACCCCGAAGCCGCGCGTCGCCTCGCCCACCGTCGCAGGCCCCAGCGCGAGACGCTCGACGACGCCCCGCCGGATCGGGTGCGCAAGCGCCTGAAACGTACTGTTAGTCATCTCGCTAACAATCTACTACACTCGCCAGTTCCGGCCCACGAGAAGCAAGGAGGTAGGTCGTGCTGCTCCAAGGCAAGAACGCGGTCATCTACGGTGCGGGCGGTTCGATCGGCGGCGCGGTCGCGCGCGCGTTCGCGCGCGAAGGAGCGACCGTGCACCTCGCTGGCCGCCGCGCCGAGCCGCTCGAGAGGCTCGCCGCCGAGATCCGCGACAGGGGCGGCGCCGCCACGACCGCGACCCTCGACGCGCTCGACGAGCACGCCGTCGACGACCACGCAGCCAGCCTGGTCGCTAGTGCCGGCTCGCTCGACATCTCCGTGATCTCGCACGGCGAGCTGTTCGGCGCACCGCTCGCGGAGATCGCGCTTGAGGACTACGAGCGACCGATCCGCACCCCACCCCACACGGCTACGCATGGCAACTCATCTGGCTCCCAGGAGCGATCGCCGGTGCCACTTGGCCTACGCACCGTAGGACGCTCGATCACTGCCTACGACGGCTTCGTCAGCGACACGTGCTAAGCGGCGCGCTGGTGTAGCCAAAGCAGACAACGGAAGATGGAGCCTTTATGGAGCCGCGCGGTCGCAACCGGGGGCAACCGGTCGCAAATGCGGCGACCGCGAACCGGCTCAACTAGCCGAAAACCGTTGCCGTGGGTTGCGACCGGTTGCCGCGAGAATGCCATGGTAAGGAGGCTGTCCCCGGTTCGAGTCCGGGAGAGGGCTTAAATACCTGCAAATTGGCCTTTTTGACGATTAGCGAGTCCCTCTTGATCGCGGAGGGGCTCCCGAGTCGACTCGCAACCCGGCTCGGGCGAGGTCGTAAGCTCCCTGCAAATCGACGCCCTCTCCGCTGTAGCGGAGCACCTCCGTCAAACGGAGGGGCTCCACGGGGCGGGCGTGGTCTGGAGTACCGAAAGCCGCTGAAGAGGGCATTCGAGATCGCGCCGCGTGCGCCCGCGAATCTTGGGGACAGGTCTTGGGGACGGGCCAAGCGGTTCGGAGTCGCACGGTCGTCGCGGTGCAGGCGCAGGCAGTTGGCCGAGATGCCGGCAACGGGGTGAGCCACAGGCGAGCGGGGCAGGCTCGTCGTGGGCCGCGTCGTAGAACCTTGCGGGGCCCTTTTGGCGACTGTCCGTTCCCGGTCCAGGCGTTGGTCACCGTAGTTGATCAGAAGAGTGAGGGGGTAATCACCCAGAGAAGCTCGGTGGATCTGGTGCGCGAGGGGTTTCGCCAGCCGGCCTCTTCCTGGCCGCGGAACGTGAGCGAGTCGCCGCCCTTGAGGCGGAAGACCTCGCCGGTGACGAGGCTGATCTCGAACTCCCCCTTTGTGACATGGACGAAGTGAGCCTCGGCAGAGGTCGGCTGGGAACCGCGGGTGCTGTGTCCTCCCGGCTCGACGACCGAGCGGATCGTTTGGATGCGGCGTTCCCATCCGGGTGTAAGCAGTTCGTCGCGGGCACCCACTC
>JBKPGW010000010.1:0-6762 GCA_046729555.1 Actinomycetota bacterium | reverse complement strand
GAGGCGGCGAGCGTGAGCGCCGCGACGGCGACGAGGGCGGCGAGCGGGACGAGACGTGTTCGCATCATCCATCCTCCTCCCCGAGCGAATGATCCGGTCGAAACCTACTACGGGGGAGGAGGGAACTCGGTTTGGACCACGCGACCGCGCGCTCCCTCGCGCGAGGTGGGAGGTGGGGAGCGAGCATGCGCTCGATCTGGGGGGCGCTCGCGCGTCCGTCGAGGCGCGCGACCGGCCGCCGGTCCTCGATCAGGATGAGGTAAGCGTCGATGGTAAGTACGACCTCGTCCTCGCGCTCGCGAACGACCACGGGGTGCGCAGCGCGCTGCAACATCGCCAGCCGACCGTTCTCATGCACGCGACTACGAGCGCCAATTGGCCTGGGGCTGTTCAGGGAGTTTGCAGAGCCCTCTGACGGACTCGAACCGTCGACCCCTCCTTACCACGGAGGTTCTGGAGCGTCACGCGCGGACACGCGCGATCACGCGCGACACGGATTCTCCTGCAAATCGGGTCGTTTGCACCATGCACGATGCGTCGCGAGACGTCGCAGGTGTTGTTTCTGATGTGTCCGTTTTGTGTCCGTGCTCTGGTGCCTTGCACGACAACGCGATTGACGTCCGCTCCGTCAGTTCGTGAAATTTCAGACCGCGGCTCGAATCCCGGCCATGACTGCCGGCGTAGCGTCCGACGACCTCCGCCGGTTTGGGGTCTGCGACTTCAGGCTGGGAGTCGATCGGGCAAGCCAAAACGCGGGAAAGGCTCGGGAGTGAGGAAAGCGGTGATCTCTTCGATCTCGGCGCCGCGCAAGGTGAGCACGTTGACGCCGTGCGGCAGGAAGACTCCCGTTTCGTCGTCCCAGAGGTAGGCACCGAAGGCGAGCTGCCCGTTCGCGCGGGTTGGGATGAGGCGCCAGCGCTTCACGTGCGAGAGCGGCCAGCCCCGCAGGAAGGTGGCAACCGCGTCACGGCCGCCGTACCAGCTCGGCAGCGGCGGCATCGTCATCCTCGCGTCCTCGGTCAGCATCGCGACAACCGCATCGACGTCGTTGCGTTCCCAGGCGGCCACGTAGCGGTCAACCACGTCACGCACGTTTCGTCGCCCAGCGAGCGCAGGGTCGCCTGCTGGCTCTGCGTCGGGACACGTTCGCCGATGCTCTTGTGGGCGCGCTGCAGGGCGCTGTCTACCGAGACCGGCGTCGTCTCCAGTGCCTCGGCGGTCTCGCGCGCGGAGAACTCGAGCACGTCGCGCAGGATCAGCACGGCCCGCTGCCGCGCCGGCAGGTGCTGCAGTGCCGCCGTGAAGGCGAGCTCGATGCCCTCGCGTTGTTCGTAGCGGGCGTCGGGTCCGAGCAGGCCGCCCTCGAGCCCAAGCTTCTCGTCGGGGTAGGGCTCGAGCCAGACCGATTCGGTCACCGGTTGGGCGGGGCCGTCGTGGGGGTCGGCCGCGGGCGCGTAGTCGATCGGCAGCACCCGCTTCGGCCGCCGCTCGATCGCCCTCAGGCAGGCGTTGGTGGCGATCGTGTAAAGCCAGGAACGAAATGAGCTGCGTGCCTCGAAGCGCGGCAGTCCCCGCCAGGCGCGCAGGAGCGCCTCCTGCAGAGCGTCCTCTGCGTCCTGGACCGATCCGAGCATCCGGTAGCAGTGCGCCTGTAGCTCGGCGCGGTACGGCTCGACGAGACGGACGTACGCATCGTCGTCCCCGGCTCGGGCGGCCTCGAGCAGCTCGCGCTCGTTCGCGATCGCGGCTGTGCGAGCGGAGCTCGTCCCGGATTGAGACCTGGTCGTCATCGCTTCGCCTGCCAGAAGGCGACCTCTCCGCCTTCGGGGCTCGAGACCACGCTACGCCATCCCGCCGGCCCTTCACGCGGCTCGAGCAACACCTCGGCGCCGAGCTGGCGCGCGCGTTCGGTGAACTCATCGACCCGCTCGACCTGGACGTACGGCAGCCAGAGCGGCCGGCGGGTGCTGCATTCGACGATGCCGCCATCGAGATCGCCACCCAGCTCGAGCGCGAGATAGGAGCCGGACGGGGCTCGGATCAGCTCTGGCCGCCAGCGCAAGAGCTGCGCGTAGAACGCGCTCGCCCGTGCCTGATCACCGGTGTGCAGCTCCAGGTGAACGACCGGCCTCGCCTCTGAGTAATTCATGGCCATCGGTGTTTTGATCCGTGCCGAGCCCGAAATCCATCGCTGCGGACGGCCGGCTGGGGTCCGGCGCCGGTGAGAGGCGCCGGACCACGGTTCCGCCGCGGCGTGCTCTACTCCGCATAGAGGCGGTAGGAGCCGATCTCGCGGACGGAGCTCACGACCGGGCCTTCTTCGCAGCGCTCGTCGATGTTCTCCTGGAAGCGCTTGAATGCCTGTACCTCCGAGAGTGGGCTCTGCCCGGCCTCGGTGTCGTTCGAGGCGAGGTGGACGAAGCTGACGCCGTCGTCGAGCTGGAACGTCGCGTAGCGAAGCCTGGCCGGCCTCGTCTGGTGCAGCTCGGCGTAGACGGCGCAGACGAGCTCCTCGTTCTCGGCCGCTCGCCCGGCCTTGACCTTGTAGCGAACTATGACGTGTTTCATTTTCGAGACCTCCTTGTTTCTGCTGCGGTTTCCCGGAGCGGGAGCTGCACTTCACTCAGCACACGCCGTCGGCTTCGAGCGCCGGAATCGCACGCTCGACGCCGGTCGCGGTTCCCTTGCCGCGAAGCAGGGCGAGGGTCGGCAAGGCGAGCAGGGCGATCGCTCCGCAGACCCAGAAGGCCCACTGGAAGCCGCCCGTGAGCGCCACGTTTGCCGTCTTGCCGTCGCCGACCAGCGTCTTGAAGTGCGTGGCCGCGACCGTCGACGCGATTGCGACGCCGATCGCCCCGCCGAGCTGTTGCGAGGTGTTGAGCAGCCCGGAAGCAAGCCCGGCCTCCCGCTCGGCGACGCCGACGAGGCCGGCGATCGAGACCGGGATGAAGCCGAACGCGGTGCCGGCCCCGGCGATGAAGAACGGCCCCGCCAGCGCGCTCCAGAAGTGCCCCTGCACCGGCGCCTGCGTCGCCCACAGAGCGCCGCCGCCGACCAGCGCCATCCCGAGCGCCATCACGCGCCCCGCCGAGATGCGCGTGACGAGCATCTGCGCGAGGCCGGCGAGGGCGACGGAAGTAAGCGAGGCTGCCAGCCAGGCGACCCCGGTCTGGAGAGCCGAGTAGCCGAGCACCTGCTGCATGTAGAGCGTGCCGATGAAGATGAAGGCGAAGAAGCTGCCGCCGAGCAGGAGCCCCACCGCGTTCGCGGCCGCCACCGTGCGCAGACGGAAGATCCGTAGCGGCAGCAGCGGCGCCTCGACTCGCGCCTCGACGACCAGGAAGGCAAGAAGGGCGGCTGCAGAGACGGCGAGGAGCGTCACCGTGCGAGCCGCTCCCCACCCGAGCTCGGGTGCCTTCGAGAGGGCGTAGACGAGCAGGAGCAGCCCGCCCGTCACTGTGACGGCGCCGAGCGGGTCGAAGCGGCGACGCACCACCTCGAGCCGGCTCTCGGGGACGATCCGCGGGGCGAGCAGCAGCACGGCGATCCCGATCGGCACGTTCACGAGGAAGATGTACTCCCAGCCGGCGTACCGCGTGAGGAGCCCGCCGGCGATGAGACCGATGGTCGCGCCGGCGGCACCGATGCCGCCCCAGAGGCCAAGCGCTTTGTTCCGCTCGGCGCCTTCCTCGAACATGTTCATCACGATCGAGAGCGCAGCTGGCAAGACAACGGCCGCACCGAACCCCTGCAGTCCGCGCATCGCGATCAGGAAGCCGTCGCTCGTCGCCAGTCCGGCGCCCAGCGATGCGGCCGTGAAGACGGCCATGCCGAGCATCAGGATCCGCCGCCGCCCGAGGAGATCCGCGGCACGACCCCCGAGCAAGAGGAAGCCGCCGAAGGTCAGCGCGTAGGCGGTCACGACCCACTGCAGGTTCGACTCGGAGAAGTGGAGCTCGCGGCCGATGGTCGGCAACGCAACGTTGACGATCGCGAGATCGATGATCGTCATGAAGAACGAGACAGCCAGCACGGCGAACGCGCGCCAGCGGTGAATCTGGGCTTTCGACTCTGTGTTCATCTCTACTTCCTTCATCTCTTGGGTGGTGCCGGCGGGTCGATCCGCCGTGCTTGTAGGTAGTGATCCGGGGAACGGGCGCGATCCATCGCTCGCGCGGCGAACGGCTCGCTGCTGATGCGCAGGTGCCGCCTCGACCGGACCGCCTCAGCGTCCCTTCTCCTTTGTGTAAGCGAGTTCACGTCCCTGTCGCGGTCATTGCTATGCGGCGAGCCTCTTCGAACGGGGGCAGCGGCTCGCGCTGCGTTGGAAGCGCGGCGAGTCGGTTTCATTTCACAGCTCCTTCGGCTTGGCGTGTCCGGAGGTGCGGTTGGACGACCGCCGCGAGGGGTTGGCGCCGCTGGGGCGAGATTTCGGCGAGCGCTTCCTGAACCGCGCGCACGGCATCGCCTACGAGTTCGAGCGTTGGCGGCGTCGGCAGCTGCGCGTCTGGCCGCACCGGGGTGCCGGCGCGGACGAGAGCTGCCGACCGTCGCAGCGCGGCCGCGAGTTCGCCGACGGCGGGGGCGGGGGGTGGCCCTTCGGCGGTTGTCACAGCGGTGGCGGTTACGGCTTCGAGGACCTGATCCAGGGCGACGATCGCCGGCCACCAAGCCGTGACCCGCTCGCGGACGCGCTGCGGCTCGGCGAGAGCTCGCTGGAAGTCGGTCCGGAGTGCGGCGTTCTTCCTGCGGGCGCGGGCGTGCGTGGTCGCCGCCGTCCGCGACGCGGGTTCGCTGAGTGCCTGCTGCAGGTAGGCGGCGGCTTCGTCGAGCGCGTTGGCGAGGTCGCGGGGCAGGTTTGCATGCCAGCTCGACGGCCATGGTGCGTAGCCGATGAAGAGGACGATGCCGCAGCCGAGCACGATGTCGATCAGCCGGTCCTCGGCCAGGTGCCAGCCGTCGTGGCTGAGCAGTTCGATGAGCAGGACGACAAGCGGCGTGAAGAAGATCCCGAACAGGCCGTAGTTACGACTCATGCCGTAGGGGAGCAGCGCTGCGAAGAGGGCGATCGGCGCCAGCAAGGCAATGTCCGGCGGGCCGGCCGCGAGGATGACGGCGCTGATCAGCGCACCGATCAGCGTGCCGGCGCTGTACTGCAGCGCTCGGGCGAAGACGGAGCCGAAGTCGGGCTTCATCACGACGGCAACTCCCAGCACGACCCAGTAGGAGCGCTGCAGGGGGAGCACTTCGCTTGCGGCTGCGGCCGCGCCGATGCAGAGCATCAGGCGAATCGGGAACGTGGTGGCGAAGCCCTCGCGCATCTGCTCTGCGAGCGCGAGCAGTGGCTGCTGGCGTTCGCGGGGCCGCTCGGGGCTGCCGAGCTCGTCGGGAGGTGCCGCCTGCCCGCCTCGGATCACGTCGGTGGCGCGCTCGAGGGCGCCGTAGAGGGCGCGCATGGCGGGGCTCGCCGCTGCTGGCTGTTCGATCGGCGGAACGGCTTTCCCTTCCAGCACCGCCTCGGCGAGCGCGTCAGCCTGCGCCGCGGCCTGTTGCGGCGGCTGCTCGCCCGCGTAGCCGAGCGCACTCGCCGCCTCTGCTGCCACGCGCGCTCGATTGAGGAGCGTCACGAGTCGAGTGAGCTGGGGATCGCGGCCGCTCGCCGCCGCCCGCTGGCTGAGCAGCTCGTCGTAGGCGACGTTGAGCGCGGCGGCTACTCCCTGGCGCGCCGCGCGGAGCCGCTCGGTCCCGACCGCGCGCAGGTTCGCGGCAAGCGCCCGGTAGACCGCGGCGACTCTCCGCTGCTCCACCGTCCGCGGGCGAAGCAGCCAGCCGGGCATTAGCAGCACCAGCGTCCAGCAGACTCCGGCCAGGAGCCAGAGCGGGGGCTGCCACCAGGGGTGAAGCGCGCCGAGCGGCCCCATCGCCAGGGCGGCGTAGACGAGGAGATAGAGGCCGGTTGTCGACCAGGTGGCGTCGACGGAGCTCGCGAGCGCCGATGCGCCCGCGACGACGACCATGACCGCGACGGTGATCCAGCCGCGGCCGTGGATGGCCGTGCCGACCAGCAAGCCGGTCGCGCCGCCGAAGATGCCGGCGGTGGCGACGCGCCGCATTCGCATCGGGTAGGGGCCGATCCTGTCGGACATCGCGCCGACGAGTCCGCCGACCGCGACGAGCACGCCCTGGATTGTGTGGTCAACCGCAAGCCCGACGGCCAACGGCACGCCCACCGCGAGCGCGGCGAGGCCCATCCCGGCCCATGGGATCGGCCCGCTGGCCGTCCGGGCGGCCTCGATTAGCCAGTTCGGCAGACGCGACAGTTCGCGCTTCGCGGCGACTGTGAGTGCGACGGCGGCCATCGGCGAGTCCAGTGACACGGTCGACGACCCAGCGCCAAGGACGCAGGCGGCTCGTGTATTGCCAGGACGAGCACCGCGCGTAGCAGTCGCTCGCGTGCGGCCGTGAGTACGCGTGCCGGTGCTGGTGTCGAGGCCGGTCGTCGGCTCGTCGATCAGCAGCACATCGGGTTCGGTGGCGAGGGCGCGGGCGATGTGGAGGCGGCGTTGCTCGCCGCCTGAGAGGCTGCGTCCGCCGACGCCGATCGGTGTGCTCGGCTCGAGGTTGCCGCGGTCGAGGAGCATGCTTGCGAGCAGCTCCCTGATCTCGGCGTCGCTCGCGGTGGGATCTGCGAGGCGGATGTTGGTCGCGGGTGTGCCGGTGAACAGGTGGTCCTCGGCGTGGACTGCGGTTACCTGTGTTCCT
>JBKPGW010000009.1:0-11184 GCA_046729555.1 Actinomycetota bacterium | reverse complement strand
CCCGAGATCAGGTCGTCGAGACACTGCTCTCGCGGCTTGCCCAGGTCGGCGACGACGCGGTAGATCAGCTGTGAGTGGCCGACCTCGTCCTGCACCTTCGCGGTCAGCGCCAGCTTCCGCTGCAGCGTCGGCGCACGCAGGATCCATTCGCGTTCCGGGAGCACGCCCATCAGCTCCGAGTTGCCGTGCATCTCGATGAACTTGACCAGCTTCGCCCGGTAGTCGTCAGGCATCCAGTCGGTCGTCTCGACCTGGCCGCCGGACTGGACGTACTCGAGGAATGTCTGCTCGCGCTCGGTCACCCTACCGATCGGGAGGGTACCCCACGTGGGCACGCGTCGAAACGAGCTCACGCGCCAAGCGGCCCGGCTCTTCGCCGAGAAGGGCTATCACGGCACCTCGATCGGCGACCTCGCCGAGGCGATGGGCGTGCAGAAGGGGTCGCTCTATGCCCACATCGACTCGAAGGCCGACCTGCTCTGGGAGGTGGCCCGCGACGGGGCGGCCGCCTTCCACGCGGCACTCGACGCGGTTCCCGACGACGTCTCCGCGACGGAGAAGATCCGGCTCGCGCTTCGCGGCCATCTCCGGGTCGTTGCGGAGCAGCTCGACGTGGCGACGGTGTTCATCCGCGAATGGCGCTATCTCGAAGGCGCGCGGCACGATGAGTTCGTCGCCGAACGCCGGCGCTACGAGGAGCGTTTCCGCATGCTCTTCCGCGAGGGTCGTGAGCTGGGCGAGCTGCGCACCGACCTCGACGACGCGACCGCGACGCTGCTCGCGCTTTCGGCCGCCAACTGGGCGTACACGTGGCTGCGCCCGGAGGCGGAGACGGACGAGCTCGCGGATCGCTTCTTCGCGTTTCTGCTCGATGGAATGCGCGGCTACGCCACACCGCCGTCGCGATGAAGCGCGCCGTCCTGATCGTCAATCCGTTCGCGAGCCGCGTGGACGACGCGACCGTGTCGGCGGTCGAACGTGCCCTGATGCGCGCTGCGTACGTCCGCACCATCCGCACCGAACGGCCGCGCCACGCCGTTGAGCTGGCACGCGAGGCAGGCGAGGCGGATGCGTTGCTCGTCTTCTCCGGCGACGGCGGTTTCAACGAGGCGCTGAACGGCGTCGAGCGTGACGATCTCCCGCTCGGGTTCGTGCCCGGCGGGGGCACGAGCGTGTTGCCCCGTGCGCTCGGCCTGCCCCGCGACCCGGTGGAGGCGGCCGAGCGTCTCGCCGACGCGCTCGCGCACGACCGCACGCGCCGCATCTCGACGGGGCGGGTGAACGGGCGGCGCTTCGCGTTCAGCGCGGGAATCGGCATCGACGCGGAGGCCGTGCGCCAGATCGACGAGCGCGGCCGCTCGGCAGAGGGACGGCGGCCAGGAGATCTGGCCTTCGTGCGGACGTTCGCGCGCCTGATCTTCGAGCGCCGCGGACGCTTCGATCCCGTCCTCGAGGTCGTCGGCTACGGCCGTGCTGCGCTCGTGCTGGTCTCCAACGTCAACCCGTACACGTTCCTGAAGGCGCTCGCGATCCAGGCGGCGCCCGATGCAGTGTTCGAGCAGGGCCTCGACTTCCTCGCTCCGCGCTCGCTGACGCCGCGCACGCTGCCGCCGCTGCTCTTCGCGCTCGCGACCGGCCGGCCCGCGCGAAACGCGTTTCGCGGCCACGACCTCGACCGGATCGAGGTGCGGTGCGACACGCCGCTGCCGCTTCAAGCGGACGGCGAAGACCTCGGCGACGTCTCCGAGGCGGTGTTCGAGTCGGAACGCCGAGCCGTCACAGTCCTCGCCTAACTTCACCGCCTGCTCGTCGCCTGATACTGCGAGATGAAGGCTTTGGTCGCGACGATGGTTCTGCTCGTCGGCGGCACGGCCGCGGCAGGGCCGAAGTTCTCATACGACCGGCACCGCCCGCTCGCGCTCCGTCTTGGCGCCGCGACGACGCGCGACGGCGTTGTCAGGCAACCGTTGACCTTCGATGCGGGACATGGGCGCAAGGCGGGGTTCTGGACGCATCCGGATGGAAAGGGTCCCTGGCCGGTGGTCCTCTTCTCGCCGGGCTCGGACGGAACGGCGCGGTCCCAGCTGCCTGACGCGGACAGGCTGGCCCAGCGCGGCATCGCCTCGCTGACGGTCGCGCCGCCGGCTCCGTTGATCACGTGCCGCGCGGCCGCAGACGTCCGAACGTACGTCAACTACGTCGTCGGGCGGCGACGTGCGCTCGACTTGCTGGCGAAGCTCCGCGGTGCGGACCGGAGCCGCGTGGCGGCGGTCGGCTTCAGCTACGGCGCCGCGGTCACGGCGACGCTGGCCGGCGTCGACCACCGGCTGCGTGGGGCGGTGATCCAGTCCGGCCGCGCGCACCTGAGCGCGCCGCTCGGCGACTACTGCCACAGCAGTCGCTACACGCGCGCCTTCTCCGTTGTGGATCCCGTCCGCTACGTCTCTCGCTCCGCGCCCGTCAAGCTCTTCTTCCAGAACGGCCTGCAGGACCCGCTCTCGCCGAAGGCCGACGTGGACGCGCTCGCGAGCGCGACGAACGGCGCGAAGTATCAGCTTTGGTACGACGCCGCGCACGAGTTGAACGACACGGCCCGTGCCGACCGCGACGCGTGGCTCGTGCAGCTCTTCGCCGGGTAGGCTTCGCCCGCTATGGCGCAGGTTCTTCCGGCCGAGCGCGACCTGCGGCGCGTGATCGGCGACGCCGACGGTGTGGGGGACCGTGAGGTCGACGGCCTCGGCGAGCAGGAGCTGCTCGACCTCTACCGCTCGATGGTCTTGCTGCGCACGTACGACGAGCGCTCCGTCGTCTACCACCGGCAGGGGCGGATCGGGACGTACGCGATCTTCTGGAACCACGAGGCGATGCAGGCAGGCGCGTTCCACGCGCTTGCCGACGACGACTGGATCTTTCCCTCGTACCGCGAGTCGGCGATCGGGCTGCTGCGCGGGATGCCGCCGGCGACGGTCCTCTCCTGGTGGCGCGGTCATCCCGCCGGCTGGTGGAACCCGGAGGACTACCGCGTCGCGTCGATCTGCGTCCCCATCGGCACGCACGTGCCCCACGCGGCGGGGCTCGCGTGGGGCAAGAAGCTGAAGGGCGAGAGCGCGTGCGCGGTCGTGTTCTTCGGGGACGGCGCGACGTCGGAGGGCGCGTTCCACGAGGGCGCGAACTTCGCGGCGGTGACGGGCGCGCCGCTGGTCCTGTTCTGCAACAACAACCACTGGGCGATCTCGACGCCGCTCGAAGCGCAGACGCGCGCGGAGACGCTCGCCGACAAGGCGGTCGGCTACGGCATGCCCGGCCTGCGCGTCGACGGGACGGACGTGCTCGCGTGCTACGAGGCGACGCGTGAGGCGGTTGCGCTTGCCCGCGCCGGCGAGGGGCCGACCTTCATCGAGGCGGTGTCGTACCGGGCCGCGCCGCACGCGACCGCCGACGACCCCCGCGCGTACATCGACCTCGAACGCGTCGAGGAGGAGAAGAAGCGCGAGTGCGTCGGGCGCTTCGAGGGCTACCTCCGCCGCGCGGGAATCCTTCATGACGATCTGGCCGGATCGATTCGCTCCGACGCGGCAGACGCGATGCGTGCGGGCATCGCCGCGGCGGAGGCGGAGCCTGCCGCCGACGTCGAGCTGCTCTTCGAGCATGCGTTCGTCGACCCGCCTGCGTCGTTCGGCTCGGATCTCGAGGAGCTGAGGAGGACGCTTGGCTGAGCTCTCGATCGTCGAGGCGATCAACGACTGCTTCCACGTTGAGCTGGAGCGCGACCCGTCGGTGATGGTGATCGGCGAGGACGTCGGCCGCGCGGGCGGCGTCTTTCGCGCGACCGCAGGCCTGCGCGATCGTTTCGGCCCCGACCGCTGCTTCGACACGCCGCTCGCAGAGGCCGGCATCCTCGGCAGCGCAGTCGGCCTCTGCATGGCGGGCTGGCGTCCCGTTTGCGAGATGCAATACGACGCATTCTCCTATCCGTGCCTCGACCAGCTGATCACGCATGTCGGGCGCTATCGCTGGCGCACGGGCGGGAAGATGTCGTTCCCGCTCGTCGTGCGCATGCCGTACGGAGGCGGCGTGCGTGCACCGGAGCTGCACGACGACTCTCCGGAGACGTATTACGTGCACACGCCGGGCGTGAAGGTTGCGATCCCCTCGACGCCGGGCGACGCGAAAGGGTTGTTGGCGGCGGCGATCCGCGACCCTGACCCGGTTGTCGTGCTCGAGCCGAAGCTGCACTACCGGACGCTCAAGGGAGAGGTGCCGGAGGGCGAGCACGTTGTCCCGCTCGGGAAGGCGCGCCTTGCCCGCGAGGGCGAGGATGTCACCCTCGTCGCGTACGGGTCGATGGTGCCCTTGTGCGAGGCGGCCGCGGACGCGCTCGACGGTGTGTCGGTGGAGGTGCTCGACATCCGGACGCTCAAGCCACTCGACGAGGACGCGCTGCTCGGCTCGGCGGCGAAGACCGGCCGCGTCGTGATCGTGCAGGAGGCGCCGCGCACCTGTGGCTTCGCGGCGGAACTGGCGGCGATCCTGGCGGAGAAGGCGATCCTCGACCTGCGCGGTCCCGTGTTGCGTGTGACGGGCTACGACGTCCCGTATCCGTACTGGCAGATCGAGGATGCATACATGCCGTCGGTCGAGCGCGTCACGGCGGCCGTCCGGCGCCTCCTGGAGTTCTGACGAGCGAACTGTAGGGTCTGACCCCACAGGGTCAGACCCCAGATCTTGGTAATTAGGGACATGGCGCGCGTCCGGTTGTGGCTCGAGCGCACGAGGGACGGTTATCGGCCTCGTGACGCGGCGACGGAAGAGCTCGTCCGCTGGGAAGATCCGCGTATCCGAGTGATCAACGTGGCAGGGGTTTCCTATCGGCTCGACGCGCTCCAGGACGACGCGTTCGCCCCGGGCAACCGGCTCGCGCTCGTGGCCGAGCCTGACAACGAACACGACCCGAACGCGATCGGGATCTGGGACGTCGAGCAGCGGCTGCAGGCGGGCTACGTTCCGGCGGAGCGGGCGCGCGACCTGGAGGCGGCCGACTGGCAGGCGGTGTCGCTGCTCGAGTTCTTCGAGGGCGAGCAGCGGATCGGATTGCGCGTCCTGCTCGCGCCGCAGGACGCCTGGATCGGACTGCCCCGCTCGTGACCCACGACATTCCGCTCGAGCGCAGCAACCTGCATGGGCATTTCTCGCGCAACCTCCCGCCGATCCTCAGAATCGACTCGGGCGACTCGCTTCGGTTTGCGACGCTCGATGCCGGCTGGCATTCGGTTCCCGAGGAAAGGCACTTTCCCGATCTCGACCCCGAGCTCGACGGCGGCCACGCGCTCGTCGGGCCGATCGAGGTCCGCGGTGCACGCGCCGGCGCGACGCTCGAGGTGCAGATCGACACGGTCGAGGTGGGGACCTGGGGCATCACCTTCGGCGACGGCGAAGGGATGCTGTGGTCGCTCGATGCACAGGCCGGCACCGGCTCCGGCCCGGCGGGCGCGACCGTGCGGCTCGCGCCGTTCCTCGGCGTGCTCGGGATGCCGCCGCCGGAGCCGGGCGTGCACTCGACAGGACCGCCACGCCGGTCGGGTGGCAACATCGACTGCAAGGAGCTCGTCGCCGGCACTACCCTCCTGCTCCCGATTCCGGTCGACGGCGCGCTCTTTTCCGCGGGCGACGGCCACGCGCGGCAGGGCGACGGCGAGGTGTCGGGCACGGCGATCGAATGCCCGCTCGCGCGCGCCGAGCTCACGCTCACGCTGCGCGACGACGTCACACTCGGGACGCCGATTGCGCGAACGGCGGACGGATGGATCACGTTCGGGTTCGACGAGGATCTCGACCAGGCCGCCGCGGGCGCGACCGAGGCGATGCTCGATCTGATGGAACGCGAGCTCGGCGTCGGGCGCCCTCAGGCGTTGGCGCTCGCGAGCGTCGCCGTCGACCTGCGCGTCACCCAGGTGGTGAACGGCGCCAAGGGGGTGCACGCCGTCCTGGCGCACGACGCGATAAGAATGGCCTGATGGCGTACGAGCTGAAGCTTCCGGACCTCGGCGAGGGCCTCACCGAGGGAGAGGTGGCGCGCTGGCTCGTCTCCGAAGGTCAGGACGTTGCCGAGGACGATCCGCTCGTCGAGATCCAGACCGACAAGACGACGGTCGAGATCCCCTCTCCGGCCGCCGGCACGGTGACCCAGATCCTCGTCGAGGAGGGCAAGGTCGTCCCGGTCGGCACTGTGCTCGTCGTCATTGGCGGCGACGGCGTGCAAGCCACGCCGAAACCCTCGCCGCCGGCGGAGACGAAAGCACGCGCGACGCCGCTCGTGCGCAAGGTCGCACAGGAGCTGGACGTCGACCTCGACTCGCTGACCGGGACCGGTCCGCAGGGACGCATTACCGAGGAGGACGTGCGGGGAGCGGCCGCGCCACGCGAAGGGCGCCGCGAGCCGCTCCGGGGCGTCCGCCGGCTGACCGCGGAGCACATGTCGCGCGCGCACAAGGAAGTTCCCGCCGTCACCTGGGTCGAAGAGTGCGACTTCTCCAACGTCGATCTCACGCGGCTCGTCGCAACCGCGCTGAAGGCGTGCGCCGAGTCGCTCCGGGAGTTCCCAGAGCTGAACGCGCGGCTCGAGGGCGACGAGATCGTCTACCTCGAGCGCTACGACCTCGGCGTCGCCGTGCAGACCGAACAAGGGCTCGTCGTGCCTGTCGTGCGCGACTGCGACAAGCGCGGCGTTGACGACCTGCAGGCCGACGTCGAGCGGCTCGCCGAGAGCGCCCGTACCGGAACGCTGCAACCGGAGGAGCTACGCGGCTCGACCTTCACGGTCACGAGCGCGGGCAAGCTGGCGGGCCTGTTGCAGACCCCGATCGTCAATCACCCGGAGGTCGCAATCCTCAGCATCGGCCGGGTCGCCGAGCGTGCCGTCGTACGCGACGGCAACGTCGTCGCGGCCCCGGTCGGCTACGTCTCGGTCACATTCGACCACCGCGTGATCGACGGCGCGCGCGCGGGTGCGTTCGGCCTGGACGTCATCCGCCGCCTCGCGCTGGGCGGAGCTGCGGCGCCGCTTGCGGCGCCGTTAAGAGGCTGCGGGGGCTTGGCCCGCGCAGCCGTATGGCGCCCGGCCGCAAGCCGGCGCCCCGTCCGTCAATCAGTTGTGTGGGTCTCCTTCGTTGAGCTGAGCCCGGATCTCTCCGCCCGGCCACTTCGACGAGTGCACGTTTGCGTACACCTTCCCGGCGTCGATCGCCCGCATCAACTCGTCCCACTCGCCGGTGTCGATGCCCTGTGAGCGTGCAGCTGCCGTGGCGGGAATCGCCGGAGAGACGTCCGCCGGCGTAATCGTTCCGCTGATCGTTCCCGACTGCGGGCACGCCTGTGTTCCCACCGGCCCGTTGCCGAGGTTCGTGCAGAGGAACACCGAGATGCCTCCGTTCACGCTGCGCTGCCCGAAGTGGATGTGCGACTGCTGCACTGTGCCTTCGAGACCGTCGTAGCTCAGTTGCCAGTCGATCGACTGCCCGTCCTTCGCGACGTCGGCCGTGAACGTCGCGGAGGCGCCGCTCGAGACAGACGGCACTTCCTGATAGCCGCTCATCGTCGCCGTGAGGTGGTTGAACCCCGGCCCCGAGGTGTCGGCCAGTGCGTACGCGGCCACGGCAAGAGCCGCGACGCCCACGGCAAGCGCCGCGAACATGCTCTTTCGCCTCATCCCTTGCCCTCCCTTGTCTGCCCACTGGTGAGGGGCGCCCCGGCGCCGGGGCAGTGGCGCCGAGGCGTCATTTCCAGTTACGTCGGAAGCCGTCAGGCGGTTTTAGGGCGACTAGGTTGCTGCGGCCGGCGTCTGCAGGTGCCGCGCGAGCATCGCCTCGATCCTCGGCGCGCTCGCGCGACCCTCGATCCGGTCGACGGCGCGCTTGCGTCTGACGAGGACGAGCGTGGGGACGTCCTCGACCCTGAACTTCTCCGCCAGCTCCGGCTGCTCGTCGACGTCGACGCGCATGATGTGCACGCGCGTCCGCTCCTTGCGCGCGAGGTGCGCGAGCAGGCTCTCCATGCGACGCGCCGGGCCTGAACGCTCCGACGTGAAGAACACCAGCAGCGGTTTGTCGTCAATCAATCGGCTTTCCTCCTCGAGCGAGGCCGCGGGGGCGGCGAGCAGATGTTCTCTTCCCTGCAAACGGGTGGCTGAAACTACACTGGCTCGCGGATGGGCTCCTGGTACTGGATCGGTGTCTGTGCGGGCCTCGGTGTTGGGATCGGCGTGCTGCTCGCCGGTCTGTTCGCCGGCACGCGGATCGCGTTGACCGCGGCGCTCGTGCTCGCCGCCGCGGCGGGCGTCGGGGTCGGGCTCGGCCTCGGCGAATGGGACGAGGCGATCGGCGGGGGAGCCGGGGGAACGCTCGGCGCGCTCGGAGCGGCGCAGCTGGTCATGGGAACGCTCCGCCGGGGCGGTGCGCGCTTCGGCACCGCGGTCTTCGTCGGCATCGCGGCGCTGCTGCTCGCGGCGGTCGCGTGGATCCCGATCGCCGGGTATCTCGAGGCGACTCTCGTGCCGGCCTTCGCCGCGCGCCTGCGCGGACGCACACCCGAGCGCTACGCAGGGCTGCGCTCCCTTGCCCGGGACTAGGAAACTGATCCTGATCGTCATCGACGGCCTGACGCCGTCGGTGTTCGAAGCCGCCGTCGGCGACGGGCGCGCGCCCGCGCTCACCTTCCTCGCGGAGAACGGGCGCTACGCGCGGGCGGTCTCGACGTTCCCGTCGCTCACGCCTGTTTGCCTGTCGTCGCTCGCTACCGGCGCGCACCCCGACGTCCACCACATCCCCCACCTCGTCTGGTACGACCGCGAGCGTGCTCGCGTCGTCGAGTACGGCTCGTCGTTCGCCGCGCTGCGCGCCGCCGGGATGGCGCGGTCGATCCTCGACGCGATCATCAACATGAACCGGCTGCACCTCGGGCGCGACGCCGTCACCGTGTACGAGGCGCTCGACGACGCGGGCCTGACGACCGCCGCGATCAACATCACGTGCTATCGCGGCCGCACGCGCCATCTCCCGACCCTTCCCGCGGTGACGATCCCCGCGTACGGCCCGAAGCGCTTCTTCTTCTACAACCTCTTCGAGTCGGATCCGACCGGCGCGCCGCTCGCCGTCTTCGGCCGCGCGCAGGGCTCGATCGACGGGTACGCAGCGGCGGTCGGCCGGTGGCTCGTGACGCGCGACGGCTTCGACTTCCTCGTCTACTACCTGCCGGACTACGACTTCGCCTCGCATGCACACGGGCCAGACGGGGCGTTCGAGGCGCTGGCTCGAAGCGACGCCGCGGTCGGTGCGCTGCTCGACGCGGCCGGCGGCCCCGACGAGTTCCTGGAGCGCTACGCGGTCATCCTCTGCTCCGACCACGGCCAGACGAACGTCGAACGCTCCGCGCGGCTGCAGGCCCCGTTCGCCGACGTCTCGGGCATCGTCGTCACCGCGTCGAACCGAGCCGGGATGGTCTACCGGCTCCCCGACTGCAGCCTCGAGGTTCGCACCCTCGCCGAGCTGCTCGACGAAGAGGAGGCGGTGGAGACGGTCCTGTTCCGTGAGGGCGGCGAGGTGATCGCACGGCGCGACGGCGAGGATGTTCGCGTCGAACGCGACGGCGCGCTCTTCGACTACCCGGACGGCGGGACCCGTGCCTGGGCGGCGCTCCACAATCCGAACGCCGGCGACGTGCTGGTCTCGGCCGCGCCCGGCGTCGAGTTCGCGGATCTCGCCGGTCGTCACCACGTCGGCGGCGGCAGCCACGGCTCGCTGCGCCGGGGAGATTCCGAGGTGCCGATGCTCACCATCGGTCTCGACGCCGAGCCGGAGTCGATCGTCGACGTCGCCCCCGCCGTCCTCACACACTTTGGAGTCGAGCCGCCGCCCTATGCGCGGGCGCTCACCCGTGCCGCCTGACCGGCACGACATGGTCGAGCAGCAGCTGCGGGGGCGCGATGTCGGCGACGAGCGCGTGCTCGCCGCGATGGAGCGCGTGCCCCGTGAGCGCTTCGTCCCGGAGGAGTTCCGCAGCCGTGCCTACGACGACGCGGCGCTGCCAATCGCCGGCGGACAGACGATCTCGCAGCCGTACATGGTCGCGAAGATCTGCGAGGCGCTCGCGCTGCGCGGTGACGAGCGCGTGCTCGACGTGGGCTCCGGCTCCGGCTACCAGGCTGCCGTGCTCGCGGAGCTGGCCGCCGAGGTGGACACGATCGAACGCATTCCCGAGCTCGCCGAGCTCGCGCGCGAGAACCTCGCGGCCGCCGGATACGACCGGGTGCG
The DNA here is from genome assembly GCA_046729555.1 of Actinomycetota bacterium. GTDB lineage: Bacteria > Actinomycetota > Thermoleophilia > Gaiellales > Gaiellaceae > 3-1-20CM-4-69-9. Next base: position 880 of record JBKPGW010000009.1, on the reverse strand, counting down.
CGTCCACGTCGGCGATGGGACGCGCGGCCTCCCCGAGCGGGCGCCCTTCGATGCGATCGCGGTCGCGGCCGCCGCGCCGCGGCTGCCTCAAACCTTGTACGACCAGCTCGAGGAGCGTGGGCGGCTGGTCGTTCCCATCGGCCGTCACGGCATCCAGCGTCTGGAGGTGATCGTGCGCAGCCCGGAAGGTCCTGCCGTGATCAAGTCGGTTCCGTGTCGATTCGTCCCGCTCGTCGGTGAGGAGGGTTTCTGACCGAGCGGTCCGGGCACCATGGCGGCGGAGTGAAGGAGTTTTCGGGAGACGAGGTGCTCGGATTGCCCCTGCGCCTGCACGGGGTCGAGCTCGGCCGTCCGGTCGACCTGCTGCTCGAGCGCGAAGGGCTGCGCGTCGTCGGGCTCGACGTGCTCTGCCGTGACGAGGTGCACAGGTTCCTGCCGTTCCCGACCGCTGCGATCGGCGAGGGTGCACTCACGATCCACTCCCCGCTCGTGCTGCTCGAGGAGGACGAGCTCGACTTCTACCGCTCGCGCACGTTTGCGCTGAGCTCGCTACGCGGCCGTCCGATGCCGAGGAAGGGCAAGGACGCCGGACAACTCCGTGACGTCGTGTTCGCGGCGGACGGTGAGCTGCGTGCTTTCGTGCTCGAGCCCGGCGGGCGCGTCCCGTTCGACGACACGCTCCAGTTCGCTGATCAGAGCCGGACAGCCGCCTAAATCAGTAGGCTCGGCCGCGTTCATGGAGCAGCGGGATGCCGCAGTCGCCACGGGTCTGCGCGCACGCGCCGCCCACGCCCTCCGCCAGCGGCACAACTGGGAGCAGTTGGCGAAGTTCTGCGTCGTCGGCGCGTCGGGCTACGTCGTCAACCTTGCGGTGTACACC
>JBKPGW010000008.1:0-1861 GCA_046729555.1 Actinomycetota bacterium | reverse complement strand
GGTGAGTCCCCGTGGGCGTGCGACTCGGCTTGTTGCTGGTGGGCGAGCGCGCGCAGTATCTCCTTGAGCCGCTGGAGCGGCCCCGCGGCGGTTGCGACGCACATCGGCCGACCTTTGGCCGATGAGCGAGGGAAGGGGCAGAAGGGGAAACCATGAGGTTTCCCCCCTCTTTCTCCTCAGACCACGCGGCGATCGCAGCGGCGCGTGGTCTGAGGGGTGACCTAAAGAAGGGGTCCCGTAGGGGAAACATTGTTTCCCCTACGAGAGCGAGCCGAAGGCGAGCGACGGTCATGCGACCTGCGGCGCGAGCTTCTCGCGCAGGTAGCGCACGTAGGGCTTCGCGTCGATCCGGCTGCCGGTGACGCGCTCGATCGTCTCCTGTGGCGTGTATTTCGCGCCGAGCCGGTAGAGGTGCGTGCGCAGCCACTCGCGCAAATCGCCGAACTCCCCGCGCTCGAAGCGCTCGTCGAGGTCGCCAAGATCTTCGACGGCGCGCTCCCAGATCTGCACCGAAATGACGTTGCCGAGCGCGTAGGTCGGGAAGTAGCCGAACGCTCCGCCCGCCCAGTGCATGTCCTGTAGCACGCCGCGTGCGTCGTCCGGCACCTCGAGGCCGAGGTATTCCTCGACGCGGGCGTTCCACGCCTCCGGCAGGTCGGCGACGGCGAGCCGGTTCTCGATCAGCTCCTGCTCGAGCTCGAACCGCAGGATGATGTGCAGGTTGTACGTCACCTCGTCCGCGTCGATGCGGATCAGCGACGGGTGCACCCGGTTGACGGCGCGGTAGAACGCCTCCTCGTCCACCGACGCGAGCTGCGCGGCGAAGGCGGTCTGCAGCCTTGGATAGAACCAGCGCCAGAACGGCCTGCTGCGGCCGACGAGGTTCTCCCAGGTGCGGCTCTGCGACTCGTGCACGCCGAGCGACACACCCGTCCCCAGAGGCGTGCGCGCCAGCGACTTGTCCACGCCCCACTCGTAGACGCCGTGCCCGAACTCGTGCATCGTTGCGAACAGCGACGACAGGTCGTTCGGGCGGAAGTTGGAGGTCAAGCGGATGTCACCGGAGCCCGGGCTCGTCATGAAGGGATGCGGCGTCTCGTCGAGCCGCCACTCCTCCTCCGAGTAGCCGAAGCTGCGCACGATCTCGAGCGCAAGCTCCCGCTGGGTCGCCGGATCGAACTCGCCGGTCAGGAAAGAGTCGTCGACGTCGCCCGCTTCGCCGATCTCCTCGATCAGCGGGCGGAGCTCCTCCTTGAGCTCGTCGAAGATCTGCCGCACCTCGGCGGTCTTCATGTGCGGCTCGTAGTCGTCGAGCAGCACGTCATATGTCTCGTCGGTGGGGTCGAAGCAGGCGACGTAGCGATGACGCAGCTCGAGCAGCGTTTCGAGATGCGGGCGGAGCTGTTCGAAGTCCGAGTGCTCCTTGGCCGGGCCCCACTCCGCCAGCGCGAGCGCGGAAGCACGTCGCATCTCGCCGACCAGCTCTGGCGGGACGCGCGTCGCCTTCTCGTAGTCCCGACGCGTCCGGCGGATCAGGCTCGCCTCGAAGGAGTCGTACTCGGAGCTCTCCTCCAACCCGCGGAGCTGCTCCAGCAGGCGCCCGAGCTCGCGGTCGATGAAGCGCTCCTGGGCGAGCCGGCTGACCGTCCCGAGCGCCTCGGCCCGCGCCGGGGCGCCGCCGGGTGGCATCAACACACGCTGGTCCCAGACGAGGAGCGTCGCGGCCTTGGTCAGGTCGCTGACCTCGGCGAGCCGTTGCTTCAGGCGCTCGAGCGCGCTCCCCGTCACGCCGAGAACTTTGTCAGAACGCCGCGAGCCAGCGTCCGCGGGAGGCGCAGCTCGCGGCCGCCCGTCAGCCCCG
>JBKPGW010000007.1:0-1129 GCA_046729555.1 Actinomycetota bacterium | reverse complement strand
GTCACCCGCCGACCTCAGTCGTGCACACGTGCGATGAGATCGCCGCGCCGCATCACCTTGACGGCGGTCCCCGCAAGTCGCACCTCGTAGCCGGCGTCACTCGGGAACAAAACCTTGTCGCCCGGTTCGATGCCGGCTGCATCCCCGCCCACCGCCGTCACCACGCCCGTGCGGCAGTCGGTCTCGGCCGACGCGGGGATGATCAGGCCAAGGTTCGTCTCCGACTCTTCGTCGGACGGCTGGATCACGACGTAGTCGTCCAGTGGTTCCAGGGTGAGGTCGATCCCGCGGGTCCCCGGCTCGTGCATCTCCCAGAGAAAGTTACAGCCGCCCGGCCTCGATGATGCGCTGCAGGAACTGCTGCGTTCGCGGCTCCTTTGGCTCGCTCAGGATCTGCTCCGGCGGCCCCTGCTCGAGGACGGCGCCCGCGCCGAGGAAGCAGATGCGGTCGGCGATGTCGTGCGCGAAGCTCATCTCGTGCATCACGATCAGCATCGTCATCCCCGCCGCGGCGAGCTCCCGGATCACCTCCAGCACCTCGCCGATCAGCTCCGGATCGAGCGCACTGATGACCTCGTCGAGCAGCATCAGATCGGGCTTCATCGCGAGCGCGCGCACGATCGCGACCCGCTGCTGCTGCCCGCCGGAAAGCGAGTCGGGGTAGTCGTTGCGCTTGTCGGCGAGGCCGAACCGCTCGAGCAGACCGAACGGCCTCCGCCTCCGCTTCGGCACGCGGACGACCGAGAGCGAGCGTCGGGGCGAGCGTGACGTTCCGGAGCACCGCCATGTGCGGATACTTGGCTCCAATGGCCGTCTCGAATCCCGACAAGGTCTTCTTTCCCGAGGTCGGGCTGACGAAGGGCGACCTCGCCCGTTACTACCTCGACGTCGCCGCCCACGCGCTGCCGCATCTGCGCGGCCGACCCTTCCACATGGTGCGGTACCCGAACGGCGTCGACGGCGACTTCTTCCACCAGAAGCGGGTCCCTTCGCATCCTGACTACGTCGGGGAGCAGTTCGTGCAGTTTCCGAGCGGCCACTCGACCGTCTTCGCAATCGTGAACAACAAGGCGGCGCTCGAGTGGGTGATCAATCTCGGCTGCATCGAGCTGCACACGTGGCATTCGCG
>JBKPGW010000006.1:0-8212 GCA_046729555.1 Actinomycetota bacterium | reverse complement strand
ACATGGTGCAGCTGAAGCTCGACAACCCGCAGCTCGAGTTCGTCATTCCCGACGAGGGCGGCATGATCTGGACCGACAACATGCTGATCCCGACGGGCGGCGACGTCTTCACCGCGTCGACCTTCATGAACTTCGTCTACGACCCGAAGATCGCGGCGCTGATCGAGGACTACGTCAACTACATCTGCCCGGTCAAGGGTGCGAAGGCGGCGCTCGAGAAGATCGACCCGGACGTCGCGGACAACACGCTGATCTTCCCGACCGACAAGATGCTCGCCAACGCGCACAACATCGACTCGGCAGCACTGAACAACGAGAAGTACATCACCGAGTGGCAGAACTTGATCTCGTCGTAGAGATCCAGTGAGCTTCCTCCATCGGCATCGAGGCCTGACGCCGTACCTGCTCTTGGCGCCGGGGCTGCTCTACCTCGGGCTCTTCTTCGTCGTCCCGCTCGGATTCCTGGCGTATCAGTCGCTGGAGTCCGGCAGCTTCGACCTCGGCTACGCCTTCACGTGGGCGTGGGGGAACTACTGGGACGCGATCCGGAACTACCGCGGTCACTTCATCCGCTCGCTCGAGTACGCCGGGATCGCGACAGCGCTGGCGCTGCTGTTCGGCTACCCGCTCGCGTACTGGATCGCCTTTCGCGGCGGCCGCTGGAAGAACCTCCTGCTGCTGTTCATCGTGGCGCCGTTCTTCGTCACCTACCTGATCCGGACGCTCGCCTGGGAGACGATCCTCGCCGACCAGGGGCCGGTCGTCGGGTTTCTGCGCGACATCGGCATCCTCGGCGACGACGGGCGGCTGCTCGCGACGTCCACGGCGGTCGTCGCGGGGATCACCTACAACTTCTTCCCCTTCATGGCGCTGCCGGTCTACGTCTCCCTGGAGCAGATCGACCAGCGGCTGATCGAGGCGGCGCAGGATCTCTATGCGAGCAAGTGGAAGGCGTTCGTGCGCGTCACGCTGCCCTTGTCGCTGCCGGGCGTGGTCGCGGGCACGCTGCTGACTTTCATCCCGGCGGCAGGTGACTTCATCAACGCGCAGCTGCTCGGGTCGCCGCGCAACCACATGATCGGGAACGTCATCCAGTCGAAGTTCCTCGAACTGACGGACTACCCGGCCGCCGCGTCGATGTCATTCGTGCTGATGGCCGGGATCCTGGTGATGGTCGTGCTCTATGCGCGGGCCGTCGGGACGGAGAAGCTGACGGGATGAGCTCCGTGTCCGTCAGCGAGCGCGCGCCGCGCGAGCACGCGGCCGCTCGCGTGTGGGCGTTCGCGCGCCACCACCTCCTGACGGTGTACGCGCTGCTCGCGTTCACGTACCTGATGCTGCCGATCGGGATCGTCATCGCCTTCTCGTTCAACGACCCGAAGGGACGCTTCAACTACACCTGGTCGAGCTTCACGTTCGACAACTGGAAGAACTGGGACGGGGTGCCTGGGTTGCGGAGCGCGATGGTGCTGTCGCTGGAGATCGCGCTCCTCGCGAGCGTGATCGCGACCGCGCTCGGGACGCTGATCGCGCTCGCTCTGGTGCGCTACGGCTTCCGCGGTCGTGGGGTGACGAACCTGCTGATCTTCCTGCCCTTGTCGACGCCGGAGATCGTGCTGGGTGCGTCGCTGCTGACGCTGTTCCTGAACCTGACGGTCGTCTTCGGGTTCTGGACGATCCTGATCGCCCACGTGATGTTCTGCATCAGCTTCGCGGTGGTGACGGTGAAGGCGAGACTGATCGGCTTCGACCGTCATCTCGAGGAAGCGGCGATGGACCTCGGGGCGAATGAGTGGGCGACGTTCCAGAAGGTAACGCTGCCGCTGATCGCGCCGGCCCTCTTGGCGGCGCTGCTGCTGTGCTTCGCGATCTCGATCGACGACTTCGTCGTCACGTACTTCAACGCCGGGCCGAGGACGACGTTCCCGCTCTTCGTCTGGGGCGCCGCCCGGGTGGGCGCGCCGCCGCAGGTGAACGTGATCGGGACGGCGATCTTCGTCGTCGCGGTGGTCGCGATGGTCGGGAACGTGCTCGTGCAGATGCGGCGCGAGCGATCGGCCGCGACGGCTTGACCGTCCAGCCTACGCTCCCTCCGTGGTGGTGGGACGAGGCCAGCGCCGACGACGTGGCGCCGGCGCTCGAGGGCGAGGTTTCGGCCGACGTCTGCATCGTGGGCGGCGGCTACACCGGCCTGTGGACGGCGCTCGCGCTCAAGGAGCGTGAGCCGTCGACGCGGATCGCCCTGCTGGAGGCGGCGACCTGCGGTGCCGGCCCGAGCGGTCGCAACGGCGGCTTCGTGCACGGGTACTGGGCCTCGCTGGCGGAGCTCATGCCGCTGCTGGGGCGTGAAAGCGCGCTCCAGCTCGCGCGGGCGGGGGAGCGCATCGTCCCGGCCGTGCGCGCGTTGGACGGCGACGTCTGGCTGCGTGAGGGTGGGCTGTTGATGGTGTCGGCATCGCCGGGACAAGACGCCGCAGTCGAGGATGCGGTCGCCGCCGCGGCCGCGGTCCGCGTTCCCGAGCAAGCGGTTCCGCTCGACGCGGACGCTCTCGCGGAGCGCATCCGTTCGCCGGTCTTCCGGCGCGGCGTGTTCTTTCGCGACGGGGGGACGGTGCAGCCGGCGCGACTCGTGCGTGCGCTGCGTGGCGCGGTTGTCGACGCGGGGGTCGAGCTGCACGAGCAGAGCGCTGCGACGCGGATCCGCGCCGGCGAGGTGTCGACCGCGCGCGGGCACGTGCGTGCGCCGGAGGTCGTCGTCGCGATCAACGCGGCCGCGACGGGCTGGCGTCCGGTCGCACGGCACGTGACGAACTTCGGCTCGTACGTCGTCCTGACCGAGCCGGTGCCGGAGCTGCTCGAGGAGATCGGCTGGACCGGGGGTGAGGCGATCGTCGACGGCCGCATGTTCCTGCACTACTTCCGCACGACGCCGGACGGTCGCGTCCTGATGGGCAGCGGCTCGGGCCCGATCGGCTTCCGCGGCAAGCTCGACGAACGCTTCACGAGCGACGCGCCGACCGCTGCCCGCGCCGAGGCCGGCCTGCGCCGGCTCCTGCCGGGCCTCGGCGCCGCGCGGGTGGAGCGGGCGTGGGGAGGGCCGATCGATGTCTCGGCCGACCACCTGCCGTTCTTCGGCACGGTGCGCGGCAAGCGCATCCACTACGGGCTCGGCTACTCAGGCCACGGCGTGGGCCCGAGCTGGCTCGGCGGCCAGATCCTCGCGTCGCTGGCGCTCGGCCGGGACGACGAGTGGACCGCGCTGCCGCTGGCGACGCGCCGAGTCCCGTCGCTGCCCCCCGAACCGGTGAAGCGTCTCGGCGGGGGCGTCGTGCGCAGCGCGATCATGGCCTGCGAGAGCGCCGACGAAGACGGCCGGCGCGCGCCGTGGCCGGCGCGGCTGGGTGCGGCGCTGCCGCGCCTCTTCGGCATGGAGATCGGCACGCGATGAGCTTCGAGACGGTCGGGCTCGACGCGTTGCGGCGTCGAAGCAGTGAGAAGTGGCGCAAGTTTCCACCCGACGTCCTTCCATCCCATATCGCCGAGATGGACTTCGGCGTCGCGTCTCCGATCGCGGACGCCCTGGTCGCGGCGGTCCGGGCCGGCGACCTGGGCTACCCGCATGCGAGGAGCTCGGGCCTGTCCGAAGCGTTTGCGTCGTTCGCGGAGCGACGCTGGGGATGGACGCCGGACCCGGACGGAATCGTCGCCGTCCCGGACGTGATGGTCGGCGTCGCGGAGCTCTTGCGCGCGCTCACGCCGGAGGGCTCCGGCGTCGTGATCAACCCACCTGTGTACCCGCCGTTCTTCTCCGTCATCGCCGAGACGGGCAGGCACGTCGTCGAGGTGCCGCTCCGCGACGGTCGGCTCCCCCTCGACGGTATCCGCGACGCTCTCCAGGCGGGCGCACGCGCGGTGTTGTTCTGCAATCCGCACAATCCCACCGGGCACGTCGCCCCGGCGGATGACGTTCGCACGCTCGGCGAGATCGCGGCCGAGCACGACGCGCTCTTCCTGTCGGACGAGATCCACGCGCCTCTGACGATGCCGGGCGTGACCCATGTGCCTGCGGCGTCCCTCGTCGAGGACGCGATCGTGCTCACGTCCGCGACGAAGGCGTGGAACCTCGCGGGATTGAAATGTGGCCTCGCCGTCGTGCGCTCCGAGCGCACGCGTGCGGCGCTCGCCCGCTTGCCGGTGGACATGCACGACCGCGTGGGCCACCTCGGCGTGATCGCATCGGTTGCCGCGTTCACGCATGGGGAGGACTGGCTCGACGAGCTCCGCGACTACCTCGCGGAGACGCGTCGCCTGCTTCCGGAACTCCTTGCCGAGCACGCTCTTGCCGTCCGTGTCGCGCCGGCACAGGCGACCTATCTCGCCTGGCTCGACTTCCGCGAGACCGGCCTGGGCGACGATCCTGCCGCGGCCGTCCTCGAGCGCGGCCGGCTGTCGCTGCTGCCGGGGACGAACTTCGGCTCGGTCGGCAAAGGCTTCGCGCGCTTGAACATCGGCACGTCGCACGCGCTCGTCGAGGAAGCGGTGAAGCGGATCGGCCGCGCGCTGGTCAGTCGAACCGCTGGGGTCTGACCCCTGCGGGGTCAGACCCCGGAATGTCGCTTTCCGCCGTGCTCGTGGTGGGCCTTGAAGAAGTTCTCCGAGCCGGCCGTTGCCATCGCAGCGCTGGCCGAGATCTCGAGCGCCAGCGTCGCGGCCGCGACGATCTGCGCGAAGCGGTAGACCTTCCCCGTGCCTGCACAGCCCATCAGCTCGAGCCACGCATGCGCGTACGGGAAGGACGTGCCGCCGCCGACGGTTCCGACCTCGAGCCCCGGCAGCCGCAGCGCGCAGTGGATCCCCCCTTCGACGCGGCGCCCGGTCCCGTGTGCCATCGAGCTCGTCCCGACCATGCCCAGGTCCTGCCCCGTGGCGGCGAAGAGCGCGGCGATCGCCGACGCCGGTGTGAACGCGACCGACTGCATCCCGGAGGCGACCGCGCCGTGCGTCCCGGCGAACGAGAGCTCGAGCAGGTCGTCCACCGTCGTACGCAGCACGCGCCGCACGGCGTCGTCGGTCAACGTCGCCTCGGCGAGCACCGTCTTCCCGTGTCCGCCGCGCTCGAAGTAGCGGTGGGACGGCTTCTTGTCGCCGCCCATGTTCGCCTCGAGAATCGCGCGCTCCGGCTTCACCGGCGCCTGCTCCATCACGTAGCCCATGTTCAGCGCGTAGGCGTTGCGGGTCATCATGTTCGGCCCGCAAGCGTCGCCCGTCGTGAACGCCCAGAGCACGTGGCACATCGAGCCGACGACGTGCGTCTCGACCTCACGCAGCTTCGCGTAGGAAGAGACCCACTCCTCGTCACGCTCTGCCAGCCAGCGCCGCATCTCTGCGACATGCGCGTCGAGGAAGCGCGCCAGGTGCACCGCCTCTTCCGTCGACGCGCAGACGAAGCACGACGCGCGCGTGATCCGGTCGCCCAGCACGTACGTCCGGAACCCGCCTGACTCCGCCGCCGCACGTGCACCGCGGTAGAGCGACGCGGACAGTCCTCCCTCGGTGTGCGCCAGCGGGACGTACACGTGGTCGCGCGAGCGGCCCGTCTCCGTCACACGGCCGAACGGCTCATCGAGCTCATATTCGCCGAGCTCGATCTCCAGCGGCCCGACCACCGACACCGGGATCACGGCGGCGCCCGTGAGCATCTCTTGTGCGTTGACGAAGGGCGACAGGTCGATTCCGGTCACGCCGTCGTCGAGACCGAGCGCCTCTTGGCGTGCACGGATCGACTCCGCGTCATTCTTGCGCGGCCAGCGCTTCAGGTCCACGACTCCAATAATCTCCCAGAATGGCCACGGGCCAGCTCATCGAGACGACTGAACCGCGCGAGGAGTTCGCCGGCGTCCTGCGCTTCTACGAGCTTGCGAAACGCCAGGAGTGGCAGGTTCGCGACCTCCCGTGGGGCGAACTGCCGCCGATCCCCGAGGGAAAGGGGACGCCCCAACGGCAGGCGCGGCGGAAGGACATGTGGCGCTCGGTCCTGACGCAGCAGCTGCAGGCGGACATGCTCGCGTGCGACATGTCCTCGCAGCTCCTGAACATCGCCCCCGACCATGAAGCAAAGCTCTACTACTCGACGATGGTGCAGGACGAGTCACGCCACACCGAGGCGTGGCTGAAGCTCGTCGAAGAGGCCGGCGGCACCGCCGAGCGCGACCCGCACCTCGACAACCTCGCGCACATGACGCTCGAGGCGGACAGCGTCGAGGAGAAGGTCTTTCTGATGCAGGTCTTCTACGAGCGGCTGATCATCTCCCGCTTCCGTCTGATCGCGCGCTCGTCGCGCGGCACCGTGCTCGAGGATCTCTGCAACCGGCTCGCCACCGACGACGGCATCCACCACGGTGCGGGCATGGCGTATGAGCGTGTCCTGCTCAAGGACGCCGACAAGAAGACGACGAAGAAGCTCGTCGACGCGGCCAACCGGCTCCTGCCGGAGTTCGCCGCGCACGCGCTCTGGCGCCCGAAGGAACGCGCCTGGATCGGTCGCGCGATGGAGTCGCGTGACGTCGAGCGCCTGAAGGAGGACCTCGAGATCGGGGTCCGCCTCGCCGAGTCGCTCGGCCTCGACGTCAGCGACGTCGAGATGCCGTTCTAGGTGGCGGCGACTCCGATCGACGGCGCCGCTCTCGCCGCCCGAATCCGAGCTGAGCTGAAGGACGAGATCGCCGACTTCGGCGACGTCCGCCTTGCGACCGTCCTCGTCGGCGAGGATCCCGCCTCGCAGATCTACATCCGGCTCAAGCACAAGGCAGCGGACGAGGTCGGCATCCAGGCGATCGACAAGCGCCTGCCCGCGGAGACGACCGAGGACGAGCTGCTCGAGCTCGTCACCGAGCTGAACGAAGACGAATCGGTCGACGGCATCCTCGTCCAGACACCATTGCCACCTCAGATCGACGAGGCACGCGTCATGCGCATGCTCGACCCGATGAAGGACGTCGACGGCCTGCACCCGTTCAACGCCGGCCAGCTCTTCTTCGGCCGTCAGACCCTCGTCGGGGCAACGCCTGTCGGAGTGATGCGCCTGCTCGACGAATACCACGTCCCAATCGCCGGCACACACGCCGTCGTCGTGGGCCGCAGCCTGATCGTCGGGCGCCCCCTGGCGATGCTGCTACTGCATGCCAACGCAACCGTCACGATCTGCCACTCGCGCACGGAGGAGCTCGCCCGCCACACGCTCGACGCCGACATCCTCGTGGCCGCCGTCGGCCGGCTCGGCCTGATCACGGCGGACATGGTCAAGCAGGGCGCCGCCGTGATCGACGTCGGCATGAACCGCACCGACGAGGGTCTCTTCGGTGACGTCGATCGAGCTGTCGCCGAGGTCGCCGCTTTCCTCACTCCGGTTCCCGGCGGCGTCGGCCCGATGACCATCGCCTGTCTGCTCGAGAACGCGCTCGAGGCCGCCCGTTACCGAAGCGGCGCGCTTGCGTTCCCCCCCATCTGAGCTACACTCGGGCCGCTGTATCAGTAGTGGCGGCTCGGTGCCCGGGCCGTCGCGTGTTTTTGAAGGAGGAAGTCGTTTGGCTCAGGGCACCGTGAAGTGGTTCTCGAACGAGAAGGGCTATGGGTTCATCGAGCGTGAGGGTGGCGAAGACGTCTTCGTGCACTTTTCTGCGATCACCCAGGAGGGTTACAAGTCGCTGACCGAAGGTCAGCGCGTTGAGTTCGAGGTCGTGCAGGGCCCCAAGGGCGCTCAGGCCGCGAACGTCCAGCCTGTCTAGCTTTCCTTTCGGAACCGATGAATAGAGGCCCCCGAAAGGGGGCCTCTTTGTTTTGCTTAGGAGGAACCAGATGGCGATCACCAGAGATGACGTGCTCCACGTGGCGGCGCTCGCCCGCCTCGAGCTGACCGAGGACGAGATCTCGCGCCTCGAGGTGCAGCTGAACGACATCCTCGCTGCGGTCGGCAAGGTCTCCGAGCTCGACCTCTCGGACGTGCCGCCGACCTCGCACCCGCTCGCCGTCGTGAACGTCTTCCGGCCGGACGAGCCGCGCCCGTCGCTCTCGCTCGAGGACGTCTTCGCCAACGCCCCCGAGCGCGACGGCGACCACTTCCGCGTGCCCCCCCCCGGGGAGTCGGCGGCGTGCTCGTGGCTCGGCGGCGGCTCGCTCCCGGTGGGGCCCCGAGGGTTGCCCGAGGTGACCCCGT
>JBKPGW010000005.1:0-18828 GCA_046729555.1 Actinomycetota bacterium | reverse complement strand
CGAGGTCTCGTGGGCTCGGAGATGTGTATAAGAGACAGGCCATCAGCAGCACGTCGGCGGTCACGTCGCGATAGTGGGGATAGGTGTTGTCGAGGCGCGCGGCCTCCGCGTGCTCTCGGATCGCCGCCGGCAAGAGCCGGTACTTCTGCTCTCGCTCGCGTTTCCTGATCGCTACCGGCAGGATGAGCTTCAACAGCCAGCGTGGAGCCTTGCCGGTTGTCTGTGGATTGATCCCTCGCACGAAGGTGATGAAGGCGTCCAGGTGCTGGCCGCGGGCAAGCTGCGCCTGGCAGGCGGACGCCCAGCTCGTGTCGATCGAGCCATCGATTGAAACGCCCGGCTCAAAGACGGCGACCTTCCCGAACGCCTTGTTGGCGCGGGCGGCTTCCAGTGCGATGAAGCCTCCGAAGCTGTGTCCGAAGAGGAAGGTGGCACCTATGGCTGCCTGCAGCGTTGCCAGGTCCTCGCACTCCCGTTCGATGCTGTAGTCGTCTCCCTGCGGGCCGCTCTCGCCGCGCCCTCTGCGCTCGATCGTGTGCACGCTGAAACGGTCGGCGAGTTCCCGCGCGAAGGCGTCGAAGTCGGCAGCGACTGCAAGCGCGCCCGGGACGACGAGAACTGCGGGTCCCTTCCCGACGGTCCGATAGGCGATCGTCGTGCCGTCCGCTGAGGCGACGACCTCCGTTCGCATCGGCGGCGATCCATCGCTGGCGCCCTTCATGACCCGATAACGCTCTCGCTTGAAGACTGGCGGCTGCCCGCCCAGTCGAACGATCCCTCCCGGATGAACCGCAGCAGCTCGACCTCGTTCTTGGTCAAGTCCGGCCGACCTCCTGTGTCCTCGATCTGCGACCGCAGGTGTTCCTTGACGGCCGCTGCTGTGAAATCCCGCAGGAAGTGCCTGATGCCCTTCATCTACTCCTCCTTTGCTGTGGTTCTGGAGCACTCGGTCCCACCGGCTCGGCTACCCGGTCGCCGCGGCCGGCGTCCAGCTGAAGCGGCGGAGTGCCACGACGAGGCCGATACCAGCCCACAGGGCGAGGACGCCGATGTCGCTCCAGACGATGCCGGCACCGGTTGCGGCGGGGTCGTAGGCATGGTGGAGCCCGTCGGCGAGGTGTTCGACGGGGAAGACCTCGGCCACGTCGCGGAGCCAGCGGGGCAGGTTGACGTTGGGGATGAAGACGCCGGAGATGAAGTAGAGGGGAAGCATGATCGCCTGCACCATGGGCTGGCTGCGTCGGCTGAATGAATCGCGGTCGATAGGCCGTAGCCGAGGACGCAGAAGGTGGCGGCGCCGACCACGGCGGTGAGCGCGACGCCGGCGATCGTCCTGGTCGGTAGGTGAACGCCGTAGGCGAACCGGCCGACCACGAGCAACACGGCCATCGTCACGAGCGAGATGCCGATGGCGGTCAGCGTCCGTCCGGCGATCAGCACCCAGGCCGGGACCGGGGTCGAGCGGCGGCGCTTGAGGACGCCCGACTCGCGCAGCGTCGTGATCGAGATAACGAGGTTGACGAACGACGCCGCGATTACTGCCAACGCGGAGATACCCGGCACGTAGTAGGTGGAGGCTTTGACGCCGGTGGGGCCGATCGTGTCGTTGCCGAAGATGCTGACGAAGATGATGAGGAAAAGCAGCGGCAGGATCAGGGTGAAGAAACGGCTCTGCTGGTTGCGCAGGAACGCGCGCAGGTCGTAGCGCGCCTGGTGTAGGACGAGCGCGAGCGGGCCGCGCGGCGCCGTCGCCCGGCCGACGGCGGAGTCGGGGATTCCAGTGCTTTGGGAAGGTGCAGACCGCGAGCGGAGGTGGCGGTAGAGCCGACGCAGAAGGAGGAACACGTCAGCCCTCCTTGGCGCCGTTGGCGGTGAGATCGAGATAAACGTCTTCGAGCGTCGGCCGGCGGACGTCGAGGTCGGGCAGGTCGAAGCCGCGTGCGAGCGCCCACTCGGCCAGAGCACGGACGTGAACGAGTGGCGTCTCGGTGGCAAGCGTGAGCCGCTGTCTGTTCTCGCCGACGGCGAGCGCGCGCAGCTCCGACGGGAGATCGCCGGGGTGGGTCCCATCCGGCAGCGTGAAGCGGATCGTGGTGGCCATGCGGTTGCGGCCGCCGAGCGTGGCCGGCGTGCCCGTGGCGACAATCCGGCCGGCAGCGATTACGGCGATGCGATCCGCCAGCTGTTCCGCCTCGTCCATGTAGTGCGTTGTCAGGAACACCGTCTTCCCGAGCGACCGCAGACCGTCGATCACGCTCCAAGCTGTCCGACGTGCCGAGGGGTCAAAGCCTGTGGTCGGCTCGTCGAGGAAGATCAGCTCCGGATCGCCGATCAGAGCGAGAGCAACGTCGAGACGGCGTCTTTGGCCGCCTGAGAGCTGCTCGCCGATCGTGTCCGCCTTCTCCTCCAGGCCGACGAGCGCCATCGTCTCCGCAATCTCGCGCGGCTCGCTGTAGTAGCCGGCGTAAAGCTGAAGACACTCACGGACGGTCAGGCCCGGCTCCGGCTGCGACTCCTGCAATACCGCGCCGATCCGGTTCCGCCAGGCGGCGTCGCCGTGCGCAGGGTCGACGCCGAGGACCCTGACCTCACCCTCGCTGCGCGTCCGGAACCCCTCCAGAATCTCCACCGTCGTCGTCTTACCGGCCCCGTTGGGGCCGAGGAACGCGAAGATCTCGCCCGGATACACCTCGAGATCGACCCCTGCCACGGCGTCCAACCGGCCATAGCGCCTCCTCAACCCTCGCACTGCCACGACCGGCTCACCCGTTGCAGGGCTCGCCCTCGCGTCGCTGACCGCCGCCACCGCCATTGTCACAGTCTCGCTACGCAGCGCCCGCGACCGAAAGCGCCGAGAGCAGGCTTAATCGTCTCGTAACAGAGGCGCGGCGCCGACACCCAAGCTCGTGAACGAATGTCGCGTGAGCTAGCGTGCCTTCTGAGCGGCGGTTCGCGACTCAAGCGGCCCAAGTTTGGAGCGAATTGCCTGGGCGCAGTGACGCGAAAGCCGCAGAGAGCTCGTGATCTCTCGCACCGTCATGAACCGCTCGGCCCGATCGCGGCAAGCTGGCCGCACGCAGCCTGGATGTCGCGTCCTCGATTCAGACGGACCGTGGTCGGGATGCCGGCGCGCTTGAGGACGTCCTTGAAGGCCGAGATCCCCTTGCGCGTTGAGGACTGATACTGCGCCACGGAGCCGATCTGGGTAAAGGTGAAGGGGATCAGGTTGACCTTGAACACCTTCGGATCGAGCAGGTCTGCGAGCGCTCGCGCCTGCTCGACCCGGTCGTTGACGCCGCCGAGCATCACGTACTCGACGAAGACCTTGCGCCGCCTGAGCTCGAAAGAGCGAGCGCACTCCGCCAGCACGTCCGCGAGTGGGTAGCGGACGTTCACCGGCATCAGCTCGCTGCGTAGCTCGTCCGTCGGTGCGTGCAGCGACAGGGCCAAACGGATCGGCTCTTCGACCTCGTCGACGAAACGCCGCAGGCCGGGGAGCCAACCCACGGTCGAGATCGTCGTGCGCCGCTGCGTGACCCCGACGTCCGGGAGCAGGCGAGCGGCCTCGAGCACCGGAGTGAGATTGAGCATCGGCTCGCCCATACCCATGAAGACAGCGTGATCGACCGGTTCGAGCCGGCGGAAATGCAACGCCTGGTCGATGATCTCCGACGCGGTCAGGTTCCTTCCGAACGTCATCTGACCGGTCGCGCAGAACGTGCACGTGAGCGGACAGCCCGACTGGGACGACAGACAGAGCGACCGCCGGCCGTCGCGGTAGCGCATCAGCACCGCCTCTACCGGATGTCCGTCACTCGTCCGGAACAGCGCCTTGACGGTCCCGTCGCGAGCATGCTCCTCCCGCTCGATCGCGAGCGACGAGAACGGCACTTCGTCCTGCAGCCGCTCTCGTAGCACGCGCGGCAGGTTCGTCATCTCGGCGTAGCCGGCGACGCCGCGCGCGGCCCATTCCCAGACCTGCGCAGCCCGATACTCCGGCTCCTCGCCGGCGTGCAAGCGCTCGCGGAGAAGGGCGAGGTCCACGCGTGACACGGTAGCGTTGAGCATGGCTTCCGCCACCCGTCCCTGGTGGCAACGCGCGGTCCTGTACCAGGCGTACATCCGCTCGTTCGCCGACTCGGACGGTGACGGCATCGGCGACCTGCGCGGGCTAACCGACAAGCTCGACTATCTCGAGTGGCTCGGAATCGACGCCCTCTGGCTGAGCCCCGTCACCCCTTCGCCGGACCAAGACTGGGGCTACGACGTCGCGGACTACACCGACGTCCAGGCCGTCTTCGGGGGCATGCCGGCGCTGGACGAGCTCATCGACAAGGCGGCCGCGCGCGGCATTCAGGTGATCATCGATCTTGTCCCGAACCACACATCCGACCGGCACCCGTGGTTCGAGGAGGCCCGCGCAGCCCGTGATTCGCCGCGACGCGACTGGTACGTCTGGGCCGATCCGCGGCCCCACGGCTCACCGCCCAACAACTGGCGCAGCACCTTCGGCGGCGGATCGGCCTGGACCCTCGACAACCGCACCGGCCAGTACTACCTACACAACTTCCTGCCTGAGCAGCCCGACCTGAACTGGTGGAACGAAGACGTCCGCGCGGCGTTCGACGACATCCTCCGCTTCTGGCTCGACCGCGGGATCGCCGGTTTTCGCATCGACGTCGCCCACGGGATCGTCAAGGACCGAGAGCTCCGCGACAACCCCGACCCGACGATCTCGACGTACAACGCGAACCGCGACGACGTGCACGAGGTGTTCCGCCGCTGGCGTCGCCTCGTCGACGTATACGAACCGGCTCGCGTACTGCTCGGCGAGACCTGGGTGCTGGAGATCGACCGCCTCGCCCGCTTCTACGGCGACGGCGAAGACGAGCTGCACCTCGCCTTCAACTTCCCGTTCGCGTTCTCGCCGCTCGAAGCGAAGGCGCTGAGAAACGTCGTCGAGGCGACCGAGGCGGCGCTGCCGCAACGCGCGTGGCCCGTCTGGATGCTCTCGAACCACGATCTGCCGCGCTTCCCGACGCGCATGGCCGACGGCGATGAGCGTAAGACACGCGCCGCGCTGCTACTGCTGCTCACGCTGCGTGGGACACCGGTCCTGTACTACGGGGACGAGCTGGGCATGCCGCAGGCCGAGGTGCCGCCGGAAGGGCAGCGCGACATGGCCGGCCGCGACGGGGCGCGTACGCCGCTTCCCTGGAACGGCGGGTGGCGCGACCCGTGGCTCCCGCTTGTGGTCGACGTTCCGCCCGTCGCGGCCCAGCGCGCCGACGCCCACTCGTTCCTGTCGTTCTGTCGCGCGCTGATCGCCCGCCGGAAGACGAGCCCCGACCTCCTCGAGGGGCGGTACGAGACGCTGCCGGCGCCCGAGGGCGTTTGGGCGTTCCGGCGGGGCGAGCACACCGCCGTCGCCGTCAACCTCAGTGACGCGCCCGCTGAGCTCGAGCTCGACGGGAGGCGCCGTCTGGAGGCCTGGGAGGGCACGATCCTCGACGTTTGAGCCGCCGCCGTCGCCGGGAAGGCGACCGTAGAGCGAAAAGCGAGGAGGCAGCAATGAGAGTGTTCGCACTAGGCGGCGCGCTGGGCGCTCTGTTCGCGTACTTCTTCGATCCCCAGAGCGGCGCACGGAGGCGTCACGGCGCCGTCGACCGCACCGTGGCGTTCTTCCGCACGGGCGGCCGGCAGGCGGCGCACGTCGGCCGCGGCGTCGCAGCTGATGCGTACGGCGTCTCGCAGAAGGTCCGGCACCTGCAGGAGCAGCCGAAGGACTTCGACGACGCGACGCTGGCGGACAAGATCCGCAGCCAGGTTTTCCGAGCTCCCGACGTCCCGAAGGGCAAGCTCAACGTCAACGTGCAGAACGGCGTCGTCCAGCTGCGGGGAGAAGTGCCGCGGGTCGAGCTGATCGAAGACCTCGTTGCGCAGACGCGCAAGGTGCAGGGCGTTCGTGACGTGGAGAACCTGCTCCACCTTCCGGGAACCAAGGCGCCGATGCACGCGTAGCCGCGCGGCCCGATCAGCGCATGTAGCGCCAGGAGTCCTGGATCACCGAGCGCTCGCCGACGACGAGCTCGACTCGGCGACCGAGGATCTGCTCGAGCGCGCCGACGTCCGCGTCGCCCGGGTCGCCGACCGCGACCTCGATTGCCCCGGAATCAACGAAGCGGACGGGCACGGCGAACATACGTCGCGCGACCTCGAGCGGCAGCAGGCGCGCGGCACTCGGATCCAGCGGATGCCGGACGAGGTCGACGTACCTGAGGCCGAACTGCTCGGCGAGCGCGCTGGCAAGCTCGGGCTCGAAGAGCCACCCACGCGAGAGCAGCGTCTCCCCGAGGCGCATGCCACTGATCCGCGCCGCGTCCAGTGCGGCGTCGAGCTTGTCGTGGGTGACCCAGCCCTTCTTGAGGAGGATCGAGCCCAGCATCGGCCGCACCTCGTCGTCGAAGTAGCCGTGATCGAGGCGCAGCGGCGCGGACGCCCCGGGCGCGAGCCTCAGTCCGCTGCCGATGTGACGCTTGTCGTTCCAGCTGCTCATGTGCAGATTCATCGGCCCAGTTCGGCCGCTCGATGATCACCCGCCGGGGTGAGGAGTCGAAGCTGCAAAATGAGCGCCGTGATCGATCTTCGTTCCGACACCCTCACGCAGCCCACCCCCGCGATGCGTGAGGCGATCGCAAACGCGGTCGTCGGCGACGAGCAGAAGCGCGAAGACCCGACCGTCAACGAGCTCGAGCGGCGCGGTGCGGAATTCCTCGGCCAGGAAGAGACAGTCTTTCTCCCGACCGCCACGATGGCGAACCAGATCGCCCTGCAGATTCTCGGACGCCCAGGCGACGCGCTCCTCGTCGAGCGCCACGCGCACATCATGCTGTCCGAGCTCGGCGGTCCCGCCGCGCACTCCGGGCTTCTGACGATCGGACTGGCGGGGACGAACGGACGCTTCTCGCCGGAGCAGGTCGTCGCGGAGATTCGCGACCGGACCAGCGTGCACGTAGCGCCCACGCAGGTCGTTGCTGTCGAGAACACGCACAACAGCGCCGGCGGGCGCGCCTGGCCGCTCGACAAGATCGACGCGATCGTCGCGACGTGCCGCGAGCATCAGCTCGCCGTGCATCTCGACGGTGCGCGGCTCGTCAACGCAGCCACGGCGTGCGGCGTCGAGCCGGCGCGCATCGGCCGCGGCTTCGACACGGTCACCCTCTGCTTTTCGAAAGGTCTCGGCTGCCCTCTGGGCGCCCTGATCGCGGGCTCACACGACCTGATGACGCGGGCCCGGCGAGGCAAGCACTTCTTCGGCGGGGCGATGCGTCAAGCCGGAATCGTCGCGGCGGCGGCGCTCTATGCGCTCGACCATCACGTCGAGCGCATCGCGGACGACCACGCACGCGCCCGACGGCTCGGCGAAGGGCTCGCCGACGCGGGCCTGACGGTCGACCTCGAGCAGGTGGAGACGAACTTCGTCCAGATCGACGTCGGCCCGGACCGCGCCGACGCGATCGAGCGGATGAAGGAGCGAGGCGTGCTCGTCTCGACGACCGTGCATCCGACGGTCGTCCGCGCGGTTACGCACCTGGACATCAGCGACGACGACATCGAGGCGGCGATCGAGGCGATTCCGGCCGCGCTGGAACTGCGAACCGCTGGGGTCTGACCCCGGAGGGGTCTGACCCCAGCCCTTCTACTCGTACTGAAGAGCCTCTAGCACGTTGAGCCGCGAGGCGCGGCGGGCCGGGAAGATCGCCGCGATGATCCCGACGAAGATCGCCGCGATCGCGAAGACGATCAGCTGTCCGACCGGCACTGACAGCACGATGAAGTCCACGCGCGCGATCAGCAGTCCCGCGAGGACGATCCCGAGCGCGATCCCGATCGCCGCGCCGATCAGCGCCGTGATCACGCTCTCGTGCCGGATCATCCGGCGTACCTGACGGCGCGTCATCCCGATCGCACGCAGCATGCCGATCTCGCGAGTGCGCTCGAACACGGTGAGCACCAGTGTGTTGACTATGCCGAACAGGCTGACGACCACCGACAGCGCGAGCAGCACGTAGAGGATGTTCAGCACGGAGCTGAGCCCGGAGATCTGGTTGTCGATGAACTTCTGCCGCGTCGCCGCCTTCGCATTCGGAAATTCCTTCAGCGTCTGGTCGAGTGCCGCCTCGTTCGCGGGGGTCTGCCCGCCCTTCATGACCACGAACGAATAGAGGTTCTCCGGGTCGGCGGTATGGCTGTCGAACACCGTCGTCGACATCGTCACGCGACCGAAGGGCGAGCCGCCGGTCGGGGGATCGAAGATGCCCTCGACATTGAAGAGTTCCGTGGAGCCGTCCGCGAACGTGACGGGGACGGGCGAGCCGATCTCGAGGTGGTGGCTCTTCGCATAGTCCTCGTCGACGAAGGCACCGTCAGCACCGAGCTGTCCCAGCACGGACGCAGAGCCCTTCGTCCAATCGAGCTTGAAGACTTGCTCGGCGGGTGGGTTGACGGCCGTGATGGCGATCTTGTGAGCGAACGCCAACGCTTCTCCGGCGCGCACGTCGCTGACGGAGATGACGCCCGGCGTCTTCTTGACGGCCTCCGACGCGGCGATCGGGATCGGCGTGAAGTTGTTCTGCGCCGTGATCGCGTAGTCCGCGTTGCGCCAGATCTCCTTCACCGCGCCGCGGAAGCTCGAGACGATGCCGGCCGCGAGGATCGAGACCAGCGTGACGAGGGCGAGGCCGATCATCAGTGCCGAGGCGGTCGACGCCGTTCGCTGCGGGTTGCGGCGCGAGTTGTCGCGCGCAAGGGCACCGGCCGCCGCACCGAGCTTGGTGGCCGGCCAGCCGAGCGTCCACGCCAGCGGGCCGACGAGGCGCACGGAAAGGAGCGCGATGCCGAAGAAGACGAGCAGCGCACCGCCCAGCATGTAGAGCAGAATCTGGCCCGTTCCGAGATCCGGCACGAAGAGGCCGGCGAGCAGGCCGCCGAAGCCGATCAGCGTGAGGACGACCGCGGCCGGGAGCCGGAACCGCGCCCAACGCGACTCAGGCAGCGTCGCGCCCTCGCGTACCGCCGCGATCGGCGGCACGCGCGTCGCGCGTAGCGCGGGGCGCAGACTCGCGAGCAGCGTCACGATGATTCCGACGAGCAGTGCGACGATCACCGTCCGCGCCTCGAGCGTCAGGCCGTTGTTCGGCAGCGTGAAGCCGACGGCGTCGAAGAGGGAGAACAGCCCTTTTGCGAGCGCGAGGCCCGCGAAGAGACCGACGATCGACGCGAGCACGCCCATGACGAGCGCCTCGAGGATGACGGACCGCAGGATCTGCGTCCGGGACGCACCGATCGTGCGCAGCGTCGCAAACTCGCGCATGCGCTGGGCGATCGTGATCGAGAGTGAGTTGGCGATCACGAAGCTGCCGACGAAAAGCGCCACGCCGCCGAAGCCCAGCAGGAATTTCTGCAGGAAGGAGATGAACTCGTCCGTCTCCTTGGCGTCCTCGTGCGACTGCGCCTGCGCGGTGCGCACCTGCGTGCTGGCCGGCAAGATCGAGCGGATCTCCGAGAGCAGCTTCGGATCGGAGACGCCCTGATTCGCGGCGACGGCGATCTCGTCGAGCTTCCCTGGCTTCCCGAACAGCTTCTGCGCCGTCGGTAGGTCGAAGCCCGAGAGGGTCGCGCCGCCGATCGTCGAGACGGAGCCGAACTTCACGATCCCGGAGATGCGCAGCCGCTCCACGGGGCCGGCGGCCTGGACGCCGATGGCGTCGCCGATCTTGAAGTCCTCCTTCGAAGCAGTCGACTTGTCGACGACGACCTCGTTCGCCTTCGGCCAGTTGCCGGAGACGAGCTGGAGCGGATTGAAGCGCGAGTCGCCCTGGGCGATGCTGAAGCCGAGGTTCGGCGCGCCGCCGTAGACGATCGCCTTCCCGTCCTTCCCGATCAGGTGGGCTTCGCCGTTGACCTGGCCCTGCGCCTCGGCGACGTCCGGCAGGTCGCGCACGCGCTGCAGCAGCGACTCGCCGAACGACGGCGCCGTCGTGCCGCTGTCACCGCTGAGGTCGAACGCGGACTTGCCGCTGATAACGGCGTCCGAGCCGGCCCGCGTCTCGAAGAAGATCGAGTGGAACGCGTTGTTGATGGAGTCCGTGAGGACATACGTGCCGCTCACGGTGGCGACGCCGAGAACGATCGCGATCGCCGTCAGAGCCGTGCGCAGCTTGCGACCGAGCAGGCCGCGCAGCGCGAAAGCCGTCATTACTCGCCGAGCTCCTCCATCGCCGCCACGATGTCGTGGGCGGAGATGTTGCGCGCCTCGCGCACGATCAAGCCGTCATCGAGGAAGAGCACGCGGTCGGCGATCGCCGCGGCGCGTGGCTCGTGCGTGACCATCACGATCGTCTGCCCGAGGTCGCGCACCGACTGCTCCAGGAGCTCGAGGATCTCGCCGCTCGTCTTGGAGTCGAGGTTCCCCGTCGGCTCGTCGGCGAAGATGATGGAGGGCTTGTTGACGAGCGCCCGGCCGATGGCGACGCGCTGCTGCTGCCCGCCGGAGAGCTCGGACGGTCGGTGGTCGCGCCGTTGGGCGAGCCCGATCTGCTGCATCAGCTGGTCGACCCACGCCTTGTCGGGCTTCTCGCCCGCGATCGACAGCGGGAGCACGACGTTCTCCTCAGCGTTGAGCATGGGAAGGAGGTTGAAGAACTGAAAGACGAAACCGATGTGCTCGCGGCGCAGCTTCGTCAGCTCGGTGTCGTTGAGCTTTGAGAGCGTCGTCCCGGCGATCATCACCTCGCCTGTCGTGGGCCGGTCGAGCCCGGCGAGGATGTGCATCAGGGTCGACTTCCCCGATCCCGAGGGCCCCATGACGGCCGTCAGTTCGCCCTTGCGGACGTCGAGCGAGACGCCCCGGAGGGCGTCGACGGCGGTATCGCCCTCGCCATAACGGCGGGTCAGCTGCGTTCCCGAGACGACGGACTGGGGCCCGGCCGCCTCAACGGGGGCAGGTTGGGTCATTGCTTCGCTCATCTGGCCTCCAAGTCGATTCCACAGTGTTGTACCGGCAGGCCGCGGTGGCAATACGGTTAACCGGCCTCCTACCGGTCGCCCGCGGAGAGGAACCAGACGACAAAGCCGCCGTAGACGGCGATCAGGAGCGCTCCCTCCCACCGGCGCGAGCGCCCGTCGCGGATGACGAAGGCGACGAAGGCCGCGGCGACGCCCATCGCGATCACCTCGATCGGGCGGAACGCAAGCGCCAGCGGATGCTCGAACGCGAAGGACAGCAGCGCGACGACAGGGACGACGAACAACCCGACCTGCGCGCTCGACGTGATCGCGATCTGCGTGGCGAGCTTCATCTTCCCGCGCCGCGCGATGACGACCGCGCCGCCGTGCTCGGCGGCGTTGCCGACGATCGCGACGATCACGATCGCGATGAAGAACTCGGAGAGGTTCGCCGCCTCGGCGAAGTCCTGGAGCGAGTGGACGAGGATCTCGCTCGTCACCGCCGTCGCCACCGTGGCGGCGCCGAGCACGACGACCGAGGCACGGATGCTCCACACGGGCGCGCCCGTCGCCTCGTGCGGCTCCCGCCGGCGGACGCCCACGATCGTGGTCAGCAGATACAGCACGAGGAGCGCGATCGACGGCCCGATGCTGAGGATGGTCAGCGAGTGGCGGTTCGGGTCGCCGTGCCAGCCGGGGATGGATGGGATCAACAGCAGCAGCGCCGCGACGGCGACTAGGGCCAGTTGCACGAGCAGCGAACGGCGCTGGAGGAGGGCGCCGTCCTCGCCGAGCAACAGCGCAGCGCCGAGGACGAGCAGGATGTTGGAAACGACGCTGCCGGCGAGCGAGCCGCGCACCACGTCGGGCAGGTTGTCGGCGGTTGCGATCAGGGCGATGATCACCTCGGGCGCGTTGCCGAAGCTCGCGTTGAGCAGGCCGCCGATCCGTGGCCCGGTGTGCTCGCCGGCGTGCTCCGTTGCCTCCCCGATCAGCCAGGCGAGCGGCACGAGCGCGAGCGACGAGAGCACGAACAGGAGCACCTTGCCCGGATGGGCAACGGCGTCGAGGATCCACGTAATCGGGGCGAGCGCAAGCGAGGCCCAGAGGAGTCGTCGCGCCACGCGGCCCTAGCTTATAGAGCAGCGCCCTGTCAAGTCTTGCGGCGCGCGGTTCCGGACAGGAAAATTCCGTTATGCCGACGCCCACGCAGAGTCCTGCGCCCGCGACCGAGCTTCCGCTCCGGCCGCAGGACGAGCTCGAGTGCCGGCGCTGCGAGGTGCACTGCGACAAGGTCGTCTATCCGTCCGCGTGCATCGAGCGTGCGTGCCCGTTCCTGTACGCGTTCGAGGAGTTCGGTCACACATACATCGGCTGCATGCAGAAGGTGTACGGCGTGGAGATCGACCTCGAGATGCTGCGCGAGGCGGAAGCGCGCCGCGAGGGCTTCGGCGCCATGCGCGCGACCCGTGCGCCGCTGCCGATGTGCCGCGTCGAGGTGGAGGAGTGCTACGGAGCCGAACGGTCGGGCGAGCTTGGGTGCGTCAACCCGGAGTTTCATGAGCTTCCAGTCGGCCGGCCGACCTTCAAGGTCTTCGCTCAGCTAGCGGACTGAGCAGGGCGTAACCGACGAGCGGGCTCGCCGCTGCGAGCGCGAACGCCAGCCGCCAGGAGCCGTGGTGG
Organism: Actinomycetota bacterium; assembly: GCA_046729555.1. Classification (GTDB taxonomy): domain Bacteria; phylum Actinomycetota; class Thermoleophilia; order Gaiellales; family Gaiellaceae; genus 3-1-20CM-4-69-9. The sequence continues at coordinate 6,138 of JBKPGW010000005.1, read as the reverse complement.
ACGACCGCGGCGAAGCCGATCGGCGCGACGATCGCTCCGGCCGACAGGAACGTCTGCTGGAGACCGATCGCGGCGCCACTGCGCGCGCGCCCGGCGGCCTCAGCAGCGGCTGTGAACGACAACCCGTTCCAGGAGAGGCCGAACGTCGCCGCCACGACGAGAGCCGGGACGATGATCCACGGCGACACGTCGACGAGGAGCGTCGTCAGGCCCACCGTGACCGCGATGCCGAGGGCGATGCGGCGTAGCGGCACGATGCGCATCCGGATTCGATCAGACCACCGGCCGACTCCGATGCGGGCGATTCCGCCGAGGACCTGCGTGACTGCGAGCGCTCCCGCGGCAACCCCGGTCGACACTCCCCGATGGTCGTGTAGGAAGAGCACGAAGAAACCGAGCAGGCTGAGCTGGGTCGTGACGTAGAAGAAGCTGCCGCTGCAGATGCGCCAGATGCGTGGATCGCGCAGCGGCCGCGCGAGGATCGAGTGGTCCTCCGCCGGCTCCATACGGATCAGCACAGCCGCCACGATCGCCGCCGCGAAGCAGCCGACTGCGAGGCCGAGGAACGCCGCTCGGAGGCTGATGTGGTCGTTCAGCAAGGGGAGCGCGATTGCTGCGATGCCGCCACCGAGCGGCACGGCCATCTGCCTGATGCCGAGCGCGAGCCCGCGCTCGTCGGCGTCGAACCACGCCATTACGGCTCGGCCGCTCGCGGCGTTGACGCCTGTCCCCAGCGCGCCGCCGACGGCGAGCGCGGCGACCAGTTCGGCGAAGGACGACGCGTATGCCGTCCACACGAGCGCTCCCGCGGTGGCAAGCTCTCCGACGGCGAGGACGACACGCTCGCCGACGAGGTCGGCGACGACGCCCCACAGCAGCAGCGTGACAATCGCGCCGAAGTTCCCGGCTGCGAGCACGACGCCGGTCTGCGGGAGTGTCAGGTCATAGTGGTCGCGGATCGCCGGGGCGATCGCCGGCAGTCCGAGCCCCGTCGCCGCGAACGCCGCCTGCGCGAAGACGCCCGCGGACAGAATCTTCCAGCGGTATTTACGACGACGCGCGGGAGTGGAGCTCACGCAGCTTCTGGATCTCTTCCGCGTTGGGGCCGTGGCCGTCGACGCCAGGGACCTCGAGTACGACCGGAAGCTCTTGCACCTTGGGGTGCGCGAGGAAGACGCCGAGCCCTTCGCCCATCACGCCCTCGTCGATGTTGTCGTGCCGGTCGCGGTTCGAGCCGAGCGGCGCCTTTGAGTCGTTCGCATGCAACACACGCAAGCGCTCGAGGCCGATGCGCTCGTCGACCTCGCGTAGCGCCGCGTCGAGCGCGTCGCGGTCGGTGACGTCGACTCCGGAGACGTACCAATGACACGAGTCGAGGCAGATGCCGAGGCGCTCGTGCCGGCCGAGCGCGTCGAAGACGACGGCGAGCTCCTCGGTGGAGCGGCCGACCGTCCCGCCGGCACCGGCGGAGTTCTCCATCAGCAGCCAGGTCCGGTCGTTGCAGCGCTCGAGCACCTGCTCGAGCGCCGGGACGACGCGCTTCAGGCCCGCCTCGAAGCCTGCACCGAGGTGTGAGCCGATGTGGAAGACTACGCCGTCGGCGTCGATCGCACAGGCGGCATCCATCGTCGAGCGCATCGTGTCGACGCTCTTCTTGTAGATCGCCTTGTCGGGCGCGGCCAGGTTGACCAGGTAGAGGCTGTGCACGAACGCCGGCATTTCGAGCTCCGCGCGGCGCTCGCGAAACCGCTCGAGATCCTTGGGGTCGTGGTTCGGGAACCGCCACGTGCGCGGGCTCTGCACGAAGAGCTGGACCGCGTCGGCGTTCATGTCCACAGCGTTGCCGAGCGCCTTCTTGATCCCGCCAGAGCAATGGGCGCCGAACAGCACCTCAGTAACCTAACGGCGTGTCTGTCCGGGTCCGCATGGCTCCTTCGCCGACCGGCTTCCTGCACATCGGGAACGTCCGCACGGCGCTCTTCAACTGGCTGTTCGCCCGTCACTACGGTGGCGAGTTCCGCTTGCGGATCGAGAACACCGACACGAGCCGCGAGGTCGCCGAGGCGACCGAGCAGATTCAGGAGTCGCTGCACTGGCTCGGGCTCGACTGGGACGGCGACGTCACCTTTCAGCTCGAGCGGATCAGCGACTGCGCCGACCTCGCCCGGCGCCTCGTCGAGGAGGGCAAGGCGTACGAGGACGAGGGCGCTATCCGCTTCCGCATGCCGGACGAGGGCGTGACTGCCTGGGACGACGCGGTCCGCGGCCGCATCGAGTTCCCCAACGAGAAGCTGGAGGATCTGGTACTCCTCCGCTCGGACGGACGCCCGACGTACAACTTCGCGTCGCCGATGGAGGACGTCTGGGATGGGATCACGCACGTAATCCGCGGCGAGGACCACATCTCCAACACCCCCAAGCAGATCAACCTGATCCAGGCAGTCGGCGGCGAACTGCCGACATACGCGCATGTGTCACATGTTCTCGGCGCCGACGGCAAGGGCCTGTCCAAGCGGCACGGCTCGGTGACCGTCGACGACTTCCGGCACCAGGGCTACTACGCGCCGGCCCTCGTGAACTTCCTCGCGCTGCTCGGCTGGAGCTACGACGACAAGACGACGATCATGTCGCGCGACGAGCTCGTCGAGCGCTTCGATCTCGACCGCGTCGTGCCGAGCCCGGCGACGTTCGACTACCAGAAGCTCGACTGGATGAACGGCGTCTATCTCCGCGCGCTGCCGCCTGAGCAGTACGCCGACGAGCTCCTGCGCTTCCTGCGCGAGAGCGGGCACGACTGGGACGGGGAGCTGGTCCGCCGGACAGTCCCGATCGTGCAGGAGAAGATCGAGCGCTTCGGACAGTACCCCGACTTCGCCGGCTTTCTCTTCCACGGCGTCGAGCCGGACCCGTCGCTGCTGGACGGACGCGCGCCGGTTGTCGCGGCCGCGCGCGACGAGCTCGAGTGCGTCGACCCGTTCACGGCGCCCGAGATCGAGTCGGCGCTGCGCGGTCTCGCCGAGCGGCTGGAGCTGTCCCCGCGCAAGGCGTTCGAGCCAATCCGCATCGCGGTCACGGGCTCGAAAGTGTCACCCGGGTTGTTCGAGAGCATCGAGCTGCTCGGAAAGGACGAGACCCTCAAGCGCCTCAGCGCCGCCGCAAAGGCTTAGGCGGGGCCAGCGGATCCAGCGCCCGCTGGAAGACCCGCCAGGCGCGGCGGCGAAACTGCGGCGTCGGTCGCGGCACACGGCGCCGGCTGCGCGCCACCTCGCGCTCCAGGGCATCGTCCGACTGTGGGGACTGATTTCTCACTTTTACGGAGTAAACGGGCGCCGAAGAGATCGAGTTACGGCCCCTGGCTAGACTGCTGGGCCGCGTGGATTCGCCCGGCTACACCGTGCTCGTCGTCGACGACGACGCGTCGATTCGCCTTCTCTGCCGGCTCAATCTCGAGCTCGACGGATGGATCGTTCGCGAGGCGTCCACGCTCCCCCAGGCGCGCGAAGAGCTCACGCATGACGACGTCGTCGTCGTCGTGCTCGACGTGCACGTGGGCGCCGGAAACGGTGTCGAGTTCCTGCGGGAGCTGCGTCGCGATCGACCCGACCTGAAGGTCGCGATGCTCACCGGCTCCCACAAGCTCGACGACGTGGAGAGCGACGCGGTCATCCCCAAGCCGTTCACGATCGAGCAGCTGACAGCGACGGTCGCAAGCCTGGCGCCGCGAGCCGCGCGGACGGCCGGATAGAGTCTTCTCGATGTCGACGACGGCGGTCCGCAGCCCGGCGGAGTTCGAGGAGCAGCTCCAGCGCTACCTGTACGAGCGCTCGGAGGAGGGACGCGCCGTCCGCGTCGGGGAGAAGGAAGTCTCCGAGCAGGCCGCGATCGTGGCTCGCTACGCGGACCTGTTCAGCCGTGACCAGCTCGAGACGCTCCGGCACGAGGAGCGAGAGGCCGAGGGCGAGCAGCGCGAGTGGCTGTACCGGCTGCGCAAGACATGCGAGAGCGGGCTCGTCGCAGCAGAGCTTGCGGAAAAGGATGACGAGCTCGAGAACGCGCTGCTTGCAGCCCGCGTGGCCTTCAAGGGGGAGGAGCTGCCGCTCCGCTCGGCACAAGCGCAACTCGCCGTGCTCCCGGACTACGACGACCGCGACGCGCTCGGCGAGTTGCATCGCCGGAAGTCGGCGGAGTTCAACGAGGCGCGGCTCGAGTTGCTGCGCGCATACGAGGAGCTCGAGGCCGACCTGACGGAAGAGCCGGATCCCGTGGCGCGCAACGAGGAGGAAAAGCAGATTTCGCTCCGCGAGCTGGAGTCGGTGTTGCAGGCGGCGAGCGAGCGGGTCGAGTCGGTGTACCTCGAGTTGCGCGAGACCTGGTTCGAACGGCTGCTCGGGCCGGAGCGCGAACGGCAACCCTCGTCCGCGCACATGGGCTACATCCGCCGACTTTCGCCGCTCGACGCGACCTATACGAAGGAGCGAGCGACCGAGGTGTGCCTGGCGACGCTCGCGGCGCTCGGCTTCGATCTTGCGGCCGACCGCAACATCCGCCTCGACCTCGACGACCGCCCACAGAAGTCGCCGCGCGCATGCGTGATCGCATCTGACCCCCCGCAGGTCGTCCACCTGATCACCCGCGCACAGGGCGGGCTGCACGACTACCAGGCGTTCATGCACGAGGCCGGCCACGCCCTGCACTACGCCGGCGTCGACCCGAACCTCCCGTACACGTTCCGCCGTCTCTCGCGCGACCACGCGCTCACGGAGATCTACTCGTACATCTGTGAGGCGATCACCCGCGAGCCGGGCTGGCACTCCGAGCATTTCGGCCTGAGCGAGGAGGAGGCGCGGACGAACGCGCAGGCGACCGTGTTCCTCGAGGCGCTCCTCTTCCGCCGCTACACCGCGAAACTGCAGTTCGAGCTCGACTTCTGGTCGAGCTTCGACGAAGCCGGCACGGCGAGCGACGACTACGCCGACAGGTTGACCGCGGCCACGGGCGTTCGCTACGAGCGCGACGCTCACCTCGCCGACATGGATGCCGGCTTCTACTCCGCCGACTATCTCCGGGCGTGGATCCGGCACGCGCAGCTGCGCGCGTACCTGATCGACCAGGTCGGCGAGGACTGGTGGCGGAGTGAGCAGACCGGGGAGATCCTTCGGGCGCTCTTCGCGGAAGGGACGAAGCCGTCGAGCGAGGAAATCGCCACGCGCCTCAGCTACGAGCCCCACGAAACGGCGCCGCTCGTCGCGGAGCTGACGCAGTAGCGAATTGCGCGAAGTCGCGTACGACCACTTCTATGCGTACGACGAGCTGACCGACACCCTGCGCACGTGGGCGGAGGAGGCTCCGAAGCTCTGTGCGCTCGAGTCGATCGGCACCTCGTACGAGGGCCGTGACATCTGGCTGGTGACGGTGACGAACACCGAAACCGGCGCGCATCTCGACAAGCCGGGTTTCCTGGTCGAGGCCAACATCCACTCGATGGAGTGGACCGGCTGCACCGCGTCGCTCCACCTCATCCACCACCTGCTCACACAGCACGGTCAGGACGAGCTGGTCACACGTGCGGTCGACACGCGAGTCTTCTACGTGCTCCCGCGGCTGAATCCCGACGGCGCGGAGCGCGGCCTCGAGGAGCGCCGTTTCATCCGTTCGAGCGTGCGCCCTTACCCCCGCGAGGAGCCGGAGGACGGCCTGCAGGTCGAGGACCTCGACGGCGACGGCCGGGTGCTCGACATGCGCATCGAGGATCCGACGGGCGCCTGGCGTGCGCACCCGGAGGAGCGGGGCCTGCTCGTGCGCCGCGATCCCGTCGACGGTCCCGACGACGGCCCGTTCTACCGCCTGCTGGCAGAAGGGCGCGTGCGGAACTACGACGGCGTCACGATCAAGGTGCCGTGGCCCGTCGAAGGGCTCGACCTCAACCGCAACTTTCCGGCCGAGTGGGCGCCCGAGCACGAGCAGCGCGGCGCCGGGCCGTATCCGACGTCGGAGCCCGAGGTGCGCGCGATGGTGCAGGCCGTCGTCGAGCGGCCGAACATCACGGGGCACATCGCGTACCACACGTTCAGCGGCGTGCATCTGCGCCCGTACGCCGGCCGGCCGGACGAAGATTTCCCCACCCAGGACCTGCGCGCG
>JBKPGW010000004.1:0-4110 GCA_046729555.1 Actinomycetota bacterium | reverse complement strand
GAACGGAGGCTTCTCTCTCTCCGGCGTCGAGTTCCCGCGCCCGACGGTCGTCGACGAGGCCGCGTACGCCGTCGACGTCGCGGCGCTCGGCGAGGCCGACGTCGTGCGCGTCCAGCGTCGGCTCGACGAGCTCGAGCAACGTGTCGCCGCCGTCGAGGGCGGTCTGCTCGGACGCATCGTGCGGCGCCTGGGGCGATGAAGCTCGTCGTCACCGTCCTCGCGCGGGACGAGGCAGACGTGATCGATGCGCACGTCGCCTTCCACCTGACTGCCGGCGCCGACTTCGTGATCGCGACGGACAACAACTCTCAGGACGGAACGACGGAGATCCTCCGCGCCTACGAGCGCGAAGGCTGCCTGCACCTGATCGAGGAGCCTGCCGAGGGTTTGCGCCAGAGCGAATGGGTGACGCGCATGGCGCGTCTCGCCGCGACCGAGTTCGCCGCCGACTGGGTGATCAACACGGACGCCGACGAGTTCTGGTGGCCGCGGGGGGACTCGCTCAAGGAGGTGCTTGCAGCAATCCCGAAGCGTTACGGCGTCGTCGAGGCGTTCTGGCGCTCGTTCGTCCCGCGGCCCGACGACGGCGGGTTCTTCGCGGAGCGCATGACCGCGCGGCTGACGCAGCACGCGCCGATCAACGACCCTTCGAGCTTCTACCGTCCCGTGACAAAGGTTGCGCACCGCGCCGATCCGCAGGTGATCGTCGGCCGCGGGAATCACGGGCTCGTCGACAGCTCGCTGTTGCCGTTGCGCACATGGCATCCCCTCGAGGTCCTGCACTTTCCGCTGCGCTCGCGTGCGCAGTGGCGGCGCAAGGTGGAGCTGCAGGGCGTGGCTTTCACGGAACACATCGAGCGCGCCGGTACCGGCTATCACCTCAAGGGGTACGACGCACTGCAGAGCGGCCGGATCGAGGAGCAGCACGAGTCGCTCGTCGTCGACGACGAGGCGCTGGCTCGGGGGCTCGAGGACTGCACACTGGCCCTAGACACGCGCCTGCGCGATGCGTTGCGCACGCTGCGGACCGACGGCGGATTCGCCGTGCGCAGACCGATCGCGTTCCCGCCGCCGACCCTCGCCGACGACGCGGTCTACGCTGTCGATGCGGCCGTTCTCGGCGAGGCCGACGTCGTTCGCGTCGAGCGGCGTATCGACGCCCTCGAGCAGCGGCTGCGTGCGCTGGAGCGGCCCTTCGCCCGAAACCCCGCCCGCTAGCATCGGCCGGATGACCGAGACGCAACTCGAGCCTCGCCAGAGGCCTGCAGCGCCGACGGAGGCGGCCGACCGCGCTCCGCGTCCCGGGTTCGTCTCGATCATCCGGCCGCCGTCGAGGTGGCCGCGGCTCGACCTGCCCGAGCTGTGGCGCTTCCGTGAGCTGCTCGGGGTGTTCGTCTGGCGCGATCTGAAGGTGCGCTACAAGCAGACGTTCATCGGGGCCGGCTGGGCGCTCCTGCAGCCGATCCTGCCGGCGATCGTGTACACGATCATCTTCGGGAAGTTCGCGGACTTTCCCTCCGACCGTATGCCGTATCCGATCTTCGCGTTCGCGAGCGTGCTCGCGTGGCAGTACTTCTCCGCGGCGACGACCGTCGCGAGCGGTTCGCTCGTCGCCAACGTCGGGCTGATCACGAAGGTCTACTTCCCGCGTCTCCTCGTTCCGCTCGCCGCGGTCCTGACGCCGCTCGTCGACTTCGTGCTCGGGTTGTTCCTGCTCGTCGGCCTGATGGCCTGGTACGACATCTGGCCGAGCCCGGCCGCGGTGCTCGCTCCACTGTTCGTGCTGCTCGCGTTCGCGACGGCACTCGGGACGAGCCTGATCCTCTCGGCGCTGAACGTCCGCTACCGCGACGTGCCGTTCGTGATTCCGGTCTTCATGCAGGTACTGACATTCCTCTCCGGCGTTCAGTACTCGCTCGCCGGCCTGCCGCCGAAGTGGCAGTGGTTGCTCGCGTTCAATCCGATGACCGCCGTCGTCTCAGGGTGGCGCTGGGGCATGCTCGACGGGCCCGCGCCGATCCTCGGGCAACTCGCGCTCGGCGTGGGCGTCGGCGTACTGCTGCTGATCGCCGGAGTCGCGTTCTTCAAACGGGCGGAGCCGCGCTTCGCAGACACGATCTGATGTCCGTTGCGATCAACGCAGAAGGGCTGTCGAAGCAGTACAGAATCGGGCAGTTCCAGCCTGCGTACGGAACCCTACGCGACTCGATCGCCAACAGCGTCCGGCGTCTGCGCAGCGGCCATCTGCACGATCCACCGCGCGAGATCTGGGCGTTGCGCGACGTCTCGTTCGAGGCGCGTGAGGGCGAGGTGATTGGGATCATCGGCCCGAACGGCGCCGGCAAGTCGACGCTGCTCAAGATCCTGACGAAGATCACCTGGCCGACTTCAGGTCGCGCGGAGATTCGCGGCCGGGTCGGCAGCCTGCTCGAGGTCGGCACGGGCTTCCATCCCGAGCTGACCGGCCGCGAGAACATCTATCTCAACGGCGCGATCCTCGGGATGAAGCGCAGCGAGATCACGCGCAAGCTCGACACGATCATCGAGTTCTCCGGAGTTGAGAAGTTCATGGACACGCCGGTGAAGCGCTACTCGAGCGGGATGTTCGTGCGGCTCGCGTTCTCCGTCGCGGCGCACTTCGAGCCGGACATCATGGTCGTGGACGAGGTGCTGGCCGTCGGCGACGCGGACTTCCAGCGGCGTTCGCTCGGTCGCATGGAGAGCCTCGGCGAATCCGGGCGGACGGTCCTGTTCGTCTCGCACAACCTGCATGCAGTGCTGCAGCTCTGCGACCGCGCGTTCCTCCTGCAGGACGGGCAGATCGCGCACGAGGGCTCGACGCACGACGTCGTCGCGTACTACGAGGAGCAGACCGTCGGCTCCGGCTCGCGGGCGGTGTGGGACGACCTCGCCGAGGCGCCGGGCAACGATCTCGTGCGACTCCAGTCCGTCCGCGTCGTCGACGAGGACGGCGCCCCGGCCGGCACGATCGACGTGCGCCAGCCGATCGGCATCGAGATCGGGTTCCGGGTGCTCCGCGAGGGCAGGCCGATCGTGCCGAAGATCAAGGTGCTCGACCAGCACGGCGCGATCTGCTTCAACGCGCTGGACGTCTCGCCGCGCTGGAACGATCCGACGCCGCCCGGCGACCACGTCGCCACCGCCTGGATCCCGCCGAACCTGCTCAACGAGGGGCGGCACTCGGTCGACGTCGACGTCGTCACGCTCGCCTCGCCCAAGCTCATCCCGCACGCGAGCGTCTACAAGATCGTCGCGTTCCACGTGTTCGATCCGGCGGAGGGCGACTCGGCGCGCGGCCTCTACCAGGGTGAGTTTCGAGGCGTCGTGCGGCCGCTGCTCGAGTGGACGTACGAGGAGGAGTAGCGGGCCGGATTGTCGGGATCGTCCTCGTGCGCAACGAGGACGTGTTCGTGGAGCAGGCGATCCGGAACGTCGCCGCGTTCTGCGACCGGATCCATGCGATCGACCACGTCTCCACCGATCGCACCTGGGAGATCCTGCGCAGCCTTGCCGCCGAGCTCGACCAGGTCGAGGTGAAGCGTGTCCGGCACGCCGGCGAGTCGCACCGTGTCGTCGAGCCGTACGCCGGCACACACACGTGGGTGTTCGGCGTCGACGGCGACGAGCTCTACGACCCCGACAGATTGGCCGGCTTTCGCGAGGAGTTGCTCGGCGGTGCGTACGACCACGCCTTCAAGGTGGCGTCGAACGTGCTCAACTGCGTCGAGCTCGACGGGGGCGAAGCGAAGGGATACCTCTCCCCGCCCTCCCGTTCGATCACGAAGCTCTACAACTTGGCGGCACTCGAGTCATGGGAAGGGGACGGCGCCGAGCGGCTGCACGGCGGCAGGCCCGTCTTTCGGCCGGGCTACGACGAGCGCGTTGTCGACAACATCGGTGAACGCCTGTCGTGGGACGACACGCCGCTCCGCTGTCTGCACATGTGCTTCCTGCGCCGCTCCAGCGTGGACGCGGGCCCAACCGTGCGCCCGATCCTGGAGGAGACCGCCATGCAGGACCGGAGCTGGCGCGGCGGTTTGAAGCGCGTGCTACGCCGTCGGCACGTTCCCGAAGCGTCCGCCTGGAAGC
>JBKPGW010000003.1:0-28136 GCA_046729555.1 Actinomycetota bacterium | reverse complement strand
GGTGCGCGAGCTGCGCTCGGAGAATCTACCCGCCGGCGCGCTCGTCGGCGGGGTGACCTCCGAGAACATCGACTACATCGATTCGGCCACGGACCCGGCCTTCCTCGTGATCGGGCTCGTGCTCGGACTGACTCTCGTCTTGCTCACCGCCGTCTTCCGCTCGCTCGTGCTCGCCGGCCTCACGGTCGTGCTCAACCTGCTCTCGGTCGGCGCTGCCTACGGTCTGATCGTGCTCGTCTTCCAGCACGGAGTGGGAGCCGGGTTGCTCGGTTTCCAGCAGTCGGACACGATCGAGGCGTGGGTGCCGCTCTTCCTCTTCTCGGTCCTGTTCGGGCTCTCGATGGACTACCAGGTCTTCCTGCTCAGCCGGATCAAGGAGCGCTATGACCAGGTCGGCGATACCACGCAGGCCGTGACGTTCGGTGTCGCGTCGACTGCGCGCATCATCACCGGGGCGGCACTGATCATCGTCGCGGTCTTCACCGGGTTCGCCCGCGGTGAGCTGATCATGTTCCAGCAGATGGGATTCGGCGTCGCCGTCGCCCTGCTGCTCGACGCGACGATCGTCCGCTCGATCCTTCTGCCGAGCGCGATGAGCGTGCTCGGGCGGTGGGACTGGTACCTGCCCCGCTGGCTCAACTGGCTGCCGCGCGTGCAGATCGAAGCTGCGCGGCCGAGCGAGTCGCCGTCGTGAGCGGCGACGAGGTCGTGCGGCTGCTCAGGGAGATTCAGCGGCTCAGGCTCGAGCTCGTCGACGAGAAGGATGAGCGTGCGCTCGACGACAAGCGGCGCCTTCTCGAGCAGCTGCGCTGGCAGCTGGCCAGCGCGTCGCGCCATGCCGCGCCCGGAGGTCTGGGAGATGCAGCCTGACAAACGAAGGAGTGGGAGATGCGAATAGTCGCAGCCGAGTACGTATCGATTGACGGTCGGATGCAGATGGAGGATCCGGAAGGTCGCGAGGAGGAACGCGGCGGGTGGACTGCGCCGTACTGGGACGATGAGCTGGCCGAGCTGCAGCGGAAGCAGCTCTTCGCGAGCGACGCCCTCCTGCTCGGCCGCGTGACGTACGAAAGCTTCGCGGCCGCGTGGCCGTCCTTCACTGATGAAGAGGGGTTCGCGGACCGCATGAACAGTCTCCCGAAGTACGTCGCAGCGCGGACACTGAGCGAGCCGCTCGAATGGAATGCCTCTTTGCTCGACGGCGACGTGGTCGAGGCGGTGCAGGAACTGAAGGAGCGGCCGGGCAGAGACCTGTTGATCTACGGCAGCGGCCGGCTTGTGGACACGCTGATGCCCGAGGGCCTAATCGACGAGTACAGGCTGATGATCCACCCGGTCATCCTCGGGCGCGGCAAGCGCCTCCTCGAGGATGTCGGAGATCGGGCCGGCTTGACCCTGGCCGACAGCAGCGCCACTGCGAAAGGCGTCGTCACGCTCGTGTATCGAACAGCGGCGTCATGAGCAAGGTCCACACGTACATCGTCTCGTTTCGGCTCTCGCCGGGTAGATAAGGGGTAGACAGTGGTTGTCGAGTACATCCGCTACAGCATCGACGATGACCGGTCGGACGCGTTCGAGCTCGCCTATCGGCAGGCAGCTGAGGCGCTTCGGGCATCCGAGCACTGTGAGCGCTACGAGGTCTCGCGCTGCAGCGAGGATCCGACCCAGCATGTGGTTCGGATCGAGTGGGACTCCGAAGAGGGGCATCTCTCCGGCTTCCGCAAGAGCCCCGAGTTCCAAAACTTCTTCGAAGCTGTCGCGCCCTTCGTGAACGACATCCAGGAGATGCGTCACTACCAGGTCACTCTGGCGAGCAGCGACTGAGGGTGAGCGCTCGCGCGCACCTCCCACTCAAGCGGCAGGCCACCAGGCGTCCAAAACGATCGGTAGCTTGCGGAGCATGTTCAGTCGCCCTGCCATCAACGTCTACTCTCGCGACGTGGTTCGGCTCGTGAGGTTCTACGAGGGTCTCGGGTTTCGCGAGACGTTCCGGACGCCGAAGGAAGGTGCGCCAGATCACGTGGAAGTAGTCCTCGATGGGTTCACGATTGGGATCGCCTCCGTTGACTCGGCGATTGCCGATCACGGCCTGAACCCGGACCTCGGGGGACGGCCTGTTGAGATTGTCCTCTGGACCGACGACACCGACCGAGACCACGCGCGCCTGACTGCCGAGGGCGCCCCCTCGCTCAGCGAGCCGCACGACTGGCTCTCTGACCTCCGCCTCGCTTGGGTTGCGGACCCGGACGGCAACCCGATCCAGCTCGTTCAGCGCCGCAAAGGATGATCCTGAGCCGTCCCACGTGAGGACGGCTACGCCTGCGGAGGTGACCGCCTAGGATCTATTACGGAGCTAGGCGCGGTGCTCCATTGCGAACAGCTCTTCATGTGCGACGTCGACGTGGCGGACGCCTTCGGAGTGGGAGATGTGGCGGAACCAGGCCTTCGCCTCAGGGACGCTCTCGATCCGGCGCGCGGCGTCTTCTGCTTCCTCCCTGCTCCGCCACAGGATCACGTCGAGCCACGAGCCGTCGTCTCGCTTGGTCAGCCAGGCCGCGAGCGCGCCCGGGAAGGCCCGCTGTAGCGCGCGGATCATCTCGGGGCGCTCGGCGAGCAGGGCCGCTTCGTCCTCCTCGCGGGTGTGGAAGTGCGCGAGCTCGAAGGTCAGGGTCATCAGTCTCTCCTCGTTCTATAGCTGGCGCGTGGCTTCAATGACCGAGGAGTCAACAACGCCGAGTCGAACCTCCCGGAGCCCAGGGTTTCCCGAGCCGCCTCTCCCCTGGTGGCTCGGCTGCGGCGTTGGCTGTAGACGCACGCGCCCTGGGCACCAAGCCTTGATCGCCCAGGTTAGGCTCCCAACGTGGTTACCGGCGATGTCCACCGGTTGGCTGTCCGAGGCCGGACGGCCGACCGGATCGAGGCGCTGCTCTCGGCGCGGCTGTTCCTCGAGCCGCAGCTCACCGACGGCAGGCTCTACTTCATCTCGAGCCTCAGCGGGTTGCTCAGCCTTTATGCGATCGACGAGGAGGGCGGCGTTCCCGAGCCGCTGCTGCCGCCGCAGATCGCGCTGCAGAACCCGGAGCTGATCCAGGGTTACTCGTTCTTCGTGCTGGCCGAGCTCCGGCAGATCGTCGTGATGATGGATCGCGACGGCGACGAGAACTACAGGCCGTTCGTGATCCCAATCGAAGGCGGCTTCCCCGAGCCGCTCGCAGCAGAGTCGTTCGACGGCTATCGCTCGCACTTGATCGACGTCGACCCGGATGCCGCGATCGCGTACTTCGCCGCGGAGTCACGTGCAGAGTCGTTGATCTACGGCCTGCGCTGCGATCTGCGCACCGCACACGTCGAGGAGCTCGGCCGCAGCCCGTACGGCGCGTTTCCCGTCGCTTGGAGCAGCGATCACGCTCGCGTCGTGCTGGCCGACCAGTATCTGTTGGGCGACGTCGTCCTGTACGAGCCCGACGGCGACGGCGCTCGGAAGGTCGTCCACGGCACACCGCTCGAGGAGCGAGAAGAGGGACGCGAGTATCCGCGCGCCGGGTTCCGCTCGTCACGTGTCACGGCGAGCGGGAACGGCTTGCTCGTCACGACGACGCTGTTCGACGACCGGGGGTCACCGGGCTATCTCGCGCTCGACGGGGACAAGGAGCTCGAGCCTGTCGCCATCGAGGGCATCGTCCATCGCGGTGAAGGCGAGCTGGAGCAGCTGCAGCATCTCGAGGGAGACCGCTACGCGGCGATCTTCAACATCGACGGGTGCACATGGGCTTATGAGGCCCAGTTCGAGGAGTCGGCGCGGCGGCTGCTGCTCGGACGCGTCCTCGTCGGGCAAGGCGAGCTCGCGGACGGGGTCCTCCACGGTCTCGATCTCGACCGCTCGACGGGTCGCTTCGCTGCAGCGTTCTGCACGGCGACGATGCCGACGCAGCTCTACGTGCTCGACGACGAAGCACGTTCGGCGCGGCGCACGCGCGAGCGCGCGCTTGGGCTGCCGCCCGAGTTGCTCGCTGCCGGTGAGGACGCGTCGTTCGAATCACATGACGGACTGCGCGTCTCCGCCCGCCTCTATCTCCCTTCCCCCGAGCTCGGCTACGAGGGGCCGCGCCCGCTCGTGTACTACATCCACGGCGGCCCGCAGAGCCAGGAACGGCCGAACTTCGCCTGGTTCTCGATGCCGCTCATCCAGATCCTCGCGCTCGAGGGCTTCGCCGTGTTCGTCCCGAATGCACGGGGCTCGACCGGCTACGGCTCGGCCTACGCCCAGCGCGTCGACCGCGACTGGGGCGGGCAGGATCGCCTCGACCACGTCTTCGCGATGCAAGAGGTGCTGGCGAAAGACGACCGCGTCGACGTCGAGCGCGCCGGCGTGATCGGCCGGTCGTACGGCGGCTACATGACTTTGACGCTCGCCGGACGTCACCCGGAGCTCTGGCGCGCTGCCGTCGACATGTTCGGTCCGTACGACCTGCTCACGTTCATGGAGCGGATCCCCGAGACGTGGAAGCCGTTCTTCGCCCTGACGCTAGGGACTCCGGAGGACGACCTGGACTTCCTTGTCGAGCGATCGCCCCGCGCGCACATCGGCAACATCGCCTGTCCCTTGCTCGTGATTCAGGGCCAGAACGATCCCCGTGTCGTCGAGCGCGAATCGCACGACCTCGTTGACGAGCTACGCGGCCGCGGGAAGGACGTCGACTACATCGTCTTCGCAGACGAGGGGCACGACGTGCTGAAGCTTCCCAACCGCGTGCGCTGCTACGAGGCGATCACCGAGTTCTTCTCGAAGCGCCTCGGTTAGCGAGCGGCGACCACAACTGAGCGCTCGCGGTCTGCGCCTGGCTCCCAGTCGCGCCGGCGTTCGAAGCGCACGGTGTACGTCCCGGGCTTGGTTGCCTCGAGCTCGAACACCTTCTCGCCCGTCGCGCCTGGAGCGCCCTCTCCGGGCGCCAGGTCGTCTTCGCGCCGCAGGCTGATCGCCGGCGGCAGCTCGGCGACGCGCCAGAGATAGCCGCCGGGCCCGTTATCGGCCAAGACGATCACGAACGGCTCTCCGGCCGTGATGTCGACGTGATCGGTGTCCTTGAACTCGTGCACGACGCGAACCGGGCGCGGGCGGCTTCGCCCGCGCCCGAAGATCATCGTTTACCAGACGTACATCTCGTGGATGAGCTGGTCCGCCTCCTCGCGGTAGTTCACCGGACGCGCGCGATCGCGAGCATGTGCCGCAAGCAACGCCAACGCCGCGACGCCGCTGTCCGACGTCGGCGAGAAGCGCCGCCACGGACCCCCGGCAACGTGCATCCACGAGAAGCGGGCCGCATACGTCGAGTACAGGGCGTCGACCTGCTTGTTCGTGAGCCACAGCCCCACACCGTCTGCGGTGACCGCGGCCGCAGTCGGAGGCTGCAGGGTCGGCTCGGCTTCCAGCGTCCCTGCTCCGGCCGCACCGGCGATCAGGTCACTTGTGAGCTCGCCGAGCTCGCGCGGTGCCTCGACCACGGTTCCGGCGCCGTTGCCGACTCCCGCTCCGCTGTCCGGCGGCGCTTCCGTCGGATGAGGCTCGGTTTCGATGTTTGTCACGTTTCCCTCCCCGTCCTAGAGCACGTAGGCGAGCTTGATCGTCCCGCCCTGGTCGAACGCGTTCACCGGTCTGGATGCCGCCTTCGCGGCGATCATGTCGGCGAGCATCGTCAGCAACACGTCGTCGTCCGTCGGCGCGAGCTTGTGCCACCCACCCCCGGCTCCCGACAGGTAGACCCAGGCGTTGCGTGGCGACTCGTGTGCCCAGAGACCTTGCACCCGGCGGTTGTTGAGCCACTGCGTGAGCACGACGCCGCTGACGCCCCACGGGCCGGAATACGTTTCGATCCCGCACTGGCCGTAGGCGATGCAGAAGTAGCCCGACTCGCCCCAGCCCGTGCCCCAGCTGTTCTTGCAGATCCAGAAGCCGCCGCCGTCGTCATAGCCGACGATCGAGACACAGTGACCTCCCGCCAGGCCGCCGGACACGTGTCGATAGATCCCACTCCGGTACGCGAAGAAGTCCTGGTAGACCAGGAAGCAGGCCGCGATCGCGCCGTGCGTCGAGATCCAGTCCTTCATCGCCGCCGTGGACGTGAGGTGCTGCATCGAGGTGATCTTCGCGTTGCGGTTCGGCCAGTCGGCGTTGACGTTGCAGCTCTGGTCTCCGGCCGTGTACGGGAAGTAGTCCTCGAAAGTGACACCCTTGTCTCGGATGTTGATGAGCGCTCGCTCCGGCCACCAACCGTTGCTGCAGTTGCGGCCTTCCGCTTTCGCCCAGCAGTAGAAGAGCTGGGCCTCGGAGAGATCGAGCACCAGGCTCGGGTCGCGTCGCTCGTACGACGCTGTCGACTCCACGGACGCCGCGCTTCCGAACGCGACGCAGGAACCGCAACCGCCCTGGTTCTTGATCGGAGTGACGTAGCTCCTGCCGCCGACGTTGCGCAGATCGAAGGACGCCGGAGCGCCCACGCTGGCTGCGGACTCGTGTTCGACGGCCGCTTCGCCGCTTTCCAGTGCGGCGTGCATCTCCTCGAGCGTCGGTTCGCCCGGCGGCGGGGTGAAGCCGAGTCGCTTGTCGCGCGCCGCCCGCGAGAGCTTCGTCATCGAGGTCTCGCCGGGCTCCCAGGGTGCGCCCGAGTCGCGGACGTCCTGGATTAGCCCCTCGAGGTTGATCCCTTCTGCCATGCTGTCCCTCCCCGTTGGGGTTGTTTGCGGTTTGCGGCGGCGGGCCCCGCCGTTGGCCTCCTTTCCTCGCTTCTTCGCAGCGCGCTGCGGACCCGGCCCCAGATCGGGTTCCGCGCGTTATGCGGTGCCATCGACGCTAGTGAGCGCATCGAGCCTTGACCATGGACCGGTCGATGCAAATCGGATCTGCCCGCGTGCCCGGGAGGTACTAGTTCCTTTGATCCCCCTGCCCGCCTTGACTTGCGACAGCACGCGGCGTACGGTCGCGACACGGCAACGACTGGAAGGACGCGTGGACGTCGCACGCACTGACTCGTTGCTGCGGCTCGGGGAATGCGTCCGATGAGGCGCGACCGGCGCCCACGGGTCGCTCTCGTGGTCGAGACCGGTCTCTTCCGCGATGCGGTCGCGCGCGCGCTCCCGCGCTATGGGCTCGCGGTCGTCGACGCAGCTGCCGATCCCGATGTCGTCCTCGTCGACGTCACCGGAGGCGCGCGTGTGGCCGTCCTGCGGGAACTTGCGGCGGTCGACCCCGTGCGGCCGGTGCTCGCCATCGGCGTTCGTGACGCCGACCGCGACGTGCTCGCCTGCATCGAAGCGGGCGCGATCGGCTACGTGTTGCAGGACGCGTCGCTCGACGAGCTTGCCGACGCGGCGCACCGTGCCGTCCGCGACGAGCCGCTCGCGTCCCCGCACGTCATCGCAACGCTGATGCGGCGCGTCGCCGCGTTGTCGGAGAACGGCCGCCATGGAACCGTCGGCGCACTGACGTCACGCGAGCTCGAAGTCGTCGAGCTGATCGAGCAAGGGTTGTCGAACAAGGAGATCGCGGCCCAGCTGTCGATCGCGGTGACCACCGTGAAGAATCACGTGCACAGCATCCTCGAGAAGCTGAAGGTGCAGAGGCGCGGCGAGGTCGCCTGGGTCGTCCGCGACTCAGGTCCAAGGGCCTCGTAACAAGAAACGCGAACGTCGCCCTGATGGATTCGTAATACAACCGTCGTACGGTCGGTCCAGCGATTAGACGCTGATTAGGCCTCGATGCGAGCTTTCGCTCATGAGCCCTCGAGAAGGAGATCGGTCACATTGACCGACACGAGTGACCGACGGTCGATCGCGCGAAGCCGCGCAGTCGTCGCGCGGCGATGACCTTCGCGGCGCTGCTCGCTGCGGCCGCGCTCGCGTCGCCGAATCCGATCCAGAGCGAGAACGCGCAGGCGGGAGCCGAGCCGGGAACGTGGCTCCTGCCGGCTGTGCCGCCGACGCGGATCGAAGGCTGGGCGTCGGAGCTCAGCGTCCTGCCGGGTGAGCACGTCCACTTCCACATCAACACGCAGGATGGTGACCGCTATCGCGTCGAGGTCTACCGCCTTGGCTACTACGGAGGTCTCGGTGCGCGACTGCTGGCGTGTCTGCCGAGCTGCGGGGGTGACGAGGCCGGCCACAGCTACGGCCCCCGCGCCAACCGTGCCCGCGCCGACTGGCCCATCACCGACACCTTGTCCGTTCCGGCCGACGCGGTGAGCGGCTACTACTACGCACTGCTGCGGCTGACGGCGGGCGGAGACGAGACGGGCGCGCGCGGCTACATCCCGTTCGTCGTACGGGCTCTGCCCAGCAGGCACGCCGAGATCCTCGTCCAGGTTCCGGTGAACACGTGGCAGGCGTACAACCCGTGGGGCGGCAAGAGCCTCTACAGCTTCAACAGCACCGACGTCGAGCCGACCACCCGTGTCTCGTTCGACCGGCCGCTCGCGTTCACCTCCCAGGGCCCGTTCGACTGGGAGTACAACATGGTGCGCTTCCTCGAGCGCGAGGGCTACGACGTCGCGTATCAGACCGACGCCGACACCGACGCGGATCCGGAGAGCCTGCTCGAGCACAGGCTCGTGATGGTGATCGGGCACGACGAGTACTGGACGAAGCGGCAGCGCGATGCGTTCGACGCAGCGCGCGATGCCGGGACGAATCTCGCGTTCACCAACTCCAACGCGTCGTACTGGCAGGTTCGCTACGAGGACGGCGGTCGCACGCTTGTCGGGTATAAGGAAGCGGCGCCCGACCCCGAGCCGGATCCCGCGCTGAGGACGATTCGCTTCCGCGAGCTCTCCCCGCCGCGTCCGGAGTGCGCGTTGCTCGGCGTGATGTTCTACCGGATCCGCGACCACTACAGCGGACCCGTCGACTACACGGTGACCGACGCCGCCAACGGCGATCCGTGGTTCGCCGGGACCGGCTTCAAGCCGGGCGACACGGTGCTCGACGTCGTCGGCAATGAGTGGGACGCGCGGCCGGAGACCCAGGCGCCCGACTGCGAGAAGCCAGGGGTGACCGTCTTCTTCCATTACGAGGGCACGCCTCAGAACGCGGACGCGGTCCGATACACCGCTCCCTCGGGTGCGCGCGTGTTCGCGGCCGGGGCGCAGCAGTGGTCGTACGCGCTCGACTCGTTCAACACCGGACGTCTCGGACGGACGTTGCCGCCGGACACGCGCCTGCAGCAGTTCATGCGGAACGCGCTCGCCGACCTGTCGCGTCCTGCTGCTCCGGCGATGGTGCGCGCGCGGGTGCGGAAGCAGACCGTGACGATCACATTGCAGCGACACGACGACCCCGCGCGTGCTGCGATACGAGCTCCTCCGTCACCGCGGCGCGGCTGCGTTTGCGCTCGACGATCCCGGCGTGATCCGGGTTTGCCGCACGCGTGGCGGCTCCTGCACGTTGCGACGGGTCAGGCCCGGCACCTACCGCTTCGCGGCGATCGCCGTCGACGAGTGGGGTCAGTCGGCTCCAACGCTTTCGGGGAAGGTCGTGGTGCGGAGGCGTCGTTGACGCGGGCGCTCGTCCTCGCGGCGTTGGCGGCGGCGGTCGCCTCGTCGAGTTGGAGCGAGCCGCGCGTGCTCTCGGATACCGGGATTGCGCTCGGGCCGGAGCTGGCGATGAACTCGTCCGGAGCGGCGCTCGCGGTCTGGGACGGTGAGGAAGGCGCGGACTGCGCCCAGTCGCCCGCGTCGCTCACGTGCATCCACATGGTCGAGGTGGCCGCCCGTGACGGTTCGACCGGCTTGTGGGGCTGGGGGGATCGGATTGCGCGACCCGGGGTCGGCGCGAGGCCGACGGTCGCGCTGAATGAGGCCGGTCGCGCTGCCGTCCTCTGGGTGCACGACATCGGGCGTGACCGTGTCGTGCAGGCGACGTACCGCACCGGCCCGACGGTGAGTTTCCCGAATCCGAGCGACCTCTCCGCCGCCGTGCTGGAAGTGCGTAGCCATCACATCGGACTCGACGCCGCCGGCAACGCCGTCGCCGTCTGGGCGGAACGGCACGGGAGCGATTTCGACGTCGCCGGAGAGATGCGCTCCGTCGCGTCCGGCGCCTGGAGAGCGCCGGTCGTGCTGTCGACGAGCAATGTGCGGGCCGGGCCCAGCTTGGCCGTCACGCCGGCCGGTGAGGCGTTCGCGATCTGGATCGAGGGATCGTCCGTCTTGCTCGCCCGCGGGGATCTGACGAAGGGCGTCTGGGACGCGCCCGTCACCTTCTCGCGGAACGCCGGCGTCGGCGCAACTGTCGCGGCTAACGCCGCTGGCGACGCGGTTGCCGTCTGGGCTCTCGGTGATCGCCCGGGTGTCGAGGCGTCGGTCCGTCCGGCTGGCGGCTCCTGGGACGTGCAGGCGCCGATGATCGACCGCGGGCAGCTCGGTGCAAACGCCGGTCCTGCAGTCGGCTTCGCCGCCGACGGAACGGTTGTCGCCGTCTGGTTGGGTAGCGGTCTGATCTGGTCGTCCATCCGAGCTCGTGACGGGAGCTGGTCTCGTCCCGTCGAGGTCGGAGCCGCAGATTCGGCCGAGCCGCGCGTCGCCGTCGATCCGCAGGGAGACGCGATCGCGGTCTGGCAGCATCGTTCGCGCTTGCTGACGGCTGTGCGCCCTGCGGCGGTGGGCGCCTAGCAGCCTCCCGAGCAGCTGTCCGGGGCCGAGGCTTCGGCGCCTCGATGCGGCGGGGAACGGCGTCGTGGTCTGGAATTGGCGCGACCGTGACCTGCTACCGGTTCTGACCGCGGACCTCCCCGCGGCTTGGGAGCCGACGCTCGCGAACACGCGACGGCCGGCGGTCCGCGGCGTCGCCCGCGTGGGCCACGTCCTGCGGTGCGATCGTGGGGCGTGGACGGGAACCGAGCCGATCGCTTACGTGCTCTCGTGGCTCCGGAACGGCAAGGCGGCCGCGCGTGAGTCGCGCTTCCGGGTTCGCCGCGCCGACGTCGGCGTCCTGCTGGCCTGCCGAGTGAGGGCGACGAACGGGCCGAAGACCGCCGTTGCGGTGTCGAAGAGCGTCCGCGCGCGTGCCTGAGGGAACTGGAGGCCGGCCAGTCGCCTCCCCCCGTCGGGGGATTCGAGCCGCGGCGGGCGGTCCCAAGATGCGACGGCTCCATGCGCAGGGGTCTCCTCGTCGCCGCCCTCGTCGCAGTCGCGCTGGCCGGACTGCCGGCCGCCGCACACGCCGACGACGCCGACCCGATCGTCTACCTGAGCTTCGACGACGGCTGGTACTACCCGCAGGGGTACGACGTCACGTTCGGATTCGCGTGCGTCTCGCCCACGTCGGCGATCGTCTCCTGCGAAGGCAGCCAGCCCTCTGGCTCGAAGCTCGACACCTTCCATGCCGGCCCGCACACGGTCTCGGTGACCGCAACGGACTACGAGGGACGCCAGACGACGAAGTCCGCGACGTACAACGTGATCGACATCACCAAGCCGCATATCATCTTCCGAACGCCGACCGACGGCATGGTCTTCGACCAAGGCTCGTACGTCACAGCCGATTACTCGTGCGAGGATGACCCGGGCGGGCTCGGGCTGTACGAGGGCTATTGCGCCGGCACGCTTCCGGTCGGCGCGCAGATCGACACGAGCCAGATCGGCACGTTCTCGCTGACCGTCACCACCGTGGACCTGGAATTCAACGTCGCGCAGGAGACCATCCACTACTCGGTCGCCGACCGCACGCCGCCGGCGATCTGGCTTGCATCACCGGCTAACGGAGCGACGTACACGCTCGGTGAACAGGTGTGGGCTGCGTACTCCTGCGACGACTACAACGGCTCGGGCATCCAGAGTTGCAAGGGCGACGTCGGGAGCGGCGCTCCGGTCGACACGTCGAGCTTTGGGATCAAGACGTTCACCGTGACTGCCTACGACCGTGCGGGAAATGTCGCGCATGAAACGCACTCGTACTCGGTCCTGTACGACTTCACGGGCTTCGCGGCGCCTGCTGTCGCCTTCCCTGGCGCTGCATCGATGAAGGCGGGCGAAGCAGTCCCCCTCAAGTTCTCCCTGCACGGCGACCAGGGGACCGACATCTTCGCGGCCGGGTCGCCCGGTTGGGCGCCCTGCGGGGCGCTCGACGGCCCGACTCGAGCCGAGGGCACGCTGTCGTACAACGCCTCCAGCGACCGCTACACGTATCTCGCGACGACCCCGAAGACCTGGGCCGGGAGCTGCCGTGACCTGATCGTGACGCTGCGGGACGGCACGAGCCACCGCGCCCGCTTCAGCTTCACGAAATAGCGGAGCGCAAGTTTCGAGCGACAGCGGCGACTGAGGGGCGTAGGAAACCCCCGAAAAACGAAGGGATCGCCCGTGGATAAACGATTCAGCCGATTCAGGCGGCGCTCCATCATCGGAGCGATCGTCGGCCTCGCGTTTGCCGCGGCCGCCGGCGTCGGCCTCGCCCAGATCACGGCCGGGCCCTCGCCGACCCTCTCGGCCGCACCCGACCCGACGTCGACGTCCTCGACCTCGACTTCGACGTCGACCTCGACCTCGACGAGCACGGTCACCTCGACCACGACGACCGCCGTGACCACGTCGACCACCACCGGAAGCACGACCACGACCACCGGAACGACCGGCGAGACCGAGGCAGCGGGTGAAAACGGCCTCGGCCTTGGCCAGGAGAAGGTCGCCGTCTGTCACAAGACGGGATCCGGGAAGTCGCACACGATCACGATCGCCCGGCCTGCTGTTGCCGCGCATGTCGCTCACGGCGACACCGAAGGCGCGTGCGCAGTGACGATCACGACCACGACCACGACCGCTGCGACCACGGCGCCGACGCAGTCGACGACGACGACCTCGAGCGGCCACGTCAAGAAGCCGAAGCACACCAATCCGCACAGCGGAGGCTCGTCCAACCACGGCAATTCGGGCCATGGCTCCCACGGCAAGTCCGGCAAGTCGAATCACGGAGGCGGCCACGGGAAGGGCCACGGCAAGTAGAACCCGCATACCACCCCGGACATTCGAGAGCCCCGCTGCCGCGGGGCTCTCGTCATTTCGAGGGCGCTACGCTCCGCCCGTGATCCGCGAGTTGCTACAGGCACGGGCGGGCGAAGAGTACGACCTCTACGCCCGCACGATCAATCCGCAGTTCATGCGCGTGCTGAAGACGATCGGATTCGACCGGGTCTGGGCGCGCGCGGAGGGGCAGTACCTCTACGACGAGGGCGGCACGCGGTTCCTCGACCTGCTCGGCGGCTTCGGGATGTTCAACGTCGGGCGGAACAATCCGCGTGTTCGTGCCGCGCTCGTGGAGGCATTGGAGCTCGAGACGCCCGGGTCCGTGCAGCTCGGCGTGTCGCTGCTGCCTGGATTGCTCGCCGAGGAGCTCCTAAAACGCACGCCGGACCGGCTCGCGCGCGTTCTGTTCACCAACTCCGGAACCGAGGCGGTAGAGGCGGCGGTGAAGCTCGGCCGCGCCGCGACGGGGCGCTCGCGCGTGCTCTCGACCGTGCACGGCTTCCACGGCCTGACGCTGGGCTCGCTCTCCGCGAACGGCGGCGGGCAGTTCGTCGAGCGCTTCGGGCCGCTGCTGCCCGGTTTCTCGCAGGTTCCGTTCGGCGATCTCGAGGCGCTCGAGCGCGAGCTGCGCAGCGAGGACGTTGCGCTGTTCCTGCTCGAGCCGATTCAAGGGCACGGCGTGTACCTCCCGCCGCCGGGCTACCTGGCTGCGGCGCAGGAGCTCTGCCGGCGCTACGGGACGCTCTTCGCCGTCGACGAGGTTCAGACGGGCTTCGGGCGGACGGGGAAGCTCTTCGCCTCCGAGCACTGGGAGCTCGACCCGGACCTCGTCACGGTCGCGAAGTCGCTGTCCGGCGGCTACGTCCCGATCGGCGCGCTGCTGATGGCGCAGCCCGTCTACGACGGGGTCTTCGACTCGCTGGAGCACTCCGTCAGCCACGGCTCGACGTTTGCGCCGAACGACCTCGCCATGGCGGCAGGACTGGCGACGCTACGGGAGCTCGACGACGCGCAGCTGATCGAGCGGGCGGCTCGCCTCGGCGAGCTGCTGCTGGAGCGCACGCAGCCGCTTGTCGAGGCGCACGAGGTCGTGCGGGAAGTGCGAGGGCTCGGCCTGATGTGGGCGATGGAGTTCGCGGAGCCCGAGTCGGGGAGCCTCTCCTGGCGCGTGCTGGAACGCATGCAGACCGGCTTGTTCGCGCAACTCGTCGTCGTCCCGCTCTTCACGAAGCACCATGTCCTGTCGCAGGTCGCCGGCCACGATCTGGCCGTGCTCAAGGGCCTGCCTCCGCTCGTCGTGTCCGAACAGGACATCAACGATTTCGTCACGGCGCTCGACGACGTGATCGCGAAGGCGGGTAGGCCGACGCGCATCGCCGGCATGGCTCTGCGCGCCGCGCGGGCGCGATGATCTTCTAGCCGAGGTCGGTGATCTCAGCGTGGCGCTGGTTGATGCAGTCGCGCGCCCAGATCTCGGCCAGGGTCACGAGCCGCTCGCAGAAGTTCTTTCGCTCCGTCGGGTCGTTCGGCACCGCGTCCGGAGGAATCGCCACGCGAACCTGATGGAGCACGACCTCGGCGTCCTCCGTCAGCTCGTGCCGTTCTTCGCCGACGATCGCGACCTCGCCGGCTTCGGGCACGAGCAGCTTCCCCAGCTCCTCGAGCTCGGCCGTCGTCGCGTCGCGTCCGGCGAACACGCCGAAGTTGATGCGGATCTCGAGGCCGGCAGGCTCCTGCTCGACCACGAAGGCGATGGTTTCCTCGACCTGCACCTTGCACGTGGTATGTCCGGGCGGTCCGCGGTCTAACCCTCGCGTGGCTCCCAGCGGAATTTCCGCGCTGCAACAACGATTCCGAAGGCCCCCCAGGCGGCGAGGACGGCGACCGCCGTCGGCTTGTCCCAGAGCTCACGTTTGTGCAGATAGATCGCGTTGAGCGCGTCCAGCAGGTACTTGAGCGGCAACACGTCGCCGATTGCGCGCAGCGCGGCCGGATAGCGCTGCCGATCCCCGAACGAGCCGGAGAGGAACGCCGTCGGTAGCACGACGAGGTTCAGCGCGGCGGACGAGCCCTCGAGCGAGCGGATGAAGCCGGTGATCGCGACCCCGAGACCGGCGAACGCCCCCGCCCCGAGCGCCAGCGCCAGCACGAGCGAGAGCAGGTGCGCAGGCCACGGCGTCGATTTCAACAGGCGTCCCAGCACGAACAGCGACACGGCCTGGAGCGCGAACACGATCATGATCGACGCCAGCACGGCCGCGATGTAGACCGTCGTCGGCAACGGCGTCGCACGAATGCGCTTGAGGATGCCGAGCTCGCGCCGCGAGATCAGCAGCAGCGCCAACCCTGCGAACGCCGTGTTCGCGGTGCCGTAGCCGAGCATGCCGGCGAGCAACGCCCACGACGCGGGGCGGTTGTAGATGGTTCCGTTGTAGACGGCCGTCAGCAGCGCGAACAGCAGCAGCGGGAACAGAAAGACGAACACGGCCGCCTCACGACTGCGCCAGAAGACGAGCTGCTCGCTGCGAAGCTGATGCCAGAAGAGCCTCATGCTTCAGCGTCCTCCGTCAGGAGCAGGTAGACGTCCTCGAGCGTCGGCCGCCGCACCGTCAGCCCCTCGAGCTCGCGGCCCTCGGCCATCGCCTCTTCCGTGAGCTGGTGCAGGAGGCGTGTCGGCTCGGAAGTGCGGATCACGACCTCCTGCCCGTCGCGCCGGTAGCGCACCTCGGTCTCCCGTGTTCCGCCAGTCAGCTCCGCGGGTGTCCCCTCGCTGATGATGCGTCCCTCACGCAGCACTGCGACGCGGTCGGCCAGCTGCTCCGCCTCGTCGAGGTAGTGGGTGGTCAGCAGGATCGTCTTGCCCAGCGAGCGCAGCGAGCGGATCATGTCCCACGCGGCGCGTCGCGCCCTGGGGTCGAAGCCGGTCGTCGGCTCGTCGAGGAAGACCAGGTCCGGATCGCCGACGAGCGCGACGCCGAGGTCGAGGCGGCGCTTCTGCCCGCCGGACAGCGTCTTCACTCGTGCGTCGCGCTTCTCGACGAGCCCGACGAGCTCGATCACCTCGTCGATCTTGCGTGGCCGTTCGTAGTAGCCGGCGAACATGCGGTGCGTCTCCGCCACGGTCAGGTTCGGCCAGAGCTGCGACTGCTGCAGCACCACGCCGATGCGCTCGCGGTACGCGCTCTCCGCGCGTGCGGGATCGAAGCCGAGCGCGTCCACCTCGCCGCCATCGCGGGTGCGATAGCCCTCGAGGATCTCGACTGTCGTCGTCTTCCCCGCGCCGTTCGGGCCGAGCAAGCCGAAGACCTCGCCTTCCTCGATGTGGAAGCTGATCCCGCGCAGCGCCTCGTGCTCGCCGTATGTCTTGCGCAGGTCGCGGACGGCGATTGCGGTCACAGCTCGATGATCTGCGCGCCGGCCGGCGGGAACCGCGGCTCTTCACCGCCGCGCAGCGCCGCCGTGATGCGGCTGCAGTCGGGCTGGTGGCCGACGACGACGACCGTCTCGCCCCGCCGTGCGATCGCCGACCTGACGTCGTCGGCGGTTGCGCCGGGCCCGAGCTCCTCCACCGGTTCCGCCTCCCCAAAGCCGAGATCCGATGCGGTTTCGCGGGCGCGAAGGAACGGGCTCGAGAGGACGGCGTCCGGTTGGATGCCGTCGGCGTGGAGCTGTTCGCCGAGCCGGCGTGCCTGCTCGTGGCCCTCGGCCGTGAGCGCGCGCAGCTCGTCGGGACTTCCCGGCGCGGCGTCGGCGTGGCGGACCAGGACGAGCTTCATCGAATCGGCGCCGTAGGCTACCTGCATGGCCTCGCTCCGCTACGTCGTTGCGGATGTCTTCACCGACACGCCGCTGACCGGTAACCAGCTGGCCGTCTTCACGGACGGACGCGATGTCGAGGACGCGACGATGCAGAAGCTCGCCAAGGAGATGAACTTCTCCGAGACCGTGTTCGTGCTGCCGCCCGAGGCGGGCGGGCACGCGCGGATCCGCATCTTCACGCCGGTGACGGAGCTGCCGTTCGCGGGCCATCCCGTGCTCGGCTCGGCGTTCGTGCTCGGTGCACCGTTGCAGCTCGGCGAGATCCGGCTGGAAACGGGCTCGGGGATCGTTCCGGTGACGCTCGAACGCGAGGGCGCGCGGATCGTGTTCGGCTGGATGCAGCAACCGATCCCCAAGCACGAGCCGTTTGCGGATGCCGACGCTGTGCAGCAGCTACTCGATGTGCGCTCGCAGCTACCGGTCGAGGTCTATGACAATGGGGTGAGACACGCGTACTTCGAGCTCGGCAGCGAGCAGGAGGTGGTCGCGCTCGCGCCGGACTTCACCGCGCTCGCACGGGCGACTCCCGTGTACGTGAACTGTTTCGCAGGGTCCGGCACGCATTGGAAGACACGCATGTTCGCCGCCGGCAGCGGCGTCCCGGAGGATCCGGCGACCGGCTCTGCCGCAGGGCCGCTGGCGATCCATCTCGCCCGGCATGGCCGCATCCAGTTCGGCGACGAGATCGAGATCTCGCAGGGCGCGGAAATAGGGCGGCCGTCGAAGCTGTTTGCGCGAGTCGAAGGAACGGCGGAGCGGATCGAGTTGGTCGAGGTCGGCGGCTCGGCCGTGACCGTGGCGCGGGGCGAGTTCCGGCTCTAGCTGAGGCGCCGACTTGGCGGCGCCGCATAGAGGCCGCGCGGGCTTTGCCCGTGCGGCCGTCTAAACCCGCAAACAGAGGACCGCTCAGCGTTGAACTGCCGAGGGCGCTCTAGTCGAACCGCACGGCTTCGACGTCTGGAAGCTCGGGGACGAGCGCGCGCCAGAACGTCCCGCCGTTCTCGGAAAGGTAGAGGCGGTTGCGCGCGGCGAACAGCATCACGTCAGGGTTGTCCTCGGCGACCGCGACGGCGAAGCCGGGCGGCAGGCCGCCGCCGGCCTCGCGCCAGGTGCGGCCCGCGTCGTTCGAGATCACGAGCGGCGGGCGGCGGTCGACGACGGCCACGATCGTCGAACCTGCCGCCGCGGCGGCGACGACGCGCGGCAGTTCCACCGGAACCTGCGGAACGTCGAAGTCCTCCGTCTCGCCGACCACCTCCTCCTCCTCGAGGTCGACGAGAAACGTCCCGGCCAAGGTGCGAACGGCTGCCCTCACGGCGCCTTCCCCGTCAGCAGCGCTCCGACCAGCGCCGTGGCGCGCCGGGCCGCAGAAACCGGGGTCAGACCCTGGGACCTGCCCGCGAGGTACGCGGCCGAGAAGGCGTCGCCCGACCCGGTCGGGTCGGCGGCGACCGGCCACGCGCCTACCTTCTCGCCGCGCCCGTCGACGTAGACGCAGGAGCCGCGGGGCCCGAACGTCACGAGCACCTCCGCGACGCCGAGCTTGTCCACGGCGCCGATCACCTCCGCCTCCTCCTCCGCCAGCTTGAGTATCTGCACGTGCCGGAGCAGCGCGGGGTCGAAGTCCGTGTCGAGGCGCAGTGGGCCGACCGCAGCCGCACGCACCAGTCCCTGGCCGTCGAGCGAGAGGCGGCGGCCGCGGCCGAGCGCCGCCAGCGTCTCCGCCGGAAACTCCGAGCGCAGGAGCGGCGCGACGTGAACCCATGCGCGAGGCGTGACCGTCCGGGCATCCGCCGGCGTCCACGTGTCACCCGGCGCCTCGACGGTCATGACGCGAACGTCTCCGTCGTAGTAGAAGGAGAAGGACGTCGTGTGCGAGCCCGGCAGCATCACGACCGGAAGGCCCAGCGAGGTCAGGCGTCGGGCGTAGGCGGCGCGCTCTTCCGGACCGCAGCGCGTGAAGATCGTCGCGCGCGAGCCGAGCGCGCGCCAGGCACGCGCGGCGTAGTAGGGCGCGCCGCCGATTCGCGGAGGGCCGCCGTCAACGACGTCCCGGGAGAGGTTCCCGACGAGCGCGAGCGGCGGCACGCGCCGAGCCTAACCAGACCGCGGCCGCCGTCAGCAGGAACGCGACGACGAAGGCAGGCACGGAGGCGCCCACCTGGTAGGTCGGCGTCCAGAGGTGCCCGAGCCAGCGCGTCCAGAAGCCGAGGTCGGTCGGCTGGTACAGCCACTCGTAGACGAGGAAGCCGGTGAGCCACGCCACCACCGAGCCCGGCCGCACCGCGGGCCCGTCGAAGACATCGGTGCGCGTGTAGTGCAGCCCCTTCAGCAGCCAGTCGGCGACGAGGACTCCGAGCAGCGGGACGAACACCGCGCCGAGCAGCAGCAGAAAGCGCTGGTAGCTGCGCATGTCGATCGCGAGCGCGCCCGCCGTCGCCAGCACCGAAGCGCCGACGATCAACATCCTCTGCGAGACGCGCGGGAACAGGTTCTGGGTCGACACGGCCGAGGAGTAGACGTTCGCGAACGCCTCGTCCGTCTCGTCCACGGTCAGCGCCAGCAGCGCAAGCGCGGCTGCCGCGCCGCCCCCGGCGATCGCGGTGAGGATCAGCTCCGGGTGGTTGGGATCGACGCCTCGAGAGAGCACGAGGATCGAGCCGAACCCGAACTGAAAGAGCGTCGGCAGGAGGTAGCCGACGCCGACGCCGAAGAAGGCGCTGCGCCGGTCACGCGAGAAGCGTGTGTAGTCCGCGACGAGCGGCGCCCACGACACCGTCACCGCGACGACCGTGTCGACCGCGAGCCAGAACGACCCGTGATGTCCGTGCTCCGACCAGATGTGGCCGAAGTGCGCGCCGTCGACTATCCACCACGCGAGGTAGATCACCGAAGCGACCACCGCCCA
Organism: Actinomycetota bacterium; assembly: GCA_046729555.1. Lineage (GTDB taxonomy): Bacteria > Actinomycetota > Thermoleophilia > Gaiellales > Gaiellaceae > 3-1-20CM-4-69-9. The sequence continues at coordinate 8,402 of JBKPGW010000003.1, read as the reverse complement.
GATTGCGAACTTGCGCACGAAGCGCCGGACGAAGCCGATCGGTCCGAGCAGGGCCAGGGCGGCTGCGACGCCGCCGAACACGAGCTTCCACAGCCACACCGCCTCGAAGCCGAACAGCTTGTCGCACAGCAGCCCTGCCGCCGTTGCGATCACGATCAGCTCGAAGATCGCCCAGCCGAGGCACTGCAGGATGTTGAGAGCCGTGGCGAGATACGAGCCTCGTCGGCCGAGGGGCGCTCGCTGCAAGACCATCGTCGGCACGCGCGCGTCGGCGCCGATCAGCGCGGCGACGGCGAGCATCCCGTTCCCGATCAGGCCCCCAACCAGCGTTGCCGCGAGCGCCGTGCTCAGCGGGAGGTCGAAGTACGCCGGCAGGACGAGCACCAGCAGCGAGATGCCGAGGTTCGTCCAGAGCAGCGTCGTGTCGAGCGTCCCGAGCACGCGGAGGCGCTCGGGTACCGGCTCGATTCCCCAACTGGGCGTGTCCTGCAAGAGCGCGGGTAGCGTACCGCCCACTGTGCTGCGCACGTTTCTGTTCGCGCTCGTGCTGATGCTCGCGCTGGCGGGTTGTGGCAACAGCCCCAAGGTCGTCTCGAAGGCGGAGTACCAGACGGAGGTCCAGCGCCTGGGGCAGGACCTCACGGACGCCGGGTCGGAGCTCGGACGGTCGATCGACATCGCGACCTTCAACCAGAACGTGGACAACCTGCGCGACCATCTGCGCGATGCGGCCGACGACCTGCGCGGGTTGAAGCCGCCCGTGGATGTCCGGCCGGCGAACGATCGACTGGCCGACGCCCTTGACGATTTCGCCGATCTGCTCGAGCAGGTGAAGGACGCGCGCCGCGCGAGCATCGTGCGCGCCCGAGCCGCGCTTCTCCGTGTGAGCAATTCGGCTGCTGTCCGACAGGCCCGTACCGCGACTCGCGAGCTCAAGCGAAAGGGCTACGACATCGGCCAATTCGGCTCCCTGTAAGGCCGGGGTCTGACCCTGCGGGCTCAGACCCCGGCAGTCTGAATGAGCTTGCCTAGGTAATGCCTATGCATTAGCGTGCTGTCTGTGGCGCGCATGTACACAGCAGGTGAAGCGGCCGCTGCGCTCGGGATCAGCCTCGACACACTGCGCCGGTGGGACCGGCAGGGACGCATTCGAGTCACTCGGGACGCTGCGAACCGACGCGTCGTGTCGGCAGGCGAGGTCGACCGGCTGCGCGGTGCGGGCGGCCAGACTCTGAGCGCCCGCAACCGGCTTGACGGAGTCGTGCGCGAGGTCAAGATCGAGGGACTGCTGGCGGAGGTCGAGCTGGACGTCGGGAGCGGCGGCCGTCTCGTCGCCGTGATCACGCGCGAGTCGGCCGAGGCGCTCGGTCTCGCTCCGGGCATGCCCGCAAGAGCTGTGGTCAAGGCGACGTCGGTGATGGTCGAGCGGTGATGCGGCTCGTCGCCGTCGCGCTGGTCGCGCTGGTACTGCCCGCCGCGACGTCGGCCGCGACGCCGGTCACGGTCTTTGCGGCCGCCTCCCTGACGAACGTCTTCCTCGGCGTCGACGGCGGCGCGCGCTACAGCTTTGCGGGCTCGGACCAGCTCGCGCTCCAGATCCGCCAGGGAGCTCCGGCGGACGTGTATGCATCGGCCAGCCCGAGGTACGCCGAGCTTCTGTACCGGGAGGGCTTCCTGCTGAAGCCGTCGGTCTTTGCGACGAACAAGCTGATCGTGCTCGTCCCGCGGTCGAACCCCGCCAAGATCCGCTCCGTCTACGACCTGCGCCGGAGAGGCGTCAAGGTCGTGATCGGCGACAGCACCGTCCCGATCGGCGTCTACACGCGGCAGATCCTCGACAAGCTCGGGATCACCGCGGCGGTGGGCAAGAACGTGGTCAGCCAGGAGACCGACGTGAAGGGGATCGTCAGCAAGGTCGCACTCGGCGAGGCAGATGCCGGATTCGTGTACCGCACGGACGCACGGCCGGTCGCGTCGCACACGCGCTCCATCTCGCTGCCTGCTTGGGCGCAGCCGCCGATCCGCTACGAGCTCGCAGTGGTCAAGGCGAGCAAGCATCGGGCTGCCGCGAAGGCCTTCGTCGGGAAGGTGCTCTCGAGGCGCGGGCGCCTGCTCCTGTCCCGGGCGGGTTTCGGCCTCCCGAAGCGTCCGTGAGAGCTGCCTTCGCCGCGCTGCTGGCCGTCACGACGGCGATAGCCATCGCCTTTCTCGTGCTGCCCGTTGCGGCGATCTTCTTCCGCGTGCCGCCGGGCGATCTCCTCGGTGCGCTCGGTCACGACGTCACGCGCGACGCACTGCTCGTCAGCTTAGAGACGAGTGCGATCGCTCACGCGGCGGTGCTCGTCGTCGGCACGCCGGCCGCCTATCTGCTTGCGCGCCGGCGTTTCCGTGGACGCGGGCTCGTGCTCACGCTCGTGGAGCTGCCGCTCGTGCTGCCGCCCGCGGTCGCGGGCATCGCTCTCTTCGCCGCGTTCGGCCGGGCCGGACTGCTGGGCGACGAGCTCGACACGCTCGGCGTGCAGATCCCGTTCACGCGTGCGGCGGTCGTGCTCGCAGTCGCCTTCGTCGAGAGCCCGTTCTACTTTCGCGGCGCGATCGCCGCGTTCGAGGCGGTCGACGGGACCCTGCTCGACGCCGCCCGGACGCTCGGCGCCGCACCTGCACGTGTCTTCGCCCGCGTTGCCCTGCCGCTCGCGGCCGGTGGCCTCGCCGCCGCGTCGGCGCTCGCGCTCGCGCGAGGTCTCGGCGAGTTCGGCGCGACGCTGATCTTCGCCGGCAGCCTGCAGGGGGTGACGCAAACACTGCCGCTCGCGATCTACGCGCAGTTCGAGCAGGACTTCGACACGGCGCTGGCGATCAGCGCGCTCTTCATCGTCGTCGGTGCGATCCTCCTCGTCGCCCTGAAGCTCTTTCCATGGTTCCGCTTCGCTTCGATTTCTCGCTCCCGCTTCGCTCCTTCGACGTAGAGCTCGCGCTCGAGGTCGGGGCGGAGACGGTCGCCCTGCTCGGCCCCTCGGGTGCCGGGAAATCCTCGATCCTGCGTGCGCTCGCAGGCCTGGCGCGCCCCGAGCGCGGCCAGATCGCCTGCGGCGAGCAGGTCTGGTTCGACGCACAAGGGCGGATCGACCGGCGGCCTGAGCAGCGGTCGGTGGGCTACGTCTTCCAGGAGTACGCGCTCTTTCCGCACCTGACGGTCGAGCAGAACGTCACCTTCGGCGGCGGCCGGGCGGACGCGCTGCTCCGGCGTCTCCGCATCGAGCGGCTCGCGAAGGCGAAGCCGGCGGAGCTGTCCGGCGGTGAGCGACAGCGCGTCGCGCTCGCGCGAGCGCTGGCGCGCTCGCCGCGCGTGTTGCTCCTGGACGAGCCGATGTCGGCCCTAGATCCGCACACGCGCGGCACCGTGCGCGCGGAGCTCCACGACCTGCTGCGGGAGCTCGGCTTGCCGGCGTTGCTCGTGACCCACGACTTCGAGGACGCCGCCGCGCTGGCCGATCGGGTCGGGGTGCTCGCGAAGGGCCGGCTGCGACAGGTCGGGTCACCGGCCGACCTGCTTGGCGCTCCGGCGGATCCGTTCGTCGCCCGGCTGGCCGGCGCGAACGTCCTCTCAGGTGTGGGCGCCCGCGCCGTCAACGGGCTCACGGCCGTCTTGCTCGACGACGGCCCGACGATCTACGCGGCCGACCCGGCCCAGGGACGAACCGACGTCGTCGTCTACCCGTGGGACGTCTCGCTCGCGCGCGAGGCACCGGACGATTCCGCGCTGAACCACGTCCGCGACGAGATCGTCTCGCTGACGCCGCTCGGGAATCGGGCGCGCGTCCGGCTGAGGCTGCTGACCGCCGAGATCACCACCGCCTCCCTCGACCGGCTGCAGCTGGCGCCCGGGGAGCCGGTGATCGCGAGCTTCAAGGCCACTCAGGCCCGCTTGCTGCCGCGCGGTTAACGCCAAGTCGATCGGGTACAGCGGTGCCGTGACCGGGCGGACCGGGGGCGTGAGCCAGTCGACGCTGACACCGCACTCGGGGCCCGCGCACGACATCGCAACGCTCTGGTGGGTGATGTTCGTCGGCGCCGTCGTGGTCTTCGCCGTCGTCACGACGCTGCTGCTGATCGGCGCGCTGCGCAGGCGTGGCGAGCAACGGCCGGCGCAGTCGGACTCGCCGTTCGCGCGCCGGCTCGTCCTCTACGGCGGCGCGATCGTCCCGCTCATCGTGCTCGTCGCGCTGTTCGCGCTCGTCCTCCACACGATCCCGTCCACGTCCGCCGCCGAGGCGAAGAAGGGACGGCTCACGATCCGCGTCATCGGCCACCAGTGGTTCTGGGAGATCCGCTACCCGCAGTCGGGTGTGGTGACCGCGAACGAGCTGCACATGCCGGCCGGTGTGCCGGTGCGCATCGAGGCCCGGACGGCCGACGTCATCCACAGCTTCTGGGTGCCGGAGCTCAACCGCAAGCTCGACATGATCCCCGGCAAGCGGAACGACCTCCTGCTCGAGACGAGCCGCCCCGGGACCTACCGCGGCCAGTGTGCGGAGTTCTGTGGGCTCGAGCACGGGCTGATGGCGTTCTCCGTCGTCGTGCAGCCGCGAGACCGCTTCCAGGCCTGGCTCGCGCAGCAGCAGCAGACGGCGAAGGGCAATGACGTCTTCCTCTCCTCCGGCTGCGGCGGCTGTCACACCGTTCGTGGCACGCCGGCCGACGGCACCTATGCGCCCGACCTCACGCACGTCGCGAGCCGCGCCACGCTCGCCGCCGGGACGATCGCGAACACGCCGGAGAACCTGCATCGCTGGATTCGGAGCCCACAGAGCATCAAGCCCGGCAACAAGATGCCGGCGCTCGGCCTGACGCCGGGTGATCTCGACGCCGTCGTCGCCTACCTGGAGACGCTCAAGTGAGTGTCGCGGCCGAACGCGTCGAGCGCCTGGAGCGGTTGTGGGCCGAGCCGCGTGGTCTCTGGACGTTCCTGACGACCGTCGACCACAAGAAGATCGGCAAGCGCTACCTGGTGACGGCGTTCGCGTTCTTCGTCCTCGCCGGGATCGAGGCGCTGTCGATGCGCACGCAGCTGGCGCAGCCGGACGAGCGCCTGGTCGGCCCCAAGGACTTCAACCAGCTCTTCTCGATGCACGGCGTGACGATGATCTTCCTGTTCGTCACGCCGATGCTGTCCGGCTTCGGCAACTTCCTCGTGCCGCTCATGATCGGCGCGCGTGACATGGCGTTTCCGCGCATGAACGCGCTCAGCTACTGGATCTATCTGGGTGCGGGCTTCTTCATGTACTCGAGCTTCCTCTTCCAGCTCGCGCCGAACGACGGCTGGTTCAACTACGTGCCGCTCGCGAGCTCGGTGTTCACGCCGGAGCGCAACATCGACTTCTACAACCTCGGCCTGCTCTTCCTGACCGTCTCGACCACCGCGGGCGCCGTCAACTTCATCGTGACGATCCTGCGCATGCGAGCGCCGGGCATGTCGATCAACCGGATGCCGCTCTTCTGCTGGGCGATGCTCGCGACGTCATTGTCCGTGATCTTCGCGCTGCCGGCGCTGTCCGCCGCGAACATCCTGCTCGAGCTCGACCGGAAGTTCGGCTTCCACTTCTTCGACACGAAGAAGGGCGGCGACGTCCTGCTCTGGCAGCACCTGTTCTGGATCTTCGGCCACCCCGACGTCTACATCATCTTTCTCCCCGCGATCGGGATCGTGTCCTCGATCGTGCCGGTGTTCTCGCGGCGGCCGATCGTCGCCTATCCGTGGGTCGCGCTTGCGACGATGGCGACCGCGTTCCTCGGCTTCGGCGTCTGGGTGCACCACATGTTCGCGACCGGCCTGCCGCAGGTGACGATGGTCTTCTACGCAGCGACGAGCATGCTGATCGCGATCCCGAGCGGCGTGCAGGTCTTCGCCTGGACGGCGACCGTCTGGACGGGGCGGCCGGTGCTGCGCTCGCCGATGCTGTACGTGCTCGGCTTCATAGTCGTGTTCGTCGTCGGCGGCGTGACCGGCGTCATGTTTGCGGCGATCCCGTTCGACCAGCAGGTGACGGACTCGTACTTCGTGGTTGCGCACTTCCACTACGTGCTCTTCGGCGGCGCGGTCTTTCCGATCTTCGCCGGCATCCACTACTGGTTCCCGAAGCTGACCGGGCGGCTGCTGAACGAGCGCCTGGCCGTGATCGGGTTCTGGATCTTCTTCGTCGGGTTCAACCTGACGTTCTTCCCGATGCACATCTCCGGCCTACTCGGGATGCCGCGCCGCGTCTGGACGTACGAGCCCGGCCTCGGCTGGGGGATCTACAACCTGCTCTCGACGATCGGCGCTTTTGTCCTCGCGACGGGGATCCTGCTCGTCGTCGTCAACGTCCTGTTCAGCCTCGCGGGCGGAGCCGTTGCCGGGCCGGATCCGTGGCTCGGGAACACACTGGAGTGGGCGACGACGTCGCCGCCGCCGGATTACAACTTCCCCGTCATCCCGGTCGTGCGCAGCGCGAACCCGAACTGGGACGGGCCCAGCCGCTCGCCGTACGTGCTCGACGACGGCCACGAGACTCCGGCCACGACGGCGCTCGACGCCGACGTCGACCGCATCCTGACGATGCCCTCGGAGTCGCTGTGGCCGTTCCTGCTCGCGCTCGCCCTGACGGTCTTCTTCACCCTCTTCCTCGTCGGGCACTTCGTGTTCGCCGCGATCTCGACGGTGCTGATCGGCGCTGCGTTGCTCGGTTGGCACGCGACGGAGCCGCAGGAAGCCTGATGAGCGTCGCTCGCCTTCGGCTCGCTCCCGTGGGGGAAACGATGTTTCCCCCACGAGCCCCCTTCTTTAGGGATCGCCTCAGCGCACGCGCCGCTGCGATCGCCGCGTGTGCTGAGGAGAGAGTGGGGGGAAACCTCACGGTTTCCCCCTTCGCCCCTTCCCTCGCTCATTGGCCGGAGGCTGACCAATGAGCGAGCTCGTCGTCACACGGGACGAGCGGCGCCCGAACGGGTGGTGGGGGATGCTGCTGCTGCTCGCGACCGAGGCGAGCCTGTTCGGGACGCTGATCGCGACGTACTTCTACCTCCGCTTCCAGACCCCGGACTGGCCGCCCGACGGCATCGCCGATCCGAAGCTGCTGCGGCCGCTCGCGTTCACGGCGATCCTCGTGTTCACGAGCGTGCCGATGTGGGTGGCGACGCAGGCCGCGAAGGCGGGGCGGCGCGGCTTGCTCCGGGCGAACCTGCTCGGCGCGCTGGCGATCGGCGCGCTCTATCTCTGGCTGCAGTCCGACCTGCTGCGCACGAACGCGGCCTCGTTCACCCCGCGCACGGATGCGTATGGGTCGATCTACTACACGCTGCAGGTCGCGCACGCGCTGCACGTGTTCGCCGGCCTGCTGCTGAACGGGTGGCTGCTGTCGAAGGTGCGGCGCCTGACCGTGTACCGGCTCTTCGGCGTGCAGGCGGTCGCGCTCTACTGGCACTTCGTCAACGCGCTGGCCGTGGCCGTCGTCCTCACGATCCTCTCGCCGTCGCTGTGAAGAGCGTCTGGTTCGCACTGGTGGGAGTGCCGCTCGCCTGGACGGCCCAGCTCGTCGTCGGCTACGGCGCGGAGGAGGCAGACTGCGCCCCGGGCGCGGGAAGCTGGGACTTCTCGAGCCATACGGTCGACGCGATCCTGTTTGCGTTCGCCGGCATCGTTGCGCTGGCGGGGCTGGCCGTCGCGGTCAGGGTGCTTCTGCATCCGCCCGTCGATGTGCGCGGCCGCATCGCGTTCCTGGCGCTGGGCGGTGTGCTCGTCGCTGCATTGTTCGGGGCGCTGATCGTCATGACCGGCGTCGGAGCTCTCTCGTTCGAGCCGTGTACGCCCGGCTAGCCGCCGTCCTCGTGGCGCTGGTCGTCGCGGGCTCCGCCGCGGCGGCGCCGGGCGGGCGCGATCTCTACGCGCAGAACTGCTCGTCATGCCACGGGCCAGGCGCGATCGGCGTTCCGGAGCCGCGTCGCGGCCAGGGACAGCTCGGCCAGACGGGGTTCGGGCCGCCGCTGGTCGGGGCGGGTGCGCTCGCCGCCGACTTCTACCTGCGCACGGGCTACATGCCGTTGCGCGATCCATACGACCAGCCGCGGCGACAGACGCCCGTGTTCGGCAACGACGAGATCGATGCGCTCGTCGCGTACATCGGGTCGCTCGGCGGGCCCGCGGTTCCGCACCCTCATCCCGAGCGCGGGTCGCTCAGCGAGGGCCTCCGGCTGTTCACGGAGAACTGCGCGGGCTGTCACCAGGTTGCCGCGGAGGGAGGGATCGTCACCGGCGGGATCGCCCCGTCGCTGCGGTCATCGAGTGTGCGGGAGATCGCCGAGGCCGTGCGCATCGGCCCGTACCTGATGCCGAGGTTCTCGAGGCGGCAGCTGAGCGATCGGCAGCT
>JBKPGW010000002.1:0-5917 GCA_046729555.1 Actinomycetota bacterium | reverse complement strand
CCGCGTCGGCGGCGGTGTACACCATCGCGCCCCACGTGATCACGGAGACATCGTCTCCCTCGCGGTGTACGCGCGCCTTGCCCAGCGGCACGGTGTAGCGCTCTTCGGGAACCTCGCCCTTGATGCGCCGGTAAAGATGCTTGTGCTCGAAGTAGAGGACCGGATTCGGATCCTCGATCGCGCTGATCAGCAGTCCTTTTGCATCCTCCGGCGTCGCCGGGCAGACGCACTTCAAGCCGGGGATGTGCGCAAACGACGACTCCGGGTTCTGCGAATGGAAGGGCCCGCCGGAGAAACCGCCGCCCGACGGCAGCCGCACGGTGATCGGCACGGGCGTGCCCGCGCGGTACCGCTGCTTCGCAGCGACCGTGACGAGGTGGTCCCAGGCGCACGAGATGAAGTCGGCGAACTGCATCTCGGCGACGGGGCGCATGCCCATGATGGCCGCACCGGTGCAGGCGCCGACGATCGCCGTCTCCGCCAGCGGTGCGTCCAAGACACGCCAGTGGCCGAACTCCTCCTGGAACCCGAGCGTCACCTTGAAGGCACCGCCGTAGACGCCGACGTCCTCGCCGATCACGAAGACGCGCTTGTCGCGCCGCATCTCGGTGCGCAGCCCGTCGGAGATCGCCTGGAGGTAGGTCAGCTCGGCCATTACTTGTGGTGCGGTGTGTCGAGGTCCTCCGCCGTTGCGTAGACGCCTTCGGTGAGCGCGGACGGCTCCGGCAGCGGCGACTCCTCGGCGCGCTTGAGGGCGTCGTTGAGCGCCTTCTTCACGTCCGCGGCGATCTCGTCCTCCTCCTCGTCAGACATGTCCGCGTTGTTGCGGAGCCACGTCCGGAAGCGCTCGAGCGGATCGTTCTCCGCCCAGCGCTCGAGCATCTCCTTCGGGACGTAGAACGCGTCGTCGTGCACGGCATGACCCTCCATCCGCAGGGTCACGCTCTCGATCAGGGTCGGCCCGCCGCCGGCACGCGCCTTCTCGATCGCCCGCTTCGTTTCGCGGTAGACGGCGAGTACGTCTGTGCCGTCGACGACGATGCCCTCGAACCCGTACGCCTCGGCGCGATCGGCGACGTGCTCCGTCGCGAACTCGAGGTGCGTCGGGGTCGAGTACGCCCATTGGTTGTTGTCGCAGATGAAAACGACGGGAAGCTTGCGGACGCCGGCGAGTGTCATCGCCTCGTGGCAATCGCCGCGCGCGGACGCGCCTTCGCCGAACCAGCCGACCGCGACGCGCTTCTCCTCGCGGATGCGGAACGCGAGGGCGCAACCAACGGCGACCGGCAGCATCGCGGGCAGGTGGCTGACCATCGCGAGCAGGCCCAACTTCGAGTCCGCCATGTGGACGTTGCCGTCCCGGCCCTTCGTCGGGCCGTCGGCGCGGCCCATGTATTGCGCGAAGATCCGCCACGGCTCGACGCCGCGGACGACGTGGACGCCCATGTCGCGGTGGAGCGGAGTGCCGACGTCATCGGGGCCCATCGCCGTCGCCACCCCCACAGACGCGGCCTCGTTGCCGCGCCCGGTGTAGAAGGAGCCGGGAATCTTTCCCTGGCGGTAGAGGATGTGGCCGCGCTCCTCGATCCCGCGCGTCATCAGCATGCTGCGGTAGACGCCGAGGAGGTCCTCGCGGTCGAGGCCCGCCTCTCGCACCTCCTTCAGCGAGCCGACGGGCTCGGCTTCCCGGGCGATCGCCATGGCGGTGCCACTCTAACGACTGGGCTGCCGGGAACTTCGATCCCCACGCAGGTGTAATACGGGCGTGCTCTCAGCCGTCCTGGCAGCGGCTGCTCTCTTCGGGTCGGCACAAACCGGCTGCGCGGCCACGGTCGTCCGGTACCAGCCTTCCAGGTTCCCGGGCCTCGGCGACTCGCCCTGGGTGCTCGCCCAGCCGGCCTCAGCCGGCCTGATCGGTGCCGTGGTCAGCTACCCGCGCTCCCTGCGAGATTCCCGCGTGAACCGTTCCGATGGGCTCGTGCTGTGGCGCCTCAGCGGCGAGATCGCCTGGAACCAGCCCGGGACGCTGCGCGCACGAAGGCTGGACGGGCGCGGGTCCTTTGCCATACCGCTCGAGAGCGACGGTCGTTCGATGCTGCAATTCCCAGCTGCGGGTTGCTGGCGCTTGACGCTCTGGAACAACTCGGGATTCGGCTCGAAGATCGCATCAGTGGTGGCGCGCGTCGTCCAGGTGCCGACGAAGCTCCAGTGCGGGGCAACGGTGCTCGAGAACGGCGGTTGGGCGATTGCCCGTCCGCGTTCGTCCGCGATCAAAGGAGGCTGGCCGTGGCAGGCGTCGGGGCCCGCGCAATTGACGACGCACGGTCATGACGGGGAGCGGAACATGAAGGTGCCGTGGTGGATCAAGAACGGCGGTCCCTCGCTCGAGTTGGTCGGTACGCGACTCGACGCCGTCGGATCGTTTCGCCAGGCGTTCCCGGAGGCCCTCTCGCCAAAGGGGGTCTATCCGTCGACCGTCGACATTCCCGCCGCCGGCTGCTGGCTGCTCCGGTTGCGGACGGGAAAGCTCGCCGGTGTGCTGGTCGTCCGCGCGGTCGACGCGCACGGCTAGGATCCCGGCGCCGTGAGCGCCGACGCCTTTTCACACGATCGGTATCTGGTCGACCAGCTGATTCGGCCGATTGCGAACCTCTACCGGATCACGCCCCTTGCAGCCGGCGAGACGCCGCTCGGCGGGCCCGTTGCCTTCGTGCGCCAGAAGAAGATGGCGATCAAGGAGGACATCCGCTTCTTCGGCGACGAGTCCGAGTCACAGGAGCTCTTCCGGCTCAAGGCACGGTCGTTCCTCGACACCGGCGGCTCGCGCTACGACGTCACGGACGCCATGGGTCAGCCGATCGGAACCCTCCACCATGTGTTGCGCAAGTCCCTCTTTCGCTCGACGTGGGAGGTCAGCGGTGCGAACGGCCCGACCGTGACCGCCCAGGAACGGAGCCTCCCGATGGCGATCGCCCGTCGCCTGGTCGATTTGGTGCCGTACGGGGAATGGGTCCCAATCCCCTACAACTTCGACCTGCTCCAGGACGAGCGAGTGATTGGGCACCTCAACCGCAAGTTCCAGCTCCGTGACACGTACGTGCTCGACCTGACCGGCGATCACGAGCGCAAGCTCGACCGCCGGCTCGCGATCGCGCTCGCGATCGGGCTGGACGCGCTGCAGAACCGGTAGCTCCGTGGCAGCCTGGCTTGCCAGCCTCGTGCTTGCCGGCTGTCCCGCCTCCACCGTTCACTACGGCGCGACTTCGGTCGGCACGCCCTGGGTCCGCTCGGGCGGCATCACCGGCAACCTCTTCGCGTACTCCGGCAGCGTCCTCATGGACGGACGGGTGAATTCGTCGGACGGGCTCGTCCTCTACACGCGCGGCGGCACAGGGAACCCGGCCATGAAGGTCCTCTGGACGACACGCGGCGGCGCGGGGATGCTCACTGTTCTCGGCAAGCGGCTCGACGCAGCCGGCGCGTTCAAACAGCGGTTTGCCGGTCGGCAGGAGTTTCCATCAATCGTCAAGATCCCGACCGCCGGCTGCTGGCGGCTGTCTGTTCGTTCGGGGTCGCTGCGCGGGGCATTTGTCGTTCGCTCGGTGGATGCCCTGGCGGAGCCGCTTTGCGAGCCAAGCCCGGTGTACCGCGGCGTACCGCATCCACGCTTCGGCGCTGTCACGTGGATGCCGACGGTGCCACGCAGTAACGGCATCGCCGCCGTCCGCTTCGTGAGCACGATGCCCGACGCTGACCAGGCGGTGATCTACGCCGGCGGCCTCGCGCCGAAGGGCTGGAGCACCAAATTTCTCTGGTGGTCTCCGCGGCCGGCCGGCGGAGTTGCGCTCGCCGGCTGGCGGTTGGATGGCCTTGGAACCTTCCGTCAGAGCTTCCCAGCGGCAGCATCGGACGACGGGACCGTGTACCCATCGATCGTCGAGATCCCGACCGCCGGCTGCTGGGCCGTCCGTGTGACGATCGGGAGCCGCACAGGCCTGGCCGTGTTCAATGCAGTTGTGACGAGCTGATGGGGAAGGCTTCTGACTGGCTCCGCGAGGAGCGCCGCAAGGTGCTTGGCGACTGGGTCGCGTTCTGCGTTCAGTGCGGCGCGGCCCGCCGCTGGTTCGAGGAGTTCGAAGCCGAAGTGCCCGACGAGTGCCCGCAGTGCGGCGGCGAGATGCTCCGTCGCTGCCCGGCGTGCAACGCGCCGTTCAGCTCCACGTTCACGGTCGACTGCGAGTCCTGCGGTAGGCAGCTGCGCAAGCCGGAGCTGTTCGGGACGAAGATCCGCCGCCGCGGCTAGTTCTTGATCTGCGAGAACCGGATCACCGTGACGGTGTCGTCCGGCGTGACCTCACGGTTGTAGAGCTGGCTGAGGAAGGAGGCCATGTCCTCGGTGCGGCGGATCTCGGGGTTGTCGTGCTCGATCTCGCGTGGAGAGAGCTCGCCGAGCGTCTTCACCTCGACCTTGTCGATCACAGCGTCGAAGACACGGTCCCGCGGGCTGAAGCGGGCGCCGACGAGGACCTGCACGATCATTCCCTTCTTGTATTTCGCCGCCTTGTCGCCGAGGCGGATCGTCGCGGTCTTGCGGCCGCTTCGGAGCTGTTCCGCCACGATCGGGGAGTAGAAGTTCAGGGCGTACATCGGTTGGCTCACTCAGGCCGGCGCCAGCGCGTGCGCCTGCGGACGAGGAATGCGGTCACGATGCCGAGCACCCAGCCGATGATGGCGGAGATCACGACGAGCCAGATCAGTCGGGCCTGTGTGCTGTCGAAGATGTAGTCGACCTTGACCTGGCGCGTGTTGCGGGCGATCAGGAGGATCAACAGGACCGCCGCAGCGATGCCGACGACGAGCGCCAGATAGAGCCCGGTTCGGTGCCCATAGCGAAGACTGCGCTGGAGGCGGGATTCCTCCTCGAGTCTGGCTGACTCCTGCTGCTCCGGTTCGCTCACGCGCGGGAGCCTAACGCGCCCGCCGCTAGCGCGAAAACCGCGCCAGCGCCTTCACGGCCATTTCGCGCTCGCCCTTGTAGGCGAGCAGCTCCGGGGCCTCCTCCAGGGGCAGCCAGCGCACCTCGGCGATCTCGTGCGCGTGCTCGGCGGGGATGTCTCCCAGCCGGCCCGCGCGGTACTTGAAGAGGAAGAAGCTGACGACCTTGAAGACCCGCTCGCCGGCCCAGGTGTAGACGTAGCGGACGTCGCCGAGCTTCTCGACGGGGGTCGCCTCCACGCCTGTCTCCTCGGCGACCTCCCGGAGCGCAGTGAGCTCGGCCCGCTCGCCCGGCCCGATCAGGCCTTTCGGAAGCGCCCACGTCCCCTCCGGCTTGCCCGCCGGGCGGATCGCTGCCAGGACGGGACGCCCTCTGAGCTGCCGGACGACCACTCCGCCCGCGGAGAACTCTCGGCGCACCCGGACTTTGTAACACAGCCTCCCGTTCTCCTTGCGAGCGGCGGTGGAACGACGTTAGAATGCCCTGGCACTCAGGCTACGAGAGTGCCAATGGTTGTCACAAAGTCGTCTGGACAGGAGGAATGTGAATGAACCTGCAGCCGCTTGGTGACCGCCTGATCGTCGAAGTCCTCGATGAGGAGGAGACCACGGTCAGCGGCATCGTGCTGCCCGACACGGCGAAGGAGAAGCCGCAGCGCGGGCGCGTCCTCGCAGTCGGCCCCGGCGCTCGGGACGAGGACGGGGAGTACATCAAGATGGATCTCGAGGAAGGCGACGAGATCATCTTCAGCAAGTACGGCGGGACCGAGATCAAGCTCGGCACCGACGAGGTCTTGATTCTTCGTGAGTCGGACGTGCTCGCCAAGGTCGTTGGCGACCGCGAGCTGGCCGGCGCGAAGTCCTAGGGAACAGGGAGGTACGAGGAACACATGGCTCACAAGGAGCTGAAGTTCAACGAGGA
>JBKPGW010000001.1:0-2541 GCA_046729555.1 Actinomycetota bacterium | reverse complement strand
CGACCCCGCGCTCAAGGAGGAGAACGCAGGCGGCTTCGACGTGTCGCGCCTCGACCTCGCCGAGGACGACCTCGCGCTCGACGGCTTCGACGGCGTCTTCCACCTCGCCGGACAGCCGGGCGTGCGCAGCTTCGGGGCAGTCTTCGAGGACTACGTCCGCCGCAACCTGCTCGCGTCGCAGCGCATCTTCGAACGCGCAGCCGCCGCAGGAGTGCGCGTCGTCTTCGCCTCGTCCTCTTCGGTATACGGAGAGGTGGAGAGCTATCCGACGCCGGAGGACGCTCGCCCGGCTCCGATCTCCCCTTACGGGATCACGAAGCTCGGCTGCGAGCAGCTCGTGCATGCCTACGCGAAGGGTTTCGGCCTGGAAGCCGTCGTGCTGCGCTACTTCACGGTCTACGGGCCGAGGCAACGCCCCGACATGGCCTTCGCGCGCATCGTGGACGCGCTTGCGCGCGATGCGTCGTTCGAGCTGTACGGCGACGGGATGCAGTCGCGCTCCTTCACCTACGTCGCGGACGCCGTCGCCGGAACGGTCGCGGCGATGCGCGACGGTCCGGCCGGCTCTCTTTACAACGTCGGCGGCGGTGCGGAGGCGACGATGCGCGAGGCGATCGCGACGCTCGAACAGGTCTCTGGCCGGACACTCGACGTCGTGGAACGCCCTGCCGCCACCGGCGACGTGCGCCGTACGGCTGCGGACACACATCGCATCGAACGCGATCTCGGTTGGCGCGCGACGACCTCGTTGGAGGACGGCATGCGCGCTCAGTGGGAATGGGCCTCGGTTAGAGTCGCCGCGCCTTGAGCGCGCGCGAACCTGACGTCGACGCCGAGCAGGAGGTCGACCTCGGCCGCTACTGGAGCGCGATCGTCGCGCGTTGGTGGCTGCCCGTTCTCGGCCTCGTCGCCGGCGCGTTGATCGGCTATTTGATCTCGCTCGGCGGCAAGGAAGTGTGGAAGGCGAGCGCGACGGTCTACCTCGGCGCGTCGTACAGCTCGGTCGGGGGTGTGTTCCTGCAGGGCCCGCAGGCCAATCCGTCCACGGCCGGCACAATCGCGCGCGCGGAGTCGTCGATCGAGACCGCAGCGGCACGCGCCGGGATGCGGGCCGCCGATCTGCGCGGGCATGTCTCGACAAAGTCGATCTCGACTAGCGCCGGCAGCACCGTCGTGCGCACGACCGGCAACCCGCTCGTCCGGATCACCGTGCAGGCGTCGACCCGCCGTCGCGCCGCCGCGGCGGCGAACGCGCTGGCGAAGATCGTCGTCGACCGGCTCGCGCCCTATGCGGACCGGAAGATCGAAGCGCTGAAGGAGCGCATCGCCGACGACCAGACGCAGATCGACGCGATCCGGCGCGGCTCGTCCTCCGGCGATCCGCTCGGAAGAGCGGTGCTCGCGGTGCAGATCGGCGACGTGCTCGACGACCAGCTGCAGGCCAAGCAGCTCCTGATCCAGGCGCAGGAGATCGAGCGCCCGCAGGTCCTGACGCGCGCGGCCGCAACGAAGACGACGGCGCGCAGCCGGCGCAACTCGGTCGTCGTCGCCGCCTTCCTCGGCATCGTGCTCGGTTTGCTGGCCGCGCTTGTGTGGGAACCCGTTGTGCGCCGCCGGCGCAGGTAATGCTCGAAGGGAAGACCGTCGCGGTCGTCGTGCCCGCGTACGAGGAGGAAGCGCTCGTCGCGACAACGATCAAGGGCGTTCCGGATTTCGTCGACCGCATCTTCGTCGTCGACGACGCCTCGCGCGACGGGACCGCGGCCGCGGCGCGGGCTGCCGGCGACGGGCGCGTCGAGGTGATCACGCACGAGCGCAACTCGGGTGTCGGCGCGGCGATCGTGACGGGCTACCAGCGCGCGGTCGCCGAGGGGATCGACGTCGCGTGCGTGATGGCGGCCGACAACCAGATGGACCCAGCCGACCTGGAGAAGATCGCGCTGCCCGTCGTGCGCGGCGAGCTGGAGTATGCGAAGGCGAACCGCCTCATCACGGGTGAGGCGTGGAAGGTGATCCCGCGCTCACGCTATCTCGGCAACGCCGTCCTCTCGCTGCTGACGAAGATCGCATCCGGTTACTGGCACGTGGCCGACTCGCAGTCGGGCTACACGGCCGCGAGCCGCGAGATCCTCGAGCAGCTCGACCTCGACCGCGTCTACCCGGGCTACGGCTTCCCGAACGACATGCTCGTGCACCTGAACGTCTGGAACGCACGCGTGCGCGACATCCCCTCGCGGCCCGTCTACGGCGTCGGGGAGCGGTCGGGAATCAAGATCCGCCGCGTCGTCCCGCGCATCTCGTGGCTGCTGCTGAAGGGCTTCTTCTGGCGAATGCGCGAGAAGTACGTGATCCGCGACTTCCACCCGCTGGTGTTCTTCTACGCCCTCGGGTTCCTGATGACCCTGCTTGGCCTCGGGCTCGGGATCCTCGAGGTCGTACTGCGGATCATGGGGAACGCGGTCTCGGTGGGCACCGTCGTCCTCGTCGCGCTGCTGTTGATCTTCGGCTCCCAATTCACGCTCTTTGCGATGTGGTTCGACA